>DATLYF010000029.1:0-13010 GCA_035575095.1 Candidatus Competibacteraceae bacterium
CCGTCCTTGTTGGTGCGGATCATGTCCTCGAAGTCGAAGAAGCAGCGCGGGCACCTGGCGCTCTTGCGCGCCTCCAGCGCCTTCTGCGAGGCGCAAACGATGGCCAGGCCGGTGGGCAGCATGAAGCCCTTCTGTGAGCCGGTGACCGCCAGATCCACGCCCCACTCGTCCATGCGGAAGTCGATGCTGGCGATCGAGCTCACCCCGTCCACGTAGAGCATAGCCGGGTGGTTGGCGGCATCCAGGGCCTTGCGCACGGCGGCCACGTCGCTGGTGACGCCGGTCGTGGTCTCGTTGTGGCAGACCAGCACCGCCTTGATCCGGTGCGCCTTATCGGCTTCGAGCCGCCGGGCGTATTCCTCCACCGGGGTGCCCTCGCCCCATTCCACGTCGATCGCCTCCACCTCCAGGCCATGGCGCTGGCAGAGATCGGCCCACAGGTGGGAGAACTGGCCTTTGCGCGTGGCCAGCACCTTGTCGCCGGGGGACAGAGTGTTGGTGATGGCCGCCTCCCAGCCGCCGGTGCCGGAGGCGGGGAAGATGAACACCTGGCCGCTCTCGGTTTTGAAGATCTGCTTCAGGTCGCGGAACAGCGGCAGAGTGAACTCCGGGAAATCCGGCGCGCGCTGGTCCTGCATGGCCACCGCCATGGCGCGGCGCACGCTCTCGGGAATGTTGGTGGGGCCGGGGATGAACAGATGGTTACGTCCGGGCATGGCAAGACACCTCTAGTGGTCAGCACGTTGCAAACGAAGCGGGTACGGAAAGCCCTCTGGCGGCTGTGGATTTAAAAATATTTTTCATCTCCCAACCGCAGAAATTCGTTATCCCAAACAAGCCCTTACAATGACTATTCGATGGCGATTGATAATGGACGAGAGAGACCTGGAGGGTTGCCCTGGGAGCGACGCCGGATTATCCCGGCACGACACGTCTGGCGGTGGACGCCGCGTCGGATAGTTCAGCGCGGATTCATCTGGCGGCGCTCATGCTGATTTGGAAAAGCACTCCATCGCCGGGTTTTCGGCCCATCGGAGGTCGATATGCGCACTCTGTCCCGCCCCCGCCTCGCCATGCCCGCCGCGGCCCTGGCCGCGGCCCTCGCCCTGGGCGGCAGCCCGCGGGCGAGCGCCATCGACTATAGCGGCATCGTCAGCGCCGGTACCGGCTATTTGTCGTCCTTTTCCGATGTCGCCATCGGCTTCTACGGCTATGGCGGCGAGACTCTGGCCTTCACCATGGAGCCGTTCGGGTCCGCCGCAGTGCAGGGCTACTGCGGGCTGAGCAGCTTCATCACCGATCAGGTGCTGTTCAGCCACTTCTCCTGGCAGCGGGTGTACTACACCCTGCCGGTGAGCGACCTCTATGTGTACCTGTGCATCGACAGCGGCTATGCGGCGGGTGAGGCTCTGCTCTACGTCGCCGCGCCTTGGGCCTTCTCCGCGGATGCCGCTGCCGGCACCGGCAAGCAGCTCGCACCCGCGGTCAAGGATACCTCCGCCAACCCGGTCTTGCAGGAGGCGCTGCGTGCCGCCCTGGAAGCCAAGCTGAAGGCGATCTCGCCCTGAGACCGAGCGGTACCGGGCAAGCGCGGTCTAAGGTATTAACGCGGGGATGTCTCATGAAACGCAAAACACCAGGTTGGCGCAGACTGCTCTGCCTACTGGTCGGGACAGCGGGTCTGGCGGGTTGTGCTTATCCCTATTACGACTACGACGATTCGTACTATTACGGCGACGGCTACGCCGGGCGGCGCTACTACTACGATTACGGCTATCCGACGACGCGCTATTACTACTACCGCGACGGCAAGCCCTATTATCGCTACGACCGCGACGACCGTTACCACTATTACCGCTACGACCGCGACGACGACTGGCGTTACCGGAACTGGCGGCGGGACTCGCGGGAAGAGCGCCGGTGGCGCGATGATGGGCGCCTGAGCCGGGAGTTGCGCGAACAACAGCAGCAGATGCAACGCCAGTTGCAGGACCGGCTGCGGCGGGAAGATCATGCACGCCGGGACGACGTGCGGTTGAGAGGGGAACTGCGCCGCCAGCAAGAGGACCAGCGCCGTGCCCTGCAGGAGCGCCTGAACAACGAGCGGCGCGTGCGGGAATCCCAGTCGCAATATCAGCGGCTGGAGGAACGCGGTTTGCTCTACCGCAGCCGGGAGCAAGAGGCGCAGTTGCAGAACCGCCAGCAGCAACTGCAGCGGCAGTTGCAGTGCCGGCTCAACGATAGCTGCTGAGCCGCGCCTTCAGCGCTTGGCCCGGGCGAAGGCTTCGGCCAGGGAGCCGCCGGTCGGCTTGACTGGCTCTTTGCTCTTGGCCAGTTTGCGCCCTGCGTCGGCGCGCCCCTGTGACAGGTGGTCGCGCGGGTCGTCGGCGAGACGCATGGTCAGCGCGATGCGCTTGCGCTTGACATCGACCTCCAGCACCTTGACCTTGACTACCTGGCCGGCCTTGACCACCTCACGCGGGTCCTTCACGAACTTGTCGCTCATGGCCGAGATGTGCACCAGCCCGTCCTGGTGCACACCGATGTCGACGAAGGCGCCGAAGTTGGCGACGTTGCTCACTACCCCCTCCAGCACCATCCCGGGCTTGAGGTCCTCGATCTTCTCCACCCCCTCCTGGAAGCTCGCGGTCCTGAACTCCGGGCGGGGATCGCGGCCCGGCTTCTCCAGCTCGGCCAGGATGTCCTTGACCGTGGGCAGTCCGAAGCGCTGGTCGGTGAACTGGGCCGGATCGAGCGTTCTGAGGAAGTTGGCGTCGCCCAGAACCTGACCGATGGTCTTGCCGGTCTTGTGCAGGATGCGCTCCACCACCGGATAGGCCTCGGGGTGCACGGCGGAGCGGTCCAGCGGATTGCGGCCGTTCTGGATGCGCAAAAAGCCGGCCGCCTGCTCGAAGGTCTTCTCGCCCAGTCGCGGCACCTCGAGCAGCGCCCGGCGGTCGGGGAAGGGGCCGTTGCGGTCACGGTATTCGACGATGTTGCGCGCCAGGGCCTGGTTGAGGCCGGAGATGCGCGCCAGCAGCGCTACCGAGGCGGTGTTGACATCCACCCCGACGGCGTTGACGCAGTCCTCCACCACCGCATCCAGGGCGCGGACCAGCCGGGTCTGGCTGACGTCGTGCTGATATTGGCCGACGCCGATCGACTTGGGCTCGATCTTGACCAGCTCGGCCAGGGGGTCCTGCAGGCGGCGGGCGATGGACACCGCGCCGCGCAGACTGACGTCCAGCTCCGGGAACTCCTGAGCCGCCAGCGCCGAGGCCGAGTACACCGAGGCTCCGGCCTCGGACACGACCAGCTTCTGCAGCTTGAGTTCGGGATGACGGCGCATCAGCTCGCCGACCAGGCGGTCGGTCTCGCGCGAGGCGGTGCCATTGCCGATGCTGACCAGCTCCACCTTGTGCCGGGCGCACAACGCGGCCAGCGCGGCGATGGCCTCATCCCAGCGGTGGTGCGGGGCATGCGGGTAGAGGGTGGCGGTATCGATCAGCTTGCCGGTGGCATCCACCACCGCCACCTTGACCCCGGTGCGTAGCCCCGGATCCAGACCGAGGATGGGCCGCGGCCCGGCCGGAGCGGCCAGCAGCAGGTCCTTGAGATTGCGGGCGAAGACCTTGATCGCCTCCTCCTCGGCCTCGTCGCGGCGCTGCTGCTTGGCTTCCAGCTCGAGGTGGGTGGAGAGCTTGACCTTCCAGGCCCAGCGCACCGTCTCCAGCAGCCAGTCGTCGGCCGGACGGCCCTGTCTGGCGATGCCGAAGCGGCGGGCGATCATGCCCTCGCAGGGGCTGCTGTCGTCGTCTTCGCCGACTGCGATGGTAAGCTCCAGCACCCCTTCGTTACGGCCGCGGAACAGGGCCAGGGCGCGGTGCGAGGGAATCTTGCGGATCGCCTCGGCGTAGTCGAAGTAGTCGGCGAACTTGGCCCCGGCCTCCTCCTGGCCCGCCACCACCTTGGACCTGAGCACACCGTTGGCCCACAGGTAGTCACGCAGCTGGCCGAGCAGCTCGGCATCTTCGGCGAAGATCTCCATGAGGATCTGGCGCGCCCCGTCCAGTGCGGCTTTGACATCGCTCACGCCCTTCTCGGCGTCGACGAAGCGGGCGGCCAGGGTCGCCGGGTCCTGCCGCGGATCGGCCAGCAGCGTCTCGGCCAGGGGTGCGAGGCCCTGCTCGCGGGCGATCTGCGCTTTGGTGCGGCGCTTGGGCTTGTAGGGCAGATACAGGTCCTCCAGCCGCGTCTTGGTGTCGGCGGCGCGGATGGCAGCCTCCAGATCGGAGGTGAGCTTGCCCTGTTCGCGGATGCCGGCCAGCACCACCTCACGCCGCTCCTCCAGCTCGCGCAGATAGCGCAGCCGCTCCTCCAGGAGGCGCAACTGAGTATCGTCCAGCCCGCCGGTGAGCTCCTTGCGGTAGCGGGCGATGAACGGCACGGTGGCGCCCTCATCCAGCAGGCGCACGGCGGCGGCCACCTGCTCGGGACGGGCAGCGATCTCCTGGGCAATGATGGCGTGGATGTTCATCCGAGCTTACGCTCGCACACCACGATGCCGTCTTCATCGGCATACAGCCAGTGGCCGGGGATGAAGCTGACCCCGGCGAAGCGGACCGGCACGTCGCGCTCGCCGGCGCCGCGCTTGATCGTCTTCAGCGGATGGGTGCCGAGGGCTTTGACGCCCAGGTCGATCTGGGCGATTTCGGCGCTATCGCGGATGCAGCCGTTGATCACTACCCCCTCCCAGCCGTTCTTCTCGGCCAGCTCGGCCAATTGGTCGCCGAGCATGGCGCAGCGCAGGGAGCCGCCGCCGTCGACCACCAGCACCCGGCCCTGGCCGGGCTCCTTGAGGATCTCGCGCACCAGGGAGTTGTCCTCGAAGGCTTTGAGGGTAGTGATGCGGCCGTGGAAGGCGCTGCGGCCACCGAAGTCGCCGAACACGGGCTCGGCGATCTGCAGATATTCGGCGTGCTGGTCGCATAGGTCGGCGGTCTTGAGGCTCATGCTCGCTCCTTTAGGCTGTCTCGGGCTGGCGGCACTGTAGCACGCCCGCCGCCGGCGCTTAAGAATCTCGCCGGCTAACCGCGGCCGCGCTCGCGGCGTTCGGCACAGGCCACACATAGCCGAGTCGCCGGCAGGATGCGCAGCCGCGACAGTGGGATCTCGGCACCACAGACCTCGCACACGCCGTACTCGCCGATGTCCATGGCATGCAGCGCCCGCTCGATCTCCCGCAGCTCGGCGCGTACCTCGCCCTCCAGGGCCTCGATCACCTGGTCGTTCTCCCGCGCCACCGCCTGCTCGGCGAAATCCTGGGGCAGGGGCTCGCCGCCGCGCTGCAGATGGGCCTGGATGCCACTCAGCCGCTCCCGCAGTTCTTGCCGCCGCGCCTCGAGCGTGTGCCGCAATTCTGCATAGTCCTGCATAAGGCTTCCTCGCTATCCTCGCTGTTGCTACGCCGCCTCTCACTATCCTCCATGCACGGCGCCGGTCAAGAGCAGGCGCGTCAGCGGCTGGTGATCTTCAGCTCGATGCGGCGGTTGCGGCGGTAGGCGTCGGGATTGTCGGCCGGGTCCACCGGGTGGTACTCGCCCATGGCCACCGCCGCCAGCCGCTCCGCCGGAATGCCCTGGCCGATCAGATAGTCCACCACCGCCTGGGCGCGGGCGTGGGACAGCTCCCAGTTGGAGGCGAAGCGTCCGCCACGCACCGGCACCCGATCGGTATGCCCCAGCACCTGGATGATCACCGGCAGATCCTGGGGCAGACGCTCGGCGAGCTGGCGGTATACCGCCACGAACTTATCCAGGTCGGCCTGACCGGCCGGCGACAGCGCCGCCTCGCCGGAGGGAAACAGCACCTCGGACTGGAACACGAAGCGGTCGCCCTCCACCTTGATGTTGGGGTTGCCGGCGAATACCTGGCGCAACCGCCCGAAGAAGTCACTGGCGTATTGCTCCAGCTCCTCCACCCGCTCCAGCAGGCGGCGCTTGAGCAGGGCGTCGAGCTGCTCGATGCGGCTCTGCTGCTCCTCCAGCAGACGCTGCTGCAGCTCCCGCTCGGCGCCGGTCTTGGTCAGCTCGGCATCCTTGCCCAGCAGGGCCCGATTGAGCCGCTCCAGTTCCGCGGCCAGGCGCTCGGCGCGGGCGCTGAGCAAGGCGGCCTGGGCTTCCAGCTCGGAGATGCGCTCGTCGCCGCTCATCTTGGCGCTGCGCAGAGTGTCGTAGGCGCTGTCCAGGCGCTGCCGCTCGGCCTCGACGGCGCCGAGCTCGGCGCGCAACCGAACCGCCTCAGCCTGACTGCCCTCCAGCTCGCCGCGCAGCCGCTCGCCCTCGGCACGGCTGGCCTCGAGCTGGGTCTGCAGCGTGTCGCGCTCGGCGCGGCTGGCACCGAGCTCCTCGCGCAATCTGCTGAGTTCGCGCTCACGTTCGCCCAAGCGGGCACCCAGCTCGCGCGCACGGCCGCCGGCCTCATCCAGAGACACCCGCAGTCGCTCGCGCTCGGCGGCGGCGGCAGCCAGCTCAGCGCGCACCTGTTCCAGCAGCCGCTGGCGGTCGCCGAGCTCCCCCTCCAGTCCGGCCACGCGGGTCTTGAGCTGCTCCGCCTCGGTCTGGGCATCGCCAGCCAGGATTTCGAGATGCTCGATGATGCGCTGCAACTGGCCGATGGCGGTATCCTTGCCGGTCATCTCCCGGCCCAGCAGCACCTCGCCGATGACGAACACGGTGATGAGGAAGATCAGCACCACCACCAGCCCGCCCAGGGCGTCGGTGAAGGCCGGCCAGATGTTGAAGGTGCCCGGGTTGTCAACTCTCCGGCGCATGGTAGGCCTTGTCCGGCAGGTTGACGGGGCCGCGCAGGTCGCGCTCGGCCAGCACCTGGGTCAGCACGCGCAGCTCATGGCGCAGGCCAGCGGTGCGCTCCCGCTCCAGCCCCTCCAGGGTCTGGCGTAGGGATTCCAGACGCTCGTTGAGACCGGCCAACTGCTCATTGAGGCGGGCGACGGCGGCGGTGGCGTCGCGCTTGCCCAGGGCCTCGACGATGTCGCTCAACTGTTCCAGGCGTTCGGCGTTGGCCGCCAGCAGTCCTGCCAGGTAACGGGGCGAGACCGCAGCCGTCTGGGGCACTGGCCGGCCGCCCAGCTGCCACAGCGGTAGCAGCTCGCTCACCACCAGCGACTCCAGCCGGGCATGGACCAGGTTCTGCGCATGGAACAGCTGCAGCTCCAGGAAAGCCAGGCTCAAAGACGTGGCGAGACCGAACAACGAGGTGGCAAAAGCCAGACCCATGCCGCCCAGCGGCACCATCAGCCGCTCCTTAAGCCCTGCCAGCAGGTCGCCGGCGCTGTCCGCAGCGGAGAGGCCACCGATCACCTCGCGCACGCCCTGGGTGGTGACCACCAGACCGTAGAAGGTACCGATCAGACCCAGCAGCACCAGGGCGCCGGTCAGATAGCGCACCAGGGCGCGCCGGTCCTCGCCGCGCACGGACAGGGAATCGAGCAGATACGGCAGGGTGGCGGCGGCCTCCTCCTGCTGCACCACGCGGCGCACGGTGTGCAAGAACTCGGCGATGCCGCGCCGGCCCTGCACCAGCTCGGCAGGAGTCGGCAGCCCCTGGGACTGGCGGCGGGCGTTATGCACCCGCTCGAAGGCGGCGGTGATGGCGTTGGCGTCGGCACAGGCCGCCCACAGCGCGACCAGGGTGTAGCCCACGCCGAACAGGAAGATGCCGAGGATGGTGCCGTTGAGGCCGGCATTGGCCCAGAAGCCGGACTGCAGGAAACGGTGGAAGAGCCCGGCCAGCAACGCCAGCACCAGCAGGAAGATCAGTGAACGCCAGAGATAGCGGCCGGCTCCCTGGTGCCGGCTGGCATAGTACGCGGTCGGCATGGCCCGGGTCGTCCTGTGCGGTTGACTCGGGCCACTCTACAACAGCCGGGGACTGGAGGGCGATACCCTTTCTCCCTTACCATCGCCCTAGGACCACCAGCCGCTTACCGCCCGATGCCCATCGCCGCCGACCTGGACTCGTTCCTCGCCCGCAACATCCCGCTCACCCAGGCCATGGGCATCCGCCTACTGCATCATGATGCCCGCGGACTGGCGCTGGCGGCACCGCTTGCGCCCAACGTCAACGACAAGGGCACGGCCTTCGCCGGCGCCCTGGCCACCCTGGTTACTCTGGCCGGCTGGGCACTGACTCAGCTCACTCTGGAGGCGCACGGCGAGACCGCTCAGGTGGTGGTAGCCGACAGCCAGTTGCACTACCTGCGCCCGGTACGCGGCGAGATCGTCGCCGCATGCGCCCTGCCCCCGGCCGAGGCGGTGGTGGACTTTCTGCAGACCTACCGCCGCCGCGGCCGGGCGCGCTGGCTGCTGCACGCCGAGATCCTCGAGCAGGGCCATCCGGCGCTGCGTTACAGCGGTCATTACGTGGCCTATCGCGGCTGAGGGAGTGGCGATCGGCGGTTGACGGCCCGGGATGACCGGTGCCTGGCGCGGTTGGCCGGGACCGGGAACGCACCTATACTTGCGGGGTCCACAGAAAACGACAGGCCGGGCGTGCCTGCCGCCGGCGATCGGACCAAAGACGAGAACAACGCCATGCCCAAGTGCCGCAACACCACGCAGGGTGGTTTCACCCTGATCGAGCTGATGATCGTCATCGTCATTTCCGCCATCATCCTGGCGTGGGGGGTGCCGAGCTTCGAGACGTTCATCAAGAACAACAGGGTCACCGCCGAGACCAACCGTTTCCTCGCCGACATCCAGCTGGCGCGCAGTGAAGCGATCAAGCGCGGCGTACCGGTCAATATCTGCCGCGTCAAGGCCGAGTCCTTCAACCCGAACTCGCCTGCCTGCCACACCGGCACCTCCGAGCGGCAGTACGAACTGGGCTGGGTGGCCTACACTTCGACCGCGCGCGATACCAGCATCACCAGCAGCAATACCCAGCTCGCCATCGGCAGCGCGGTCGCCTCCGGCATCACCATCCGCAGCGACGGGGCCGGCAACGGCTGGCTGAGCTTCCAAAGCAACGGCATGCTCAACGAAGGGGCGGGCGTTTCCGCTCGTTACCGGATCTGCGCCAAGGCCAGCTCTAGTGACAGCGTCGGCGCGAACACCGAGCAGGTACCGGGTCGCGAAATCACCATCAGCCCCACCGGCCGTCCCTCGATCAGCAAGTTGCCGGCCGGTACCGCCTGCAGTTTCTGATCACGCTTTGGGCAGCGTCACCCCGCGCTGCCCCATGTATTTGCCGCCGCGGTCCTTGTAGGACACCGCGCATTCCTCGTCGGACTCGAAGAACAGCATCTGCGCCACGCCCTCGTTGGCGTAGATCTTGGCGGGCAACGGCGTGGTGTTGGAAAACTCCAAGGTGACGTGCCCCTCCCATTCCGGCTCCAGGGGGGTTACGTTGACGATGATGCCGCAATTATGGACGAACACCCCCGCCTCCAGGGCGAAGTTGCCTGCCTCGGGAACCGTCAGGCAGTACACATCGTGGTCGCCGGGTAGTTCGCGAATCGACACTACTCTGTGGTTGTCGGGATGCTGCCCCCCGTGGAATGCCTGAATCACTTCGGGAAAGCGCCTCAACAGCGCCCGGTCACAGCCTAGCAGGCGCGCAGCTCCGCGAATCGAACCGGTCTCATCCAGAGCCCGCCGCACGCTTGCGGCGTCGATCTCCTGCCGCAAGCGGAGATGGCGGGCGACTCCCGCCTGCCGGGCACGACGTCCGCCATCGTCCCTGGCCCAGGACTGGCGCATCAACTCCGACTGCCGCTGCCGCTCGGCAGCGTCGCGATAGCGCTCCAGCCTGACTTGGCGATGCCGTTCACGAGTCTGGTCACTGGGCTGACGGCGTGCCTGAAGCAGTTCCTCCCGGGCCGCAGTGTAGTCGGACGAGCGCCAGAATTGCAGCGCCCGCTGCACCTCGGCGTCGAACTGTTCGCCGTAGCTGTGCTCGTTGTGCAGGCCGATGTGCTCCGCCGCCCCGATCCGGGTGATGTTCCAGGGTCGGTTGTTGCGCCGATCATGGTCCAGGTGATGGCAATCGCTACCTGGTTCGTTCGCGTAGATGCCGTGGCGGATATTCCAGTCGTCGGCAAGGCGATGGGTAGGCATGAGGTAGCCGTCCACCGGTTGGTAGACCTGCTCGTAACCGCGGATGAGCTGGCGGTAAAGCGGCATGAGCGAGGTAGCCGGGCGCAGTTCGTGGGCCGCGACCATGACGCCGTCCCGGCGCATGAACTGGTGATCGGGCGTGCAATGGATGCGCTCGCCGTTGTCCAGTTCCACTTCCAGCAGAGCATCACGGCCGATGAAGCGCGGTGCCTCCAGGTAGGTCACCATGACCCGACCGTATTGACCGATGCCATAGCCCCAGAAGCGCTCACCCCGCTCCCAGCGCCTGGCCATGTCTTCCAGGGTGGGTGCGCTACCGTCCACCAGGGCAACACGGGTGTCCCCGCGGAAGCAACGCGCGTACGTCGATTTACCCAGGCAGATGGTGAGCACGTCGCGCGGGATGCGGAAGTATTCCACGGTGCGCGCCAGGGCGAAGGAGTTGGGCGGGATGATGCAGACCTCACCTTTGATGTCGACGAAGCCCTTCTCATCGAAGTTCTTGGGATCGACGATGACCGAATTGATGTTGGTGAATACCTTGAATTCGTCGGCGCAGCGCACGTCGTAACCGTAGCTGGAGACGCCATAGGAGATCACCCGCTGCCCGTGCACATGCCGGACCTGGCCCGGTTCGAAGGGCTCGATCATCCCGTACTGCTCGGCCATGCGCCGAATCCACTTGTCCGACTTGATGCTCACTGCCGTCTGCTCCGCCGCGGGATACGATAAGGGGCGGGATTGTAAACCCCGCCCCTCCCCGCCTCAATTCTTCTCTTCTGTCAATTCTTCTGAATGACGATATTCGGGAACTTGTGGCTGTAGTCGCGCGCCTGCAGGGCCAGCTTGGCGGCAGCCTTGCGCGCGATCTCCCGGTAGCGGGCGGCGATGGGGCCATCCGGCTCGGCCACTACCGTCGGCCGGCCGCTGTCGGCCTCCTCGCGGATGCGAATGTCCAGCGGCAGCTCACCGAGCAGCGGCACGCCGTACTGTTCGGCCATGCGCGCGCCGCCGCCCGCACCGAAGATGGGCTCGGCGTGACCGCACTGCGAGCAGATATGGATGCTCATGTTCTCCACGATGCCCAGCACCGGCACCTGTACCTTCTCGAACATCTTCAATCCCTTGCGTGCGTCCAGCAGGGCGATGTCCTGGGGAGTGGTGACGATGATGGCGCCCGACACCGGTACTTTCTGCGCCAGGGTGAGCTGGATGTCGCCGGTGCCCGGCGGCAGATCGATGACCAGGTAGTCCAGTCCGCTCCAGCGGGTGTCGTTGAGCAGCTGAGTGAGAGCCTGAGTGACCATGGGGCCGCGCCAGACCATGGGCGTTTCCTCATCGATGAGGTAGCCGATGGACATCGACTGCAGGCCGTGGCTCATCACCGGCTCCAGGCTCTTGCCGTCGCGCGTCTCGGGCCGCTGATGGGCGCCCAGCATGATCGGCTGGCTGGGGCCGTAGATGTCGGCGTCGAGAACTCCCACCCGGGCACCCTCGGCGGCCAGCGCCAGGGCCAAGTTGACGGCGGTGGTGGACTTGCCCACCCCGCCCTTGCCCGAAGCCACGGCGATGATGTTCTTGATCTCGTGGATGGGTCTGAGGCCCTTCTGCACCTCGTGGGCGATGATCTTCCATTCCACCTGTACGTCCACGCCGGTGACGCCCTCCAGGGCGGCGATGCGTGACTTCAGTTCAGCAATCAGGGTGTCGCGATAGCCCTTGGCGGGGAAGCCTAGCTCCACGTCCACCTGCACCCGGCCACCGTCGATGCGGATGTCCTTGATGGATTTGGCGGCGAGCAGATCCTGCTTCAGATAGGGATCGATGTAACCGCGGATGGCCGTCTCCACTTGCGGCCGGGTGATGCTGGTCATGTTCGGAAACCTCCGTGGGAATACGGCTATGGCGGATCGTGGCAGCCACGGAATTGTAGAACGCCGTGTACTAGCGCCACTACCCTACGAAATATCAGGCTTAGATGACTTAAGTCATCATCTCATTGGACCACACCGCCTGACCCGCGCTCACTGCGTCCGCAGCGCTTGCACCGGGTCCAGCCGGGCCGCCTGCCGGGCCGGCAGCACCCCGGCTAACAGCCCGATGGCAAATGACAGAAGCAGCGCCAGCAGCGCGTAGAACAGCGACACGTGCAGCGGCAGCCCGGGCACACTCAGAGCCAGCAGCCCCGCCAGCAGCCCCCCGCCGAGCAGTCCGGCGGCTCCACCGACCAGCGCCAGCAATACCGCCTCGGCCAGGAACAGGCCGAGGATGAGCCGGCGCGGTGCGCCCAGAGCGCGCAGCAGGCCGATCTCAGGAGTGCGCTCGGTGACGACGATGGTCATGATGGTGAGGATGCCCACCGCCCCCACCAGCAAAGAGATGCCGCCCAGGGCGGCCACCGCTGCGGTGAGCACTGCGAGAATCCCCGCCAGAGACTGCAGCATCTGGGTCTGACTGATCACGGTGAAGTCCTCACGTCCGTGGCGCTCGGCCAGCAGCCGCTGCAGCGCCGACTCCACCGTCTGCACCTCGGCCTCGGGCCGGTAGAGCAGATTGATCTCCATCAGCCCCTCGCGGTTGAACAGAGCCAGGGCGCGCGCCGCCGGGATGTAGAGGGTGTTGTCGATGTCGAAGCCCAGCACCTGGCCCTTGGCCTCCATGACGCCGACCACGCGGAAGCGGTCCTGGCCGATGCGCACGCTTGCACCCAGCGGATTACCGCTTCCGAACAGCTCGCGCTTGAGTCCTGCTCCCAGCACCGCCAGCGGCCGTGGGTTGGACAGGTTGTCGGCGGGCAGGAAGTGGCCGGCGGCGACGCGGAACTGCCAGACCATGGTGGCCTGCGGCCCCACCCCCAGCACCTCGGTGCGG
>DATLYF010000030.1:0-20148 GCA_035575095.1 Candidatus Competibacteraceae bacterium
CTGCACCTGCCGCACCGCCCGATCCCAGCCATCCAGCAGCTTGTCGCGCTCGGCGGCGGCCATGGTCGGCGTGAACAACCGGTCGCGGTGCCAGCGTGCCCCGAGCTCGGTGAAAGAGGGCAACAGCCCGGCCCGTAGCCCGGCCAGAAAGGCCGCGCCGAGAGCCGTGGTTTCGGTCACGCGTGGCCGCTCTACCGGCACTTCCAGCACATCGGCGAGGAACTGCAGCATCCAGTTGTTGGCCACCATGCCACCGTCGACCCGCAGTGCCGTAGGGCGATTGGCGCCGTCGCGGATCATGGCTTCCACCAGATCGCGGGTCTGGTAGCACATGGACTCCAGGGTGGCGCGAGCCAGCTCGGCAGCGCCACTGTCCAGGGTCAGGCCGAACAGGGCAGCGCGGGCATGGGGATTCCAATAGGGTGCGCCCAGACCAGTGAAGGCCGGTACCAAATACATGCCTTTGTTGGAAGTCAGACCTGCTGCCAGCGCCTCGGTCTCGGCGGCGCATTCGATCAGCTTCATGCGATCGCGCAGCCACTGCACCGCCGAACCGGCGACGAAAATCGAGCCTTCCACGGCGTAACTGATGCGACCATCGACGCGATAAGCCACGGTGGTGAGCAACCGGTTGTGGGAACGCACCGCCTGACTGCCGGTATTCATCAGCATGAAGCAGCCGGTGCCATAAGTGCTCTTGACCATGCCGGGTTCGATGCAGGCCTGACCGATGGCGGCTGCCTGCTGATCGCCGGCGATGCCGGCGATGGCAAAGGTGCGGCCGAGCAGGGCGGGATCGCTGCTGCCGAAGTCGGCGACGCAGTCGCGCACCTCCGGCAGCAGGGTGCGAGGGATACGGAACAGCGCCAGCAGTTCCTCGTCCCAACGCTGCTCATGGATGTCGTAGAGCAGTGTGCGCGAGGCATTGGTGATGTCGGTGGCGTGCACCTTGCCGCTGGTGAGCCGCCACAGCAGAAAGCTGTCGATGGTGCCGAAAGCGAGCTCGCCGCGCGCGGCCCGTTCGCGCGCACCTTCCACATGATCCAGCAGCCAGGCCAGTTTGGTGGCAGAAAAATAGGGATCGAGCAACAGGCCGGTTTTGGCGCTGACCATGTCCTCGTGGCCGGCGGCGCGTAGCCGCGCGCATTCGGCGGCGGTGCGCCGATCCTGCCAGACGATGGCGTTGTGCAGCGGTCGGCCGGTGGCGCGCTCCCACAGCACGGTGGTTTCACGCTGGTTGGTGATGCCGATGGCCACCACCTCCACTGCGGCCGGCAGACGCTCCAGGGCCTGGCGGCAGACCGCCAGCGTGCTGCTCCAGATCTCCTCGGGGTCATGTTCGACCCAGCCTTCGTTTGGATAGATTTGCCGGAATTCCTGCTGGGCGCTGGCCAGAGCCGTGCCATCGGCGGCGAAGACGATGGCGCGGGAGCTGGTGGTGCCCTGATCGATGGCCAGCAGTGCGGGCATGTTGCTCATGTTCGTAGTATCCTTTGGCTTGTTCGTTCGAACTCGATTTTAAAGATTATTGTTTGAAAGTGAACATAAATGATAGGAGAACCGGGCCATGAGCCTGAACCGACGCCAGCAAGAAGTCCTCAATTTGGTGCGCGCCCAGGGATTCGTCTCCATCGATGTGCTGGCCGAGCACTTCCAGGTCACGCCCCAGACCATACGTCGCGACGTCAACGCGCTATGCGAGCACGGGCTGCTGCGCCGCTACCACGGCGGCGCAGGATTGCCCTCCAGCGTGGAGAACATCGCTTACAAGGACCGCAAGATCCTGTACCAGGAAGAGAAGCAACGCATCGCCGCCACGGTGGCGCGCCACATCCCCGACCAGGCCTCGCTGTTCATCAACCTGGGTACCACCACCGAGGCGGTGGCCAAGGCGCTGTGCGACCACCGCGGTTTGCGGGTCATCACCAACAATCTCAACGTGGCGGCGCTGCTCAGCGCCAACCCCGACTTCGAAGTGATCATCGCCGGCGGCGTGGTGCGCGCCCGCGACCAGGGTATCACCGGCGAAGCCACCATCGACTTCATTAGCCAGTTCAAGGTGGACTACGGCATCATCGGTATCTCCGGCATCGATCTGGACGGCACCCTGCGTGATTTCGACTACCGCGAGGTGCGCGTCGCAGAAGCCATCATTCAGCACTCGCGCAAGGTCTTTCTGGTCGCCGATCACTCCAAGTTCGGCCGTAACGCTCTGGTCAAGCTGGGGCATCTGTCACAGATCGACGCCCTGTTCACGGATCGTCCGCCCCCCCCGGAGATGGCGCCAATGCTGGCCGAGGCGCGGGTGAGGGTATTCGTAGCGGGCGAGGGGAGCAGTACGGAAGTTCGTATTTGATCATTAATATTCGTTTTGCTGTTTTTTTTTCTATAAAAATTTTCATTTGAAAATATTAATAGTGCTGCTATAGTCTTGTCATTCGTAAACGAACTTCAGCTGTGAGCCGAGTCGGTCCGAGGCAAGGAGTAGTCACGAGTGGAAGCCAAGCAAGACGTCGATCTGCTGATCGTGGGTGGCGGCATCAACGGTGCCGGCATCGCCCGCGATGCCGCCGGGCGCGGTCTCAGCGTGCTGCTGTGCGAACAGCATGATCTGGCCAACCACACCTCTTCGGCCAGTTCCAAACTGATCCATGGCGGGCTGCGCTACCTGGAGCACTACGAGTTCCGGCTGGTAGGCAAGGCGCTAGCCGAACGCGAGGTATTGCTGCGGGCAGCGCCGCATATCATCTGGCCGCTGCGCTTCGTCATGCCGCATGAGGCCAACCTGCGCCCGGCCTGGCTGATCCGTCTGGGGCTGTTTCTCTACGACTGGCTGGACTTCGGCAAACGCAAGCTGCTACCCGGCTCCCAAGGCATCGATCTACGCCGTCATCCGGCCGGCAAGCCGCTGCAGGCCAGGCTCACCAAAGGGTTCGAGTATTCCGACTGCTGGGTGCAGGACGCCCGCCTGGTGGTGCTCAACGCCCTGGACGCTGCCGAGCGCGGCGCCATTATCCTCACCCGCACCCGCTGCATCGCCGCCCGTCGCGAAGGGGACCGCTGGCTGGCGACACTGGAGCAGGATGGCGGCGCGCGTCTGCAGGTGCGGGCGCGTGCCCTGGTCAACGCCGCCGGTCCCTGGGTGGCGCGCTTTCTGGACGATACGCTCAAGCTGCCGCGCCGCCACGCCATGCGTCTGGTCAAGGGCAGCCACATCGTGGTGCCGCGACTGTTCGAGCACGCCTATGCCTATATCTTCCAGAATCCGGACAAGCGCATCGTGTTTGCCCTCCCGTACGAAGGCCAGTACACCCTGATCGGCACCACCGACGTGATGTACTCGGGCGATCCCGCCCGAGTGGCCATCTCCCCCGAGGAGACCCAGTACCTCTGCGATACCGTCAATCGCTATTTCCAGAGCACTACCCGCCCCGAGCACGTGGTGTACAGCTATGCCGGTATCCGGCCGCTGCTGGAGGACGAGGCTGGCACCGCCGCGGCGGTGACGCGCGACTACAGCCTGGATCTGGATACCCAGGGGCCACCACTGCTGTCTATCTTCGGCGGCAAGATCACCACCTTCCGCAAGCTGGCCGAGGAGGCTATGGACCAGCTGGCGCCGTTACTCGGCAATCGCCACGGTGCCTGGACCGGGCGCGATGCGCCGCTGCCGGGGGGGGATATCCGCAATGCGGATTTCGCATCCTATCTGGCCGAGTTCCACCGCCGCTATCCCTGGCTGCCCGAAGGGCTGGCCTGGCGCCTGGTGCGCAATTACGGCACCCGCGCCGAGCGCATCCTGGCCGGCGCCGAGTCCCTGGCCGGGTTGGGCGAGCATCTGGGCGACGGTCTCTACCAGGCGGAGGTGGAATACCTGATCCGCTACGAATGGGCGCGCACCGCCGAGGACATCCTCTGGCGCCGCTCCAAGCTGGGCTTGCACGTGCGCCCCGATACCGTGCGACGGTTGCAGGATTGGCTGGCCGGCGCGGCGCTGAGCGCGTGAACCAATCCCGGATATCCGCCAATAACGACGACATGATGATCCATGAGGGGCTTTGGAGGAGGTGGGCGCCATGAGTCTGGTGCTTGACCAGGTCAGTAAACGGGTGACTGGCAGCCTGCATATCGATCAGGTGAGCCTGACCCTGGAACCGGGCACTTTCAACGTACTGCTAGGGCGTACCCTGGCCGGCAAGACCAGCCTGATGCGGCTGATGGCCGGGCTGGACAAGCCCAGCAGTGGGCAGGTGCTGATGAACGGCCAGGATGTGACGCGCACGCCGGTGCAAAAGCGCAACGTGGCCATGGTCTACCAGCAGTTCATCAACTACCCGTCGCTGACGGTATACGACAACATCGCTTCGCCACTGAAACTGGCCGGCCTGGACCCGTCCAGCATCGATCGCAAGGTGCGCGAGGCAGCGGAGATGCTGCACATCGAGAAGCTGCTGGAACGCCTGCCGGGCGAACTGTCCGGCGGCCAGCAGCAGCGTACCGCCATAGCCCGCGCCCTGGTCAAGGACGCCGCTCTGCTGCTGTTCGATGAGCCGCTGGTGAACCTGGACTACAAGCTGCGCGAAGAACTGCGCGCCGAGCTGCGCGAAATCTTCCAGACCCGCGAGGCCATCGTGGTCTACGCCACTACCGAGCCGCAGGAGGCGCTGACCCTGGGCGGACGCGTGGTGGTGCTGCACGAGGGCCGCGTGCTGCAGCATGGACCGACGCTGGAGGTCTACCATCATCCAGCCTCGCTCACCGTCGGCGAGGTGTTCAGCGATCCGCCCCTCAACCATGTCTCCGGCGTGGTGGAGCCGGGGACGCTGCTGCTCGGCCACGATCTCAAGCTGGCGCCGCTGGGACATCTGGCCCGGCTGGCGCCCGGTCGTTACACCTTCGGCATCCGCGCCAACCACTTGTCGGTGCGCCGGCAGAGCGAGGCCGACGTGGCGGTGCGGGCCGAGGCCGAGCTGGCCGAGATCAGCGGCTCGGAGACCTACATCCACGTGCGCTACGGTCACGACAACTGGGTGCTGCAGGAGGAGGGGGTGCACGAGTATCGCCTCGGTGACGAGGTGACGGTGTACTTCGATCCCCGTCACCTGTTCGTTTTCGATCTGCACGGCATCCTGGTGGCCGCCCCGCAGCGGGGTGTGGTGCACGAAGCAACGGCGGCTGCCACCGCCCGCACCATCGGCCTGCATAGGGTCGCCGACGGCTCGGAGGGTTGAGCGCATGGCCCGCATCGAACTGAAGAAACTCGCCCATTCCTACAAGCCCGGCGCCAGCCGACCCGAGGACTTCGCCCTGCGCGAGATGGACCACGTCTGGGAGGACGGCAAGGCCTACGCCCTGCTGGGGCCGTCCGGCTGCGGCAAGACCACTCTGCTCAACATCATCTCCGGGCTGCTCACGCCCTCCCACGGCCAGATCCTGTTCGACGGCAAGGACGTCACCCGTCTGGCACCGCAGGAGCGCAACATCGCCCAGGTTTTCCAGTTCCCGGTGATCTACGACACCATGACGGTGTATGACAACCTGGCCTTCCCACTGCGCAATCGCAAGGTGGACGAGGCCGAGGTGCATGCCCGGGTGACCGAGGTCGCCGACATGCTGGAACTGGGCGGGGTGCTGAAAAAGCGTGCCAAGGGCCTGGGCGCGGACGCCAAGCAGAAGATCTCCATGGGCCGCGGCCTGGTGCGCTCGGACGTCTCGGCCATCCTGTTCGACGAGCCGCTCACCGTCATCGATCCGCACCTCAAGTGGCTGCTGCGGCGCAAGCTCAAGCAGGTGCACGAGCGCTATGCGCTGACCATGGTCTATGTCACCCACGACCAGGTGGAGGCGATGACCTTTGCCGACGAGGTGGTGGTGGTGTACGAGGGCCAGGTGGTGCAGAGGGGCACCCCCCAGGAGCTGTTCGAGAAGCCGCGCCATACCTTCGTCGGCTATTTCATCGGCAGCCCCGGCATGAACTTCCTGCCCTGTCGGCTTGATGGCCACTGCGCGCTGGTCGACGGCCAGCGCATCCCCCTGGCCGATGGCGTGGCCGCCAGGGCGGCCGGCGCCACTCGGCTAGAGCTGGGTATCCGCCCGGAGTTCCTGCAGCTCGCCGAGCGCCCCGAGGACGGTACCCTGCCGGTCTTGGTGCATCAGGTGGAGGATCTGGGCAACTTCAAGATCGTTACGGTCCAGTTGGGCGGCCGGCACGAGCTGCGCGTCAAGCTGCCGGAGGATCGGCCGGTGGCGAATGGCCGCGCCTGGCTGCGCTTTCCCCCCGAGTGGACCAGGCTCTACGCCGACGCCCTGCTGGTGGAGTAAGAGAAATGGACAAGATCATCAACCAGAAAGCCTGGTTCCTGGTATTGCCGGTGCTGTTGGTGGTGGCGTTCTCCGCCATCATCCCGCTGATGACCGTGGTCAACTACTCGGTACAAGACATCCTCGATCCGCAGACCCGGGTGTTCGTCGGCACCGAATGGTTCCAGCAGGTGCTGCGCGATCCTCGGCTGCACGATGCATTGCTGCGCCAGCTGCTGTTCTCCGGCTGCGTGCTCGGCATCGAGATTCCGCTCGGTATCGCCATCGCCCTGAGCATGCCCACCCGCGGCGCCTGGGTGTCGGCCTGCCTGGTGCTGCTGGCCCTACCGCTGCTCATTCCCTTCAACGTGGTGGGGACCATCTGGCAGATCTTCGGCCGCGCCGACATCGGCCTGGGCGGGGCTGTGCTCAGCTGGTTGGGCATCGACTACAACTACACTGCCAGTCCGCTGGATGCCTGGCTGACCGTGCTGGTCATGGACGTCTGGCACTGGACTTCGCTGGTGGCGCTGCTGTGCTACGCCGGCCTGGTCGCCATCCCGGATGCCTACTATCAGGCGGCGCGCATCGACGGTGCCTCGCGCTGGGCGGTGTTCCGCTACATCCAGCTGCCCAAGATGAAGGGTGTGCTGGTGATCGCCGTGCTGCTGCGCTTCATGGACAGCTTCATGATCTACGCCGAGCCGTTCGTGCTCACCGGCGGCGGTCCCGGCAACGCCACCACCTTCCTCAGTCAGTACCTCACCGCCATGGCGGTGGGCCAGTTCGATCTGGGGCCGGCGGCGGCGTTCTCCCTGATCTACTTCCTGATCATCCTGCTGTTCAGCTGGGTGTTCTACACCGCCATCACCAACATGGGTAAGGAGTGAGGCCGCCATGCGTGCACGTCATCTCGGCCTGATCGCCTACATCGTCTTCCTGCTGCTGCCGCTCTATTGGCTGCTCAACATGTCGCTCAAGCCCAACACCGAGATCCTCGGTGGGCTGACGCTGTTGCCCAGGGAGCTGACCTTCCGGAACTACGTGACCATTTTTACCGATCCGGCGTGGTATTCGGGCTACATCAATTCCATCCTCTATGTCGGCCTCAATACCCTCATCTCCCTGCTGGTGGCGCTGCCGGCGGCCTATGCCTTCTCGCGCTACAGCTTCCTCGGCGACAAGCACCTGTTCTTCTGGCTGCTGACCAACCGCATGGCGCCGCCGGCGGTATTCCTGCTGCCATTCTTCCAGCTCTATTCCAGCGTCGGCCTGATGGATACCCACATCGCCGTGGCCCTGGCTCACTGCCTGTTCAACGTGCCGCTGGCGGTCTGGATTCTGGAAGGCTTCATGTCGGGAATTCCCAAGGAGATCGACGAGACCGCCTACCTGGACGGCTACAGCTTCCCGCGCTTTTTTCTCACCATCTTCCTGCCGCTGATCAAGGCCGGTATCGGGGTCACGGCCTTCTTCTGCTTCATGTTCTCCTGGGTGGAACTGCTCATGGCACGCACCCTGACCACGGTCAATGCCAAACCGATCGGCGCCATCATGACCCGCACGGTGAGCGCCTCGGGCATCGACTGGGGGCTGCTGGCGGCGGCCGGGGTGCTGACCCTGATCCCCGGTGCCCTGGTGATTTGGTTCGTGCGCAAGCATATCGCCAAGGGCTTCGCCCTGGGCCGCGTCTGAGCGAGGTGTAAGACGATGGAATGGATGGCCTGGACCCTGCCGACCGCGCTGTTCTTCTCAGCGGTGGCGCTGATGCTGATCGGTTTCACCGTCGCCCACCTGGTCTACCCGACGGTGGAGCGCAAGGGCTTGTTGCCAATCAAGACCACCCGCGGCGACCGCTTGTTCATCGGGCTGCTGGGCAGTGCCTACATCCACCTGGCCTGGCTGGGACTGTCCAGCGCGCCGCTGTGGGGAGCAAGCGTCGTCGCTTTGCTGTTTCTGGTGGCGATGCTGCGCTGGGGGTGATCCGGCGTAGGCTTCAGGATTTCGGGCCTCGGCCCGCGGGCAGTGTGCCCCACGCTGCCCGGCCGGTCGCCTGCCAAGCGACCGGTGCAGATGGCAGTGCAGTGTGGGCTGATGTGATGACAACGTTAACCATCCTCAAGGAGAAGCTCATGGAGAAGACCCGACTGACGATCCTGCGCCGGCGCCCGACCCCGCTGCGTCTGGCCATGCTGAGCGCGCTCATCACCGGCAGTTTGGCGGCCAGCAACGCCCTGGCCGACATGGAGGCCGCCAAGAAGTGGCTCAAGGAATTCCAGCCCTCGACACTCTCCGAAGAAGAGCAGCTCAAGGAGCTGGAGTGGTTCGTCAAGGCCGCCGAGCCGTTCAAGGGTATGGAGATCCGGGTGGTGTCGGAAACCATCACCACCCACGAGTACGAATCCAAGGTGCTGGCCAGGGCGTTCAGCGAGATCACCGGGATCAAGGTCACCCATGATCTGATTCAGGAAGGCGATGTGATCGAGAAGCTGCAAACCCAGATGCAGTCCGATCAGAACATCTACGACGCCTATGTCAACGACTCCGATCTGATCGGCACCCACTTCCGCTACGGCAAGGTGGTGCCGCTGTCCGACTGGATGAGCGGCGAGGGCAAGGATGTCACCCTGCCGACCCTGGATGTCGATGATTTCATCGGTAAGAGCTTCACCACCGGCCCGGACGGCAAGCTCTACCAACTCCCCGACCAGCAGTTCGCCAACCTCTACTGGTTCCGCTACGACTGGTTCACCGATCCCGAGATCAAGAAGCAGTTCCAGCAGCTCTACGGCTACGAGCTGGGCGTGCCGGTCAACTGGTCGGCCTATGAGGATATCGCCGAGTTCTTCACCTTCAAGGTGAACGGCAACGGCACCATCAACGGTCAGAAGGTCTACGGCCACATGGACTACGGCAAGAAGGACCCGTCGCTCGGCTGGCGCTTCACCGACGCCTGGCTGTCCATGGCCGGCGCCGGCGACCAGGGCATTCCCAACGGCAAGCCGGTCGACGAGTGGGGCATCCGCATCGAAGGCTGCCGCCCGGTCGGCTCCAGCGTCGAGCGCGGTGGCGACACCAACGGCCCGGCGGCGGTGTATGCGCTCACCAAATACATCGACTGGCTGAAGAAGTACGCGCCGCCGGAGGCGGCCGGCATGACCTTCTCCGAGGCCGGTCCGGTGCCGGCGCAGGGCAACATCGCCCAGCAGATCTTTTGGTATACCGCGTTCACCGCCGACATGGCCAAGCCCGGCCTGCCGGTAGTGAACGCCGACGGCACGCCCAAGTGGCGTATGGCCCCGAGCCCCCACGGATCCTACTGGGAGGAGGGCATGAAGCTCGGTTATCAGGACGCCGGCTCCTGGACCCTGCTCAAGTCCACTCCGGTGGAGCGGCGCAAGGCGGCCTGGCTGTATGCCCAGTTCACCGTGGCCAAGACCACCTCGCTGAAGAAGACCCTGACCGGTCTGACCCCGATCCGCGAGTCCGACCTGAAGTCCAAGGCCATGCAGGAGGCAGCGCCCAAGCTCGGCGGCCTGGTGGAGTTCTACAACAGCCCGGCCCGGGTGTCTTGGACGCCGACCGGCACCAATGTGCCCGACTATCCCAAGCTGGCCCAGCTGTGGTGGCCGAACGTGGCCGCCGCGGTGACCGGCGAGATGACCCCGCAGGCTGCCATGGATAACCTGGCCAAGCAGCAGGATCAGGTGCTGGCTCGGTTGGAGCGCGCTGGAGTGCAGGGCGAGTGCGGGCCGAAGCTGAACCAGCCCAAGGATGCGAAGTACTGGCTCGACCAGCCGGGTGCGCCCAAGCCCAAGCTGAACAACGAGAAGCCGAAGGGCGAGACGGTGTCCTACGAGCAGCTGCTGCAAGCCTGGAAGGAAGGCCGGGCCATGTAAGCAAGAACGTTCAGAGCGACCTGTCCCGAGAGCGGCCGGTGGTCTGCACCGGCCGTTTTTTGTCCACCACATTTCTCTATGTGACGACTTCTATAGAGTAGGTGTCAGGACAGCTCCACCGCAGAGCGCGTGCGCAGGGGCAGGCGAGCCCCGGGGCGCAGGCGCGTACGCCGCGTACGCAACCATTTCACCAGGCGCACGCCTAGCAGCAGCGCCAGCAGCGTCGCGTAAAGCAGGGGCTCCCGCACATCGGCCTTGACCAGCCAGAGGAAGTGCAGCACTCCCAGCACGGCGAGGGGATAGACCAGCCGGTGCAAACGTTTCCAATTGCGACCCAGGCGCCGCATCCAGCCGTTGGTGGAGGTCACCGCCAGCGGGACCAGCAGCACGAAGGCGCTGAAGCCCACGGTGATGTAAGGGCGTTTGGCGATGTCCTCGGCGAGCGCACCCCAATCCAGGGTCAGATCGAGCAGCAGGTAGGTAGCGAAGTGGAGCGCGGCATAGAAGAACGTAAACAGCCCCAGCATGCGCCGGTAATGCAACGGCCAGCTCCAGCCGGCGAGCAAGCGCAACGGCGTAAGGGCCAGGGTGAGCAGCAGGAAGCGCAGCGTCCAGTCGCCGGTGAAGCGGGTGATGGTCTCCACCGGGTTGGCGCCCAAGCCGGGCCCCAGGGCGGCATGGATCAGCCCGGCCAGGGGCAGCAGTGCAGCACAGAACACGGCCGGCTTGCCGATGCGGTTGATGCGTTGTATAGAGGGCATGGTGCGTCGCACTCCCCGATGATGGGCTCGGCCTTAGCTTACGTCCCATTCAGACCCGTGGATGCGCCATGTCGTTCGCAGCATAAAAAAAGCCGAGGCAAGGAGCCTCGGCCAAGAACCACCAAAGGAGGATTTGGAAAAGAACATCCGGAGGATGTTGCAGTGCAGTATAAAAGTGTTTGGTGCAATGCGTCAAGAGATTTTTTTGCATTGCAGCAGGAGGCGCTGAACGACCTGACCCGGCAGGTATGAGCCTGTCCGCGTCAGGCCGAGCATAAAAAAAGCCGAGGCGGGGAGCCTCGGCTAACGAACCACCAAAGGAGGATTTGGAGGAGAACATCCGATGGATGTTGCATCGCAATATAGAGAATTTGGTGCGATGCGTCAAGCTTTTTGCTCGTTTGTTTTCATTTGAATACGACATGTATTTGATCCAGAGCGACACTGGCAACGCCGAAGAAGGAGCCCGTCCCATCAACTTGCGGCCAGAATTGATCGAGGAGCCTTAACGATGGATATCAGAACGATCTGCCTGGGGGTACTGACCCTGGGTGATGCCACCGGCTACGAAATCAAAAAATACTTTGACAACGCCTTCAACCACTTCTTCACAGCGGGTTACGGTTCGATCTATCCGGCACTGGCCCAGCTTACAGAGGCGGGCTTGGTGACCTGTATGGCCCGCGAGCAGGAGCGGCGCCCCGACAAGAAAGTCTATAGCATCACTGCGGCCGGACGCCGGCATCTGGAGGAGGCGCTCACGATCTGCCCGGCGCGGCACAAGGTACGCTCAGAGTTCCTGGTGCTGATGTATTTCGCCCATCTGCTCAGCCGTGAGCGGCTCGCCAAGGTGATCGATGCCCGCCTGCTCTACCTGGAGGAGCTGATCGACGGATTGCGGGCCTGCGAGAATGACGCGCAAGCCACGCCCGGGCAGCGCTTCACCGCGGGATTCGGCATCGCCGTGTTGCAGGCGGCGGCGGATTACATCCGCCAGAACCGCCATCTGGTGGAGCAGGCCGAGCCGGTCGAAGCGGAGGTGGCGAGTGTCTGAGCGCGTCGGCGTCAGCGCCTGCCCCGTGCCCACACCCTGGCCAAAGCGCCCAACCGCACCGTGAGCGCTGCCACGCCGGCCAGAGTGAGGAAGCCGCCGAGCAGCAGCTTCCAGGTGAGCCGGTCGCCCCACACCACCACCCCTAGCGTCACCGCCAGCACCGGGGTGAGCAGCATTAACGGGGCCGTGACGCTCACCGGATAGCGCCGCAGCAGGTAGTAGACCAGGCCGTGCCCTACCAGGGAGGAGCCGATGGCGGAATAGGCCGGGGCTGCCCATTCCAGCCAGGAGGCGGAGGCAATGGCCGCCCACTGACCCTGTTCCAGCCAGGCCGACAGCAGCAACTGGCCGGGGGCGCCGAGCAGGGCGACCCAGGCCTGCAGGGTGAATACGCCCACACCCTGGATGCGGCGCATCTGCACCGTGGCCAGGGCCATCATCACCGAGGCGCCGACGATGTAGGCCAGTGCGTCGAGGTGCTGGAAGACGATAGGATCGAAGCCGATCACCAGTACCCCGGCGAAGGCGGTGGCGATGCCGATCAGCCGCTTCGCATCCAGCCGCTCCCCTAGCCACAGCACCGCCAGCAGCGCCGAGAACGGCACATAGAGCTGGCCGGCGATGGCCACCGAGGAGACATCGGCAGAGGCCGACAGTCCCAGGAACATCAGGGCGAAATGGGCCACACCCAGAGTCAGTCCGATCTGGACGAGCGCGCCGACACGGTCCGGTACCGGCCGCAACCAGGGCAGCAGCACCAGGAGCAGGATGAGAAAGCGCAAGCCGGTAAACAGCAGCGGCGGAAAGTGGGATACGCCCACCTTGCCGGCGATGAAGTTGAAGGCCCAGGCAAGATTGGCGACCAGCGCCAGCAGAGAATCGACAGGTGCCATGCCGGATGCTCAGCTCCGGCCCTGGACCCGGCGGCTGGCGCCGTCGGCGGAGCAGGGGAATGGGGGGACAAAGCTCAAGGCGGTGCGCAAGCTCATGGAAGATCCTGGGGCAGCGATCGGTGAAGTCCGAACAGCGTACATGGCGGTCAAATCTTGTGGAACGCGAGGTTGCAGGCTGCTGCTACGCCTGGGCATCATAGCCAGCCCATGAAGACCCTGGAACAGTTACGTTTCGATAATTCCTACGCGCGCCTGCCGGAGCGCTTCTACAGCCGCGTGCGGCCTACGCCCCGGGGCGAGCCCTACCTGGTGGCTTTCAATCCGGAGGCGGCGCGGCTGCTGGAGCTGGATGACGGCGAAGCGGAGCGCGCGGATTGCGCCGCGATCTTCGCCGGCTGGCGACTGCTGCCGGGAGCCGAGCCCATCGCCGCAGTCTACGCCGGCCACCAGTTCGGGGTGTGGGTGCCGCGCCTGGGGGATGGCCGCGCCATCCTGCTGGGCGAGGCGCTGACCGAGGCCGGCAGCCGCTGGGACCTGCAGCTCAAGGGCGCCGGTCCGACGCCGTACGCGCGCATGGGCGACGGCTATGCCGTGCTGCGCTCCACCATCCGCGAGTACCTGTGCGGCGAGGCCATGGCCGGGCTGGGCATTCCCACCACCCGCGCGCTATGCATCGTCGGCTCCGATGCCCCGGTCTACCGCGAGACCGTGGAAACTGGCGCCACCCTACTGCGTCTGGCTCCCAGCCACGTGCGTTTCGGCAGCTTCGAGTACTTCGCTCACAGCGGCCAGCCCGAGCAGGTGCGGCAACTGGCCGATTACGTCATCGCGCTGCACTTCCCGGAGCAAGCACGGCTGCCGGAGGCCGAGCGCTATCCGGCCTGGTTCGCCGAGGTGGTGGCACGCACCGCCCGCCTTATTGCCCAGTGGCAGGCGGTGGGTTTCGCCCACGGGGTGATGAACACCGATAACATGTCCATCCTCGGCCTCACCCTGGACTATGGGCCGTTCGGCTTCCTCGACGCCTACGAGCCGGGTTTTATCTGCAACCACTCCGATACCTTCGGCCGCTACGCTTTCAACCGCCAGCCTGCCATCGCTCACTGGAACCTGGCCTGCCTGGCCACGGCGCTGCTGCCGCTGATTCCCGAGGCGGAGCTGCGCGCCGCCCTGGAGCGCTTCCCATTGCTGTTCGATGAATATTATCTGGCGCTGATGCGGGCCAAGCTCGGGCTCACCGAGGCACGCGAGGAGGATGCCGAGCTGATCGGCGACTGGCTCGACCTGCTGGTGCGCGGGCATCTGGACTATAGCAACAGCTTCCGCGCCCTGTGTCGCTTCCGCCTGGACGGCGAGCATCGTGAGCTGCGCGACCGCTGCCTCGACCGCGGCGCCTTCGATGCCTGGGCGGCCCGCTACCGGGCGCGGCTGCTGGCCGAAGGCAGCTGCGACCGGGAGCGGCGGGCGCGCATGGAGCGGGTCAACCCCAAGTACATCCTGCGCAATTATCTGGCCCAGGTCGCCATCGAGCGGGCCAAGGAAAAGGATTTCGCCGAGATCGAGCGGCTGCGGGCGTTGCTCGCCGAGCCATTCGCCGAGCATCCGCAGATGGAGGCCTATGCCGCCGAGCCACCGGAGTGGGGGCGGCATCTGGAGATCGACTGTTCGTCCTGAGCCTCAGATCCGCACCTTCACATAGCTTCCCGGCGCGTCCTCCAGCGCCGGCAGCGCGCCGTCGCCCGGCACCCGCGCCGGCACCTGAGCGCCGGCGTAGCGCTTGACCCAGCGCAGCCAGTCCGGCCACCAGGAGCCCTCATGCTCCTTGGCGCCGGCCACCCATTCCTCGGGCGTCTCCGGCAGCTTGCCGCTGGTGGTGTAGCCGTATTTCTTCGAGCTGGCGGGATTGATCACCCCGGCGATGTGGCCGGAGCCGCCGAGCACGAACTTGACCGGACCGGACAACAGCTTCGCGCCGGCGTAGGTCGACTTCCACGGCGCGATGTGGTCCTCTCGGGTGGAGAGGAAATAGGCCGGTATCTGGATACGGCGCAGGTCGATGGGTTCGTTCAGCAGGGTGATGCCGCCTGGCTCCTTAAGCCGGTTGCGCTGGTACATGTTGCGCAGGTAGAAGCTGTGCATGCGCCGCGGCATACGGGTGGCGTCGGAGTTCCAGAAGAGCAGGTCGAAGGCCATGGGCTCGCGGCCCATCAGATAGTTGTTGACGACGAACGACCAGATCAGGTCGTTGGAGCGCAGCAGGTTGAACACATTGGCCATGTCGGTGCCTTCCAGGTAGCCCTTCTCCTCCATGCGCTGCTCGATCAGCTGTAGCTGCTCCTCGTCGATGAACACCGACAGCTCGCCGGGATCGGTGAAATCCAGCATGGTGGTGAAGAAGGTGGCACTCTTGACGCGGGTGTCGCCCTTGGTGGCCAGATAGGCTAGGGTGCAGGCCAGCAGGGTACCGCCGATGCAGTAGGACACGGCGTTGACCTCGTCCACGCCGGTGGCCTGGGCGATGGCGTCCAGGGCGGCCAGCGTGCCTTCGGCGAGGTAATCCTCAAAGTCCTTCTCGGCCAGCCGCTCGTCGGGGTTGACCCAGGAGATGACAAATACCGTAAAACCCTGCTCGATCGCCCAGTGGATGAAGGAGTTCTTGGGGCGCAGGTCGAGGATGTAGAACTTGTTGATCCACGGCGGTACGATCAACAGCGGACGTTTGAACACCTTCTCGGTGGCAGGGTTGTACTGGAGAAGCTGCATCAGCTCGGTCTGGTAGATCACCTTGCCCGGGGTGATGGCCACGTTCTCGCCGAGGCGAAACGCTTCCAGGTCGGTCATGCTGATGCGCAGCTTGCCCTGGCCGCGATCCAGATCGGCCAGCAGATGTTCCAGCCCCTTGACCAGATTGTCGCCGCCGCTCTCCAGGGTGGCCTTGAGCACCTTGGGGTTGGTCAGGGCGAAGTTGGTGGGAGCCATGGCATCGATGTACTGGCGGGTGTAGAAGTCCACGCGCTCGGCGGTCTTGGGGTCGAGCCCCTTGACCTCGGCCACGGTGCTCTGGATGGTGCGGGCGGCCAGCAGGTAGGACTGCTTGATGAAGTCGAACATCACGTTCTCCGCCCATTCCTCATCCTTGAAGCGCTTGTCACCGGGCGGGGGCTGGATCATCGGCTCCACCTCCTGACCCAGGAGGCGGCGGGTAGTGGTATGCCAGAGCTGCAGATAGTCCTGGGCCAGGCGCATCTGCGCGTGCAGCAGTGCAGACGGGTCGGCCATCAGGCGCTTGCCCAGCTCCATGAAGGATTTGGCGACGATGCCCGGATCGGGGATGGTGAAATGGTTGCCGCGGGCCTGGTGCGCCAGGTAGGCCTGCAGCAGGCGCTGGCTGCGCTCGACAATGCGACCGAAGTTAGCCACCAGCTTGGCGGGATCGTGCATGGGCGGCGGTTGCGGTATCGTGGACGAGTGCTTGGGGTCGCTCATGGCGCTGTTCCTCACGGCTGGGACGGCTTCTGGCATAGGCTATAACAAAGTCGGCCGGGACTGTGAACCAGGCCCGTGTCCCGCGGACCGATGGCTGCGCTGCGGCGGCGGAGTACGGCGTTCACGCTCCCCGAGGCAGGGGCGAAACGATATACTTCGCCACCATTGACGTGGGGCGTGGGCGAGCGCCCTGCCGTTTTCCGACTCCGGCCCTGTTGAACCGAACAACGCCTTGTCCCGTGGAGCATTTCCAGCATGTCGCACATGTCAGGTGACACCGTCGATCAAGTCCATGAAGCCATCGTCGTCTTCGGCCGTACGGTCGAGAAGGAGTCGGAGGATCTGGATTACATCATCAACAAGATCGAGACCGGCGTGGACTTCGTCGCCTCTCAGGTCTACGAGACCATCCGTCAGTGGAAGGAGGGGCAGGTCTACCAGAACAGCACGCTGGAGGATCTCAAGCGCAAATTCCGGCTCGACACCTTCTCCATCGACGATGGCTGGGGCGTGTTCTACATGTACCCAAGCCGCATCCGCGAGCAGCGCCAGCAGCTCCTGAAATTCGTCGCCCGACTCGGCACCGAGCCCTATAAGAACGAATCCGTACCCGCTGCCGTCGAGCGTGCCGACCAGACGGAATGGGCCAAGGACCTGGAGATGGACATGGGGGTGATTTTTGCCCTGCAGGAAGTGAAGCGCATCTATCATGTCACCGAGTACATGGTGAAACGCCTGAGCGTGCTGGAAAACGCCTGCCGCAAGCGCTCCGAGCAGATCACATCCCCGGCCTGGGAACCCAAGGGCCTGCTCTGAGGGATTTCATGTACGGACCGATCGAGCGAACTGGGTATCACTCCCAGCGAAAGCCCAGCGCCCCCAGCAGCAGGAACAGCAGCGCCATTAGCGCCAGCACCACGAGCCGGAGCGCGATCTCGGCCAGTCCGGCACCGTCCAGCATCACCGCCCGCGCCGCCTCCACCACATGGGTGAGTGGCAGCAACTGGGCCAGTTTCTGCACCCAAGGATGGGTGCCCTCCAGGGAGAACCACACCCCCGACAGCAACATCATCGGCCAGCTCGCCAAGTTGAGCAGCCCGCCGGCCAATTCCTCGCTGGCGGTGCGCGCTGCGATCACCAGCCCCAGGCTGATCAGACTGATGGCGCCGAGAGTGAACACCAGCAGCAGGTCCAGGTAACGGCCGTGCAGGGTGAAGTGCACGAAGGCATTGGTGCCGAGGAACACTAGCACGGTGATCCCGAGGATCAGCCACAGCCGTGACGCCACCTGCGCCACCAGGAACTCGAAGGCGCTGAGCGGGGTGGCCTTGAGGCGGCGGAGCATACCGTTCTTGCGATAGCGGACGATGACGTAGCCGACCCCAAACAGGCACGAGAACATCATGTTCGTGGCCAGCACCCCCGGTACCACCCAGTCCACGTAGCGCACCGCGCGACCGCTGACGGTCTGCTTGGCGAAGCCGTGGCCGGCGGTGCCCCACAGCACCCGCTCCAGCAGATAGCCCTTGGGGGAGCTGTCGTTGACCCAGTAGCGCCGGCCTTCCAGATCCAACAGCAGATCCAACTGGTGATGCTCCACCTTGCGCAGGGCGGCGTTCAGATCGTCTTGGGGTATGGCGTCCAACCCCCGCGTGGCTAGGAAGGGGGTCGCCGGCTGCCGTTCGGCGGCGAGCGGGTAGAGACCCACTTTGTACTGTTCGACAGCGCCTTCGCCGCGGAAGATCACGGCGAAGGCGATGACGATCAGCACCGGGAACAGGATGTTCCAGGCCAGGGAGGAGCGGTCGCGCAGGAACTCCCGGTTGCGCGCCTTGAACACTGCGTAGATGCGCCGCCGGGACGGCGTTCTCATTGCCGCAATTCCTTGCCGGTGAGTTGCAGGAACAGGTCCTCCAGGGTGCGCTCGCGGATGCGCAGTCGGGCGAGCTTCACTCCCTGGTGCAGCAGCGTCTGCAGGCAGCCGTCGAGATCGCGGGTGAGGATTTCCACGATGCCGTCATGGCGCAGCCGCGGCCAGGGTAGCTCGATCTCGTCCGGCAGATCGGCGCGCGGCAGCTGCAGGATGACCTCGTCGAAATGGGCGGCGAGCAGGGCCTGCGGCGTATCCTGGGCGATGATGCGGCCATGATCCATGATGGCGACCTCGTCGCAGAGCTGATAGGCCTCGTCCATGTAGTGGGTGGTGAGGATGATGGTGCGACCAGCGGCCTTGATGTCCCGCACCAGATGCCAGAAGTTGTGGCGGGCCTGGGGATCGAGGCCGGTGGTGGGTTCGTCCAGGAACAGCACCGCGGGGTCGTTGACCAGGGCGATGGCCAGCAGCAGGCGCTGGCGCTGGCCGCCGGAGAGGCGGCGTGCCTCGCGGTCGAGGAACTCGCCCAGGGCGCAGCGTGTCGCCAGTTCCGCCACGGGCAGGCGGCGCGGATAGAAGCTGCCGAACATTTCCAGGGCCTCGCGGGCGGTCATGAAGTCCTGCAGCGCCGTGCTCTGGAACATGATGCCCGCCTCCTCGCGAAAGCGCGGGCCGAGCGGCTCGCCCTGATAGAGCACCGTGCCGCCGCTGGGGGTGACGATGCCTTCCAGCATCTCCACCGTGGTAGTCTTGCCGGCGCCGTTGGGACCGAGCAGGCCGAAGCAGCGCCCGTGTGGGATGCGGAAGCTGACCCCGTCCACGGCGGCGACGCCGTTCGGAAACCGCTTGCGCAGCTCGCGCGCTTCCAGCAGCGGGGGAAGTGCGATGGGCATCGGTGGGGCGAGCTCAGCGGAAGGCGGTAAGCACCATGCCCTGTTCCGGGGTGATGGCGGCGCCGTCGCGCCCCTCGAAGGCAAAGGGAACGGATACCAACTCCATACCGGCATTGAGCTGCACCGCGAAGTGCAGATGCGGCCCGGTGGTGAAGCCGGTGTTGCCGGAGGCGGCGATGGTCTGGCCTTCTTCTATCCGCGCCCCCGGCGCCACCTGGGCCGAGTCGCCCCTGAGATGGCCGTATACTGCCATGCTGCCATCGTCGTGCAGGATGCGGATGTAGTTGGCCTTCTCGATGTACTTGGCGCGATCGGCACCGCCCTCGAAGAAGTCGTTGCTGGCCTCCATCACCACGCCGCCGCGCGCCGCCACTACCGGCGTGCCTTCAGGCATGGCCAGGTCGACCGCGTACGCGCTCTGCGCATGGGTGTGGCTGAAGCGGCCGTGGAAGCCCTGGGTGATGGAATAGGAATGACCGTTGGGGAACGGTGGGCGATAGGGCTTGGACGGGGCGTGGCGGGCGCCCGGATCGCCCGGCACCACCCGGTACTGCAGGGTGTAGCCGGCGGAGCGACCGGGCGCGGTCACCCACAGCCGGGCCAGGGGCAGCTCGCTGGTGGCGGGCAGCACGCGGCGCAGCGGCAGCGCCGGATCGCTGGAGACGTTCTCGCTGCGCGGCAGGGTCAGCTCGATCTCCACCGGGCCGTGGTATTCATTGATCCCGTACAGATGCGGGGTCTGCTGGCTGCCGCGGTTGCGCACCGTAACCCAGCGCCGCCCCTCCTCGAAGCGCAGGGTTTCCACTTGTAGCGGGCCGACCTGGGCCGGGCGCCGATCGGTGAAATGCCAGACGCCGTCGGCGTCCTGGTAGCGATAGAGTTTGCGGGCTGCGGCCGGCAGCGCGACCAGCGCCAGCAGGATGAGCAACGTCAGCGGCCGGTAGCGCATCGCTGGAGAAGGGCGGGTCGGCGCCGCGACCCGCCCGGGG
>DATLYF010000031.1:0-12679 GCA_035575095.1 Candidatus Competibacteraceae bacterium
TGGTGCTGTATTGCCGCCGCGACGACTTCCGCCGCTGCGTCAAGCCGCAGACCTACCAGCGCTTCCTGGACTGGGACCGCGACTTCTATGAGCTGATGCGGCCGGTGCTGGAGCGCGGCATCGCGCAGGGGCTGCTGCCGCACAAGCCATTGCCGGCGCTGACCTTTGGCGCCGCCGCCGCCTGCAACGGCGCCATTCTCATGGCCTGGACCGAGTGTCCCATGGACCTGGAGCCGGAGCAGGTGCTGGAGGAGTTGATCCAGTTCGTACTGGCCGGCCTGGTGTACCAGGACCGGCGATTTTGAGGCCCGGGCGTGCTGTGGCGCGAACGCGCGGAGTGAGCCGCTACAGCGTGGCGCAGCAGGCTCGCGCAGGCGCCTCGTCCTCCGCCACGGCGCCCTCGGCGCGCAGTCCGAGCCGCTCGAACAGCGCCTGGTCGCGCGCCACGTCCGGGTTACCGGTGGTGAGCAGGCGGTCGCCGTAGAAGATGGAGTTGGCTCCGGCCAGGAAGCACAGCGCCTGGGCCTCATCGGACAGGGAACGGCGCCCGGCGGAGAGACGCACATAGGAGCGCGGCATGAGGATGCGCGCCACGGCGATGGTGCGAATCAGCTCGAAGCTGTCGATGGGCGGCAGATCGCCCATGGGGGTGCCGGGAATGGGCACCAGCATATTGATCGGCACGCTGCCCGGATGCTTCGGCAGGTTGGCCAGCACCCGCAGCATCGCGGCGCGGTCCTCGCGGGCTTCGCCCATGCCGATGATGCCGCCGGAGCAGACGTTGATGCCGGCCTCGCGCACCCGCTCCAGGGTATCCAGCCGGTCCTGGAAGCTGCGGGTGGAGATCACCTGCGGGTAGTACTCGGGCGAGGTGTCGATGTTGTGGTTGTAGTAATCCAGCCCGGCCTCGGCCAGCGCCTGCACCTGCGCCTCGGAGAGCATGCCGAGCGTCATACAGGTCTCCAGCCCCAACGCCTTGACCTCGCGCACGATGGCGGTGAGCTTGTCCAGATCCCGATCCTTGAGCTCGCGCCAGGCAGCGCCCATGCAGAAGCGGGTGGCACCGGCGCTCCTGGCGGCGGCAGCGGCCTCGCGCACCTGCTCGACCGCCATCAACTTGCTGGCGACGAGCCCGGTGTCGTAGCGGGCGCTCTGCGAGCAGTACTTGCAGTCTTCGGCGCAGCCGCCGCTCTTGATGTTGAGCAGGGTGGAGAGCTGCACCGTATTGGCGTCGAAGTGCCGGCGGTGCACGCTCTGGGCGCGGTAGATCAGGTCGTTGAAGGGCAGCGCGTAGAGCGCCAGCACCTCCTCGCGGCTCCAGTCGTGGCGCAGCTCGGCGGCCTCGGCAGGGATCTGGCTCATGACCACGGGGTACTCCTCGGTCAGATGGTGTTCGGTGTTCAGGCGGCCACTTCCCGGATAGCCCGGGCGACGCCATCCCAAGCGCGGTCCAATTGCTCGTCGCTGGTGCAGTACGGCGGCAGCAAATAGACCACGTTGCCCAGCGGTCGGATCAGCAGCTCGTGGGCGGCGAACCAGGCCTTGAGCCGGCCGCCGATGCCAGCGGTATAGCCGCTGCCGCGACCGACAATATCCAGTGCGGCGATGGTCCCGGTCAAGCGGGCGCGCTGCACCTGCGGCAGAGCAGTCAGCTCCTCCAGGCGTTCGCGATGCTTGTCGGTGATGCGTCCCCAGGCATCGCGGGTGGCCGGCTCCAGCAGCAGCTCCAGGGAGGCCAGGGCGGCGGCGCAGCCCAGCGGATTGGCGGTATAGGAATGACCGTGACTGAAGGCGCGGTCGTAGGTCTCGGCGAGAAAGCCCCGGTAGATATCCTCGCGGCAGACGGTGGCGGCCAGCGGCAGAAAGCCGCCGGTGATGCCCTTGGAGAGGCAGACGAGGTCGGGTACCACAGCGATGTGGTCGCAGGCGAACAGCCGCCCGGTGCGCCCGAAGCCGGTCATGACCTCGTCGAAGATCACCAGCACACCGGCCTCGCGCAGCCGCGCCACCACCTGGCGGAAGAACTCGGGACGGGCCATGTTCATGCCACCGGCGCCCTGCACCAGCGGCTCCAGGATCATGGCCGCGGTCTCGGCGCCGTAGTTGTCCAGATAGCGCTCCAGGGCGGCCAGGCTGGCAGCCTCGCGCTGTTCCACCTGTTCGTCGGCGAGCCAGGTGCCCGGCCAGGGGATGTCGGCCACCGGGAACAGCATCGACTTCCAGGCATTGAAGAAACCAGAGGTGGCGCCGGCCGACATGGCGCCCACGGTGTCGCCATGATAGCCGCCCTGGAACACCAGGAAGCGGGTGCGCTGCCCCTCGCCGCGGTTGCCGAAGTATTGCACGGCGATCTTCATCGCTACCTCGACCGCGGTAGACCCGTTGTCGCTGTAGAACACCCGGGACAGATCCCCCGGCAGCAGCTCCACCAGACGTTGCGCCAAGCGGATGGCAGGCTCGTGGGTGTAGCCGGCAAAGATCACCTGCTCCAGCTTGCCCGCCTGCTCGGCGATGGCCTGGGCAATGCGCGGATGGGCATGACCATGCAGGTTGACCCACCAGGAGGAGATCATGTCCAGGATCTGCCGGCCGTCGGCGGTGCGCAGCACGGCGCCCTCACCCGATGCGATCAGGATCGGATCGGGGGCGGTCTGCTCCTGAGTGTAGGGGTGCCAGATCGTGGCTTGATCCAGCTTCACCAGATCCATTGTCGCGTTCACCTCGGTCTTGCATTCCCGCCCGATAGGGGGCGGCCCTCACAGCAGGCTGCGCCAGTCCGGAAGCCCCGCCGCCGGCAGCGCCAGGGCGCCGGGCTCCAGGACGGGCAGCGGCGCCAGCTCGGCGAACACCCGCACCCGCCCGAAGTGCTCGATAGCGCGGCGGTTGGCCGCATTGGGCGGGCCGTTCATCACCACCCCGGCGATGCGGCAGCCGGCCTGGCGCAGCGCCGCCAGCGACAGCAGGGTGTGGTTGATGGTGCCGAGTTGGCTGCGCGCCACCACGATCACCGGCAGCCCCAGCCGCACCATCAGATCCACCATCAGGTGCTCCTCGTTGAGCGGCACCAGCACCCCGCCGGCGCCCTCCACCAGTAGCAGGCGTTCGCTGACGGGGGGCTGAATGGCTTCCAGCGCGATGCGCACCCCGGCCAGCCGCGCCGCCTCGTGCGGCGACAGCGGCTCGGGCAGGGCATATACCGGCGCGTGGCAGCGCACGCCGGCCAGGCGCGCCACGGTGGGCGTGTCGTGATCCGCGGCCGGCCCGGTCTGCACCGGTTTCCAGTACTCCGCCCCCCAGGCCCGCGCCAGCAGGGCGCTGACCACGGTCTTGCCCACGCCGGTGTCGGTACCGGTGATGAAGAAGCCGTATCCGTTCACCCTAACGCCTTTTCCAGCAAGATGCTCCGCTCCGACGCGGAGGTGACGACGCTCGCCGCTTCCGCTCGATAGAAACCATAGAGCACATGATAGCCGGCCTCGCCGCTTCCTTGGCGCAGCAGCCGGCGCAACGCCCCCGGCGTCAGGGGGCGATAGTCGGCACGGGGGGTGGCGGCCCCGATGGCACGCAGGGCGCGCAGGAACTCCAGACCGTCGCGGTAACGCAGCGTGTGCTGTTCCTCCAGGCATTCCAGGGCACCGTCACCTGGCCACGCCCGACGCCAGCCCGCCAGGTCGGGATAGGCCGGCACCCCGGCCGCCACGCCGCTAGCGCGGCAGGCGTCACGCCACGCGGCGAAGGAGTCGCGGCCCATGGTGGACAGCGCCAGCAACCCACCGGGGGCGAGCAGCGCAGCCAGATGCGCCAGAGCGGCCGGCAGATCCTGGAACCACTGCGCGGTGAGGCTGGCGCAGATCAGGTCGAAGGGGCCGCGCACGGCGGGCCGCTCCCCGTCCATGACCAGCCAACACACCCCCGACGGATCGCCCAGGCGGCGTCGGCATTGCGCCACCATGGCCGGGGCCAGGTCGCTCACCCACCACTCTGCCCCAGGCCAGGCCGGCAGCAGCGCGCGGGTCAGGTAGCCGGTGCCGCAGCCCAATTCCAACACGCGTCGCGGTGGTAGTCGCTGGCGCCGGCGGATCTCCTGTGCCAGCTGCGCCGCTACCGCCTGCTGCACCGGCGCAGCGCGCTCGTAATCGGCCGCGGCGCGGGTGAAACCGGCGGCCACCCGGCGCTTCCAAGTGGATTCGCCCCGCGCGCTCATGGTCGCTCCGCCAAGGCCACCAGCGCATCGGCCAGGGCATCCACCTCGGCCGCGGTGTGGGCGGCGCTGAGGCTGATGCGCAGCCGGCTGCTGCCGCGTGCCACCGTCGGTGGCCGGATGGCCGCCACCAGCAGGCCCTGCTCGCGCAGCCGCGCCGCGGCATCGAGCACGGCCTGTTCCTCCCCCAACACCACGGGGATGATCTGAGTGGTGGAGGCCAGGGTGTCGTAGCCGGCCGCCTGCAGCCGTTGCCGCAGCCTGTCGCCGTGGGCGACCAGGCGCCGGCGTTCCTCGTCCAGCTCTGGCAGCAAATCCAGGGCGGCCGCGATGGCGCCCAGCACCGGTGGCGGCAGGGCGGTAGCATAGATCAGTCCGGCGCACCGATTGATCAGGTAGTCGCGTACCATGCGCGAGCAGGCGACGAAGGCGCCGAAGCCGCCCAGGGCCTTGCCGAAGGTGCCCATGAGCAGATCGATGCGCCTACCATAACCATGACACAGGCCGGCGCCGCCGGGACCGAACACGCCAGTGGCGTGGGCCTCGTCGATATAGAGGAAGGCGCCGTAGCGCTCGGCCAGCGCCACCAGGCCGGCGATGTCGGCGCGGTCGCCGTCCATGCTGAATACGCTCTCGCTGACGATGAGTCGTGCCCCAGGCCTGGCGGCATCGCGGCGCAGCAGGTCTTGCAGATGATCCAGGTCGTTGTGGCGGAAGCGGATCTGGCGAACGCCGCCGGCCGCCAGGCCAAAGTGCATGCTGGCGTGGTTGAGGCGGTCGCTGTAGACCAGCGGGGTGGCACCGGCTGCGGCGAGCAGGGCGGCGAGCACGGTGGCATTGGCCTGGAAACCGCCGGGCAAGATGAGCGCGGCCTCCGTGCCCTTGAGCACCGCCAGCCGCGCCTCTAGGCGCTCGCAGGCCTCGAGGGTCCCAGTGAGCAAGCGCGAGGCGCCCATGCCGGTACCGTAATCCTGCGCCCAGCGCGCCGCCGCCGCGGCCAGGGCGGGATGGCCGGCCAGCCCGAGATAGTCGTTGCCGGCGAAGTTCAGCAGCCAGTACCCGCCTTGGCACACCCGGGCCGCACTCACCGCTTCATAGGGCATCAGCCGCCGCCGGCCCGCCGCCGGTAATTGCGCCAGCGCCTGCGCCAGCCGCTGCTGCAAGGTACTCGGCATCACCGACAGCGCCTGCGCATCCTCGACCCGCGCGGCTTCGTTCTTCACCTGTAGTCTCCAGCCCCTGCTCTGTCAATGCGAAAAGGCTATGGTCGGGCAAAGCCCGGCCTCTGTCCAGAGCCGCGCCACAGGGGCTGCTTTCGGCGCCCGGCGCGAATCACTACAATGAGTGGTTCGTCCGCCATATCCGGCCACGTCGTCCCTATGCCCCACCAGCCTCCCGCCCTGCTCACCATGATCCGCGAACTCATCGCCATCCCCTCGGTGAGCAGCGTCAATCCGCGCTTCGACCAGGGCAACCGGGTGCTGATCGAGCGCCTGGCGCAGTGGCTGGACGATCTCGGCTTCGCGGTGGAGATCCAGCCGCTGCCGGGCCAGCCGTACAAGGCCAACCTCATCGCCACATTGGGCAGCGGTCCGGGCGGGCTGGTGCTGTCCGGCCATACCGATACCGTACCCTACGACGAGGGTCGCTGGCGCCACGACCCCTTCGCCGCGGTGGTCGAGCACGAGCGTATCTACGGCCTGGGTGCGGCCGACATGAAGTCCTTCCTGGCCATTGCGGTGGAAGCGGTGCGCGGGTTGCGCGCCGCGGACCTGAAGCAGCCGCTGGTGATCCTCGCCACCGCCGACGAGGAGAGCAGCATGGCCGGCGCCCAGGCTCTGGTGGAGGCCGGCCGGCCGCTGGGGCGCTTCGCCGTGATCGGCGAACCCACTGGACTCAGACCGGTGCGCATGCACAAGGGCATCATGATGGAAGCGATCCGCCTCACCGGCCGCTCCGGTCACTCCAGTAATCCGGCCCTGGGAGTGAGCGCCCTGGAGGGCATGCACACGGTGATCGGTGAGCTGCTCGCCTGGCGCCAGGAGCTCGCCGCGCGCTACCGCAATCCGCTGTTCGCCGTGGCCATCCCTACCCTCAACCTCGGCCACATCCACGGCGGCGACAACCCCAACCGCATCTGCGCCGAGTGCGAGCTGCACATCGACATCCGCCCCCTGCCAGGCATGCTCCTGGGCGAGCTGCGCGAGGCCCTGCACACGCGGCTGGCGCGGGTACTGGAGGGGCGCGGCCTGCAACTGGCCATCACCCCCTTGTTCGGCGGCCTGGAGGCCATGGAGACACCGGCCGACTCGCCCATCGTGCGCGCCGCGGAGGCGCTCACCGGGCACAGCGCTGGAGCGGTGGCCTTCGGCACCGAGGGACCGTACCTGCGCCAGATGGGGTTGGAGACGGTGATCCTCGGCCCCGGCCATATCGACCAGGCCCATCAGCCAGACGAGTACCTGGAACTGGCCATGCTCGCGCCCGCGCTGCGCCTGCTGCGCGAGCTGCTGTGGCGCTTCTGCCTGACCCCCGCCGAAACCCGACCGCCTCACACCGAATCGCACCATGGCCAGTAGTCTCGACCACCAGCGCTTCATCGACGGCTTCCGGCTCGCCGGCCCGTACATCAACACCCACCGCGGCAAGACCGCAGTCATCGCCTTTGGCGGCGAGGCCCTGGACGACGAACGCTTCCCCAGCCTGATCCACGACATCGCTCTGCTGCACAGCCTGGGCCTCCGGGTGGTGCTGGTGCACGGTGCCCGACCGCAGATCCAGGCGCGCCTAGACGAGGCCGGGGTGGAGCAGCGTTACGCCGGCGGCCTGCGTATTACCGACGAGGCCAGTCTGCCCCTGGTCAAGGAGGCGATCGGCCGGGCGCGCATCCGCATCGAGGCGCTGCTCTCCATGGGCCTGCCCAACTCCCCCATGCATGGGGCACGCATTCGTGTCGTCTCGGGCAACGTGGTCATCGCCCGCCCGCTGGGGATACGCGATGGCGTCGACTACTGCTTTACCGGCGAGGTACGGCGCATCGATCATCAGGCCATCCGCGCCTGGCTGGACGGTGGCGCCATCGTGCTGCTGTCTTCGCTCGGCTACTCCCCCACCGGTGAGGCGTTCAACCTGAGCGCCGACGAAGTGGCCATCGCCACCGCTTCGAGCCTGCGCGCCGACAAGCTACTGCTGTTGAGCGAAAGCGGCGGACCGCTGCGCCACGCTGGCGGCACCCTGCGCGAGCTCAGCCCGGCCGATGCCGAGCGCCTGCTGGCCGGCAACCCCATGCCGACGGTCGAGACCGAGCGCCTGCTGCGCCAGGCTCTGGCCGCCTGCCGCGCCGGGGTGCGTCGCATCCACCTGCTGGACTGGCGCCTGGACGGGGCGCTGCTGCTGGAGCTGTTCACCCGTGACGGCGTCGGCACTCTGCTCACCGCCGATATCTACGAGGGCCTGCGTCCGGCTACCATCGACGACGTCGGCGGCATTCTCGAGCTGATCCGCCCGCTGGAAGAGGAAGGCATCCTAGTGCGGCGCTCGCGCGAGCTGCTGGAGACTGAGATCGAGCGCTTCATCGTGCTGGAGCGCGACGGCACCATCATCGGCTGCGCCGCCCTCTATCCCTTTCCCGAGGAACAGGTGGGGGAGCTGGCCTGTGTCGCCGTGCACCCGGACTATCGCAACAGCGGCCGGGCCGATGTCCTGCTGCGCCACGCCGAGAATGAGGCGCGCAAGCGCAGGCTCAAGCGCCTGTTCGTGCTCACGACGCGCACCGCGCACTGGTTTCTGGAGCGCGGCTTCCAGCCCGGCCAGCTCGGCGACCTGCCGGTGAAGAAGCAAGCCATGTATAATTTTCAGCGCCGTTCCAAGGTTTTCATCAAACCGCTGTGATTTTGTGAACTATTTCATTCCGTCACACTTTTTTACAGCAGCAGGACACCGGCTGCCCTTTAATAGCTGATAAGGCCTCGGCAAGGGCATCGGTCATCGCAGGGAGCTTGCTATCGTGTCCACCCTCGACAGCGCGCCGTTGTACATCGTCCAAATCACGGACACTCATATCCAATCGATACCCGGCGCCCTGCTTTCCGGTGCCGACGTGGACGCCAACCTGGACAGAGTGCTGCGCCACATCCGCCTGTTCCACCCCGATGCCGATTTGGTACTCGCCACCGGCGATCTAGTGCAGGACGAGGGTGCTCCGGCCTATGAGCGGGTGCGCAACCTGCTGAGCACCCTGGGCAAGCCAGTCTATTGTCTGCCCGGCAATCACGATATGGCTGCGATCCTGGACAACGTGCTGTCCAGCGGCGCAGTACGGCGCGAGCGTCACCTCAAGCTGCGCGGCTGGCAGATCCTGCTGCTGGATTCCTCCCGTCCCGGCTCGCCCGACGGCCATCTGGCCCAGAGCGAGCTGGTATTCCTCGACCGCACCCTGAGCACCCATGCCGAGCCTGCACTGGTCTGCCTCCATCACCAGCCGGTCCCGGTGGGCAGTGCCTGGCTCGATACCATGGTGGTGGACAATGCTGGCGCCTTCTTCCGCATCCTCGATCGCCATCCCCAGGTGCGGGCGGTCCTGTTCGGCCACGTCCATCAGGCGTTCAACGGCGAGCGTAATGGCGTTAAGATTCTCGGCACCCCGGCCACCTGTGTGCAGTTCAAGCCCGGCTCGGCCAGTTTCGCCGTGGACAGCCGCCCTCCCGGCTATCGCGTGCTGACCCTGTACCCGGACAGCCAGCTGCACAGCGAGGTGGAGTGGGTGCGCTGAGCCCTAAAAATAATCGGCGGCGTCCCGCGGTATAGCGGATGATGCCTGCTATAATGCCGCGCCCATGAATATCAAAGACGACCTGGTACGCCATTTCCGCTGGCTGCGGCGGTACGGCCACAACGATTCCCACAGCGGCAACGCCTCCGTGCGCGCCGGCGATGTCGTGTGGATCACTCCCGCCGACTGCTGCGCCGACGCCCTGTCCAGCGGCGACCTGGTGGAGTGCAGGCTGGACGGCAGCGTGGGGCGGGCCGCCTCGCCGGAGGCGCCAATCCATCTCGCTATCTACCGGGCCAATCCGCTCATCCGCGCCGTGCTGCAGAGCCATGGTCCCTATTCCATCGCCATGACCCTGGACAATGAGGAGTTCGCGCCCAGCGCCAGTCACGACCGGCTGCAGTTCGACCGGGTGCCAGTGCTCACCATCCCGTATGATGGCTATGCCGAGCAAGCCCCCGAGTTGCTGGCGCGGGTATTGGCCGAGTACCCCATCGCCGTGGTGCGCGGTCACGGCATCTATGCTTGCGCCGAGAGCCTGGACCTGGCCTACCGCTGGACCTGTGCCCTGGAACTCTCCGCCAAGACCGCTTTCATCGCCCGCCAGGCGGGCAAGCTGTAGGGCTGCCGGCAGCGCCGACCTCAGACCTCCACTTCCATCATCTCGAAATCCTCCTTGCTAGCCCCGCACTCGGGGCAGGTCCAGGTGAGCGGCACGTCCTCCCAGCGCGTGCCGGGCGGGATGCCCTCGTCCGGGGCACCCTTCTCCTCGTCGTAGATCCAGCCGCAGATCACACACATGTAGCGCTTGTAGGGAGTCATCGTCGTCAGCGGTCGCTTCTGCCGGGTTCTCGATAAATTTAGAAACGTACGGAGCGCTTATTCTCCACACACCGGGCGGGGAGCGAAAGCCGTGCCGCGGGCGGCGTGCTACAATCGGCACGGTCATCCTTGTCCCGACCCAGCCAGGAATCGCAGCATGAGCCGCCAACCCGCCGTGCCGGTGGTGATGTCCCTGTCCGGCAACGATCCCAGCGGAGGTGCCGGTCTGCAGGCCGACATCGAGACCATCGCCAGCATGGGCTGCCACGCCGCTCCCGTGGTCACCGTGCTCACCGTGCAGGACACGCAGAACGTCAAGGAGATCGTACCCCTGCCCGCCAGCCTGGTGACGGCTCAGGCCCGCGCCGTGTTGGAGGACATGCCGGTGGCCGCGATCAAGATCGGCGTGCTGGGCAGCGTGGAGATCGCCGAGGCAGTGCATACCCTGCTCATCGACTATCCGCAGATCCCGGTGGTGCTGGACCCGGTATTGGCGGCCGGCGGCGGTACACCCCTGGCCGGCGACGGGCTGATCGACGCCCTGTGTACCCTGCTGTTGCCCCAGACCACCCTCATCACCCCCAATAGCGTCGAGGCCCGCCGCCTGGCACCGGAAGCCGATACCCTGGACGCCTGCGCCATGGCCCTGCTGGCTCATGACTGCGAGTACGTGCTCATCACCGGCGGCCACGAGAATACCCCCCAGGTGATCAATCGCCTCTACGGCAACCACCGCTGCCTGGAGAGCTATAGCTGGGAGCGTCTGCCCCACAGCTACCACGGCTCCGGCTGCACCCTGGCTTCGGCCATCGCCGGCCTGCTGGCCCAGGGTCAGGAGCTGCCGGCGGCGGTCCATCAGGCCCAAGAATACACCTGGGAGACGCTGCGCGCCGGCTACCGTATCGGCATGGGGCAACATGTGCCCAATCGCCTGTTCTGGGCCGACGAAGAATCCGAAGAAGAGCCGCTGGAGTAAACCCATGCCCCTGCCGAACGGCCTCTATGTGCTCACCGATGCCACCCTGATTCCGGCGGAGCGTTTCGTCGCCACCGTCGAACAGGCCATCCGCGGCGGCGCCCGGGTGGTGCAATATCGGGACAAGAGCACCGACCCGCTGCGCCGCCGTGCCCAGGCCGGGGCGCTGGTAGCGCTGTGCCGGGAATTGGGCGTGCCGCTGATCGTCAACGACGACGTGGAACTGGCCCGCGAGGTGGGCGCCGACGGCGTGCACCTGGGGCGCGATGACGAGCGCATCCGCGCCGCCCGGGCGCGCCTGGGAGCGGGTCACATCATCGGCGCCTCCTGCTACGACGAGCTGGCGCGGGCGCGCCGGGCACAGGCCGCCGGCGCCGACTATCTGGCCTTCGGCAGCTTCTTTCCCTCGCCCACCAAGCCCGCTGCGGTGCGCGCCGGCGCGACGCTGCTGCGCCAGGCGCGGTGCGAGTTCACTCTACCTTTGGTGGCCATCGGCGGCATCACCCCCGACAACGGTGCCGAGCTGATCGCCGCCGGTGCCGACAATCTGGCGGTGATCAGCGGCGTGTTCGGCCAGCCCGATGTGGCCGCCGCCGCCCACCGCTACGCCGTTCTGTTCGGCGGCTGATCCTCAACTGCAACCATCCAACCGCAAGGACCCTGCGCTATGAGCCGATCCCAAGAGCTGTTCGCCGAAGCCCAGCGCTACATCCCCGGTGGCGTCAACTCGCCGGTGCGCGCTTTCAAGAGCGTCGGCGGCACCCCGATCTACTTCAAGCGCGGCGAGGGCGCCTGGCTGGTGGACGAGGACGGACGCCGCTACGTGGACTATGTGGGCTCCTGGGGACCGATGATCGCCGGCCACGCCCATCCCCGAGTGCTGGCGGCAGTGGCCGAGGTGATGCGTGACGGCCTGAGCTTCGGTGCCCCCACCGCCATCGAGACCGAGCTGGCGCGCAAGGTGATCGAGCTGATGCCGTCCATGGAGCTGATACGCTTCTGCAACTCCGGCACCGAGGCCACCATGAGCGCCATCCGCCTGGCGCGGGGCTACACCGGGCGCGACAAGATCGTCAAATTCGAGGGCTGCTACCACGGCCACTCGGATTCGCTGCTGGTCAAGGCCGGCTCCGGGGCGCTCACCCTGGGCGTGCCCTCCTCCCCCGGCGTGCCCGCCGACCTCACCCGGCACACTCTGACCCTCGGCTTCAACGACAGCGAGGGGGTGCGCACGGCTTTCCAGCAATATGGCGAGAGCATCGCCTGCGTCATCGTCGAGCCGGTGGCCGGCAACATGAACTGCATCCCGCCGGCGCCCGGCTTCCTGGAGACGCTGCGCGAGGTCTGCGACCAGTATGGCGCACTGCTGATCCTGGACGAGGTGATGACCGGCTTCCGCGTCGCCAAAGGTGGCGCCCAGGCGCTCTACGGCATCCGCCCCGACCTCACCACTCTGGGCAAGATCATCGGCGGCGGCATGCCGGTGGGCGCCTTCGGCGGCCAGCGCGCGATCATGGAGCAGCTCGCCCCCTTAGGGCCGGTGTACCAGGCCGGCACCCTGTCCGGCAATCCGGTGGCCATGGCCGCCGGTCTGGCCACCCTGGCGCTGCTCGACGAGCCGGGCTTCCATGAGCGCCTAGCCGCCACCACCGACGAGCTGGTGCGCGGCCTGACAGCGGCGGCCGCGGCGGCAGGGATACCCTTCACCACCAACCACGTCTGCGGCATGTTCGGACTGTTCTTCAGCGACCGGCCGGTGCGCAGCTACGCCGACGCCACCGGCTGCGACATTGAGCGCTTCAAGCGCTTCTTCCACGGCATGCTGGCCGAGGGGGTATACCTGGCGCCCTCGGCCTTCGAGGCGGGCTTCGTCTCCAGCGCCCACGGCGCGGCCGAGATCGCGGCGACG
>DATLYF010000032.1:0-17778 GCA_035575095.1 Candidatus Competibacteraceae bacterium
CCATTCCGGTGTCCCGGAAGAACCGCCAGCGTTGGGCGCCTCCCGCAACGGCTATCCGCCGCTGGGCGATGCGCCGGGAGTCTATGTGCTGGCGCCGTGAGAGCGGCGTCTCGCTGCCCTCCCTGCACAAGCGCCCATGAAAGAGTCATTGTCCTACCTGCTCGAGCGCCGCAGCCGCGCAGCACTGGCTTGTGGCGCGCTACAACCGATCGAGACGGTTTGCCGGATCGTGCCGGACGCCGGCGTGCGTTTTGTGGTGCGCCGGGTATCCAGTCTGAAGCGCCGGGATGAAGCACGCATGGCGGGCGATGCCCGGCCCAGTCCCTATTTGCCGCCCGAGCCGGAGCTAGTGGTGGGCGAGCTGTCGTCCACCCATTTCGCGCTGCTCAACAAGTTCAACGTCATCGATCGCCACCTGTTGATCGTGACGCGCCGCTTCGTACCCCAGGAGACGCTGCTCGATGGCGATGATTTCGCCGCCCTGGCGCTGGCCATGGCAGAGCTGGACGGCCTCGGCTTCTACAACGGTGGTGGTGAGGCGGGCGCGAGCCAGCGCCACAAGCACCTGCAATGGGTGCCGCTACCTCTGGGCGAGGGCGAGGCGGTGCCGATGGAAGCGCTGTTGGCAGAGGCGATACCAGGGCCGGGAGCGGTTCCCGGGCTGCCCTTTCGTCACGCCTTCGCGCGTCTCGACGCCGGGCTGTTCGCCGATCCGGCCGCGGCGGCGCAAGTGCTGCACCAGCTCTACCACGACCTGCTGGCGCACCTGGGGATATCCGGCGTGTCCCGCGACGGGATGTTGTGGCAGGGCGCGCCCTACAACCTGCTCGTCACGCGGCGCTGGCTGCTCCTGGTGCCGCGTCTGCGGGAGAAGGCGCAGGGCATTTCCATCAACGCCCTCGGCTTCGCCGGCTCTCTGTTCGTGCGCGATGCGGCCGAGCTGGCGCGGGTGCAGGCGGCGGGGCCGATGCGCTTGCTGCGCGACGTGGCGGGGCCGTGATACCAGGTTCGCGTGATCGGCCCGTGCCGTATCGGGACCCGAGCTGCAGCAACGGCGTAGGGCGGACGTCTATTGTCGCGCGCCGCGCCCATGTTCGCGCGGCGCCGCTTCCCAGTTGCTGCGAAACGGATTGATGTCCAGCCCGCCGCGGCGGGTGTAGCGGGCGTACACCGTCAGCCGCTGTGGCCGGCAGCAGCGCAGCAGATCGACGAAGATGCGCTCGGCGCAGTGCTCGTGGAACTCGTTGTGGCCGCGGAAGGAGACGATGTAGGCGAGCAGCCCGGCGCGGTCGAGGCGCGGGCCGCGGTAGCGGATCTGCACGCTGCCCCAGTCCGGCTGGCCGGTGACCGGGCAGTTGGATTTGAGCAGGTGCGACACCAGGGTCTCCTCGATCACCTCGCCGCCGGCCGAGAGCAGCGCCGGATTGGGGGTGTAGTCGCGGATCTCCACATCCAAATCGTCGATGGATTCGCCGTCCAGCTCCGCCAGACGCAGTTCGCAGAAGTGCTCGGGCAGGATCAGCTCCACCGCCACCGGGGCGCCGCTGGCCGCAGCCAGGTCGCGCTCGAGCAGGCTGCGCAGTGCCGCGGCGTCTTCCAGGCGGGTCTGGCTGAAACTGTTCAGATAGAGCTTGAGAGATTTGGATTCGATGATGTTGGGCGAATCCACCCTGAAGGCGAAACGGCCCAGTGCCACCCGCGGCTTGCCCTTGGGGTCGAGCCAGGACAGTTCGTAGGCATTCCACAGGTCGACGCCGGTGAAGGGCAATGCTCCCTCCAGGCCGAGGGCGGCGCGCTGCTCGACCCGCGGTACCGAGAAGAGCAGGCTGGGATCGTACTGGTCCTGATAAGTGCTGGTCTTGCCCAGCGGCGAGTGTTCGAGATGCGGCATGAGGTGCTGCGGCTGACTGCGGCTGTCACGCGGTTATGGCGAGAGTGCATTGTGCGACCGCGCGGGCGTAAAAGCCAGAGCCGTGCCAGCGAAGCTGCGCAACTCCTCCCCTACACAGGTTCAAGGCACCGGCAGCGGGGAGGTCGGCTCGCGCCGGGCGCTGTGGGCCATGGCCTGATCTAGCCAGCGGCGGTAGCGTTGCAACACGTGCAGCAGATTGGCCAGCAGCACGGCGCAAGCCAGGGCGAAGGCCAGCGCCGCCGGGCGCGCCAGCCGCTCGGGCTGCCATACTGCGGCGAGCAATAGCGCGCTGCTCAGGGCGTGCAGCCGCCAGTGCCACCACACCCGCTTGTCCGGCAGCAGCTCCTTGAGATTGGGCGGCATCGATTGCGGGCGGACCTGGCGGCTGAGGTGCAGCCAGCAGAGGAAGGCGGTGATCTTGTGCAGCATGCCGCAGACCAGGGTGAGGACGGCGCCGATCAGCAGCAGCACGCCCAGCGACAGCGGCAGACGCGATGCGCCGCTCAGGACCGGCCACGGCCAACGGGCCAGCCACAGCAAGAGCGCCGCCAGCAGGGCGAGCATGGCCAGCACCCAGTAGGCCAGTAGGGGATCAGGGGTGCGCCGGCGGCGGCGTCGCAGCAGGATCAGGGTGGTGACGGCGAAAGTGAGGACCAGGCCGACCACCAGCAGTGCCCCGACGCCGGCCGGCCCGGCGGGCAGACTGAGCAGGAGCAGCCCGAGCAGCAGCGCAGGCGGTCCCAGCCGCTGCAAAGCGCGCGGATAGGCCGGTGTCACCAGGAACATAGGCACCACCTGGCTGCCGACCGCGAACACCGTCAGCCCGGCCATACCCAGCAATCCCCACAGGGCGTGACGGTCGGTCCAGTGTCGTGCCAGCGGCAGTTCCAGGTCGGCGTGTCCCAGGCCTAGCCACAGGCCCAGCAGCACGGTGACGGTCAGCGCCAGGGCTGCGCCGCGCAGCGGGGCGAGGCCGCCGCCGGCCCGCCGGGCCAGCAGCACCGGCAATACGGTCGCCGCCAGCAGCGCTAGGGCGGCAAGCAACAGCGGCAGCGCCAGCCGTATCAGCCAGGGCTGGGACAGCCCCAGCCCCTCGGCCAAGGCCAGGGTGCCGGTGCAGAGCAGGGCATGGGCCGGTGGCGCCAGCGTGGCGGCGCGCCATGGCTGCCGTCCGCTCAGCACCGGCAGTACCTGGAACAGGGCGCCGGCCATGGCCATCAGCAGCATGCCCAGGGTGAGCAGATGGGTGAGGCCGAGAGTGACCGGCATCCAGCGGCTAGCCAGGGCGGCCGGACCGCTCCAGGCGAGAACGGCGGCGGCGAGCAGGCCGAACAGCGGTACCGTGAGCAGGAAACGCAACGGCACCGCCAACGGCGGGCCGGCGTCCAGTCGCAGCCGCTGGCCGGCGCTCATTCGGTCTCCTCGGGGACGGCGCAGGCGTCCGCCGCCAGCTCGTCGTCGGCGCGCCAGATCAGCATCTCGAACAGCGCATCGCGGGGCGGCAGTATGCGGTAGGCCATGCCACGCTCCAGGAGGTGGGCGTACAGGGGATGGGGCTCGCGCCGGTGCAGCAAGTGCAGGTACTCGCCGGGGACCAGCTCGTCCACCGCTTCCAGGGTGATGAACAGCGGCTCCGGCGGCTCCAGCGCACTGACGTCGAGGCGGCGGCAGCGGACCTTCACCGGGCCTCCTCCAGCGCCGTGCGCAACGCTGGCCACTGCCCGGCCAGCACCTGTTCGGCCATGGGATAGAGCACCTGCTCCTCTTTGAGGTTGTGTTGCTGCAGCAGGATCATCAGAGTATCGGCCAGTCCTAGATACTGCTCCCGGTCGCGCTGCGCCAGGGCCTGGGTCATGGCCTCCAGCAGCCCGCGCAACTGAGCGTGCTCCTGACGCATGACATGAGTAGGACCGGCGCGCATGCCGGTGCACGCCTCGAAAGCGGGAAACAGCACCTGCTCCTCACCATTGAAATGGGCTTCGCTCTCCTCGCGGAAGTATTCGAAGCAGGGGACGGCGTGCTCCCAGTCGTCGCGGGCGACGGCGCTCTCGGCCAGGGCAAAGGCGTCGTCGCAGGCGCGGTGCTGGCGGGTGAAATGCTCGCTGAGTTCGGGCATGATGAATGATGTCCATTGTATGATATTGATGATGACATCATCCTCACCGCCGGTCGCAGCGGCGGCCTTAACCTGGATCAAGAGGGCCGATGAACACCCCAGACGCCTACGACACCCTGATCCGCCGTGCTCATCTGTTCAGCGCCCTGAACGAGGAGCAACTCGCCCAGGTCAAGCGCCACATGCGCGTCATCCGCCTGGCCGAGGGCGAGCGCCTGTTCGACATGGAAAGCCGTGCCGAGCGCTTCTTCATGGTGGTCAAGGGCCAGATCAAGCTCTACCGGGTGTCCCTGGAGGGCAACGAGAAGGTGATCGAACTGGTGGGGCCGGGGAAAATGTTCGCCGAGGCGGTGATGTTCATGTCGCGCCAGACCTATCCGGTGAACAGCATGGCAGTGGAGGAGAGCGAGGTGCTGGCCTTCGACAACCGCAGCTTCCTGGAACTGTTGCGCGCCTCGCCGGAGCTGTGCCTGACCTTGCTCGGTGAGATGAGCATGCGCCTGCACGCCCGCCTCAACGAGATCGACCACCTCACCCTGCAGAATGCCACCTTCCGGGTGGCGCATTACCTGTGCCAGCACCTGCCGCAGCCGCACAGCGACGCGCCGCAGATGCTGCAGTTGCCGGCGGCGAAGAACCTGATCGCCTCGCGCCTGGCCATCACCCCGGAGACCTTCTCGCGGGTATTCCACAACCTGAGCCGGGCCGGCGTGATCAGTGTCGACGGGCGCACCGTCACCGTCCACGACCCAGCCCGGTTGCGCGGCTACGTCCAGGACTGAGCGCGCCGCGGCGGGAACGGCGCTCGGACGAGTCGCCGCCCCGCAGGACCGCGGGCAGCGCTCAGGCCGCCTTGGCCTGCTTGTGCTTCTTCAGCATCTCGGCGATGAGGAAAGCCAGCTCCAGGCTCTGCGAGGCGTTCAGGCGTGGATCGCAGTGGGTGTGGTAACGGTCCGCCAGGCAGTGATCGGTAAGCCCCTGGGCGCCGCCGGTGCACTCGGTGACGTCCTGGCCGGTCATCTCGAAGTGCACGCCGCCGGCGTGGGTGCCTTCGGCCTCGTGTACGGCGAAGAAGCGCCGCACCTCGTCGAGGATACGCTCGAACGGCCGGGTCTTGTAGCCGGTGGAAGACTTGATGGTGTTGCCGTGCATCGGATCGCAGGACCACACCACCTTGCGCCCCTCGCGCTGCACCGCGCGAATCAGCGGCGGCAAGCCTTCCTCCACCTTGTCCGCACCCATGCGGCTGATCAGGGTCAGCCGGCCCGGCTCGTTGTGCGGGTTGAGAATGTCGATGAGGCGCAGCAGCTCGTCCGGGCGCATGCTCGGGCCGACCTTGACGCCGATCGGGTTCTCGATGCCGCGCACGAACTCCACGTGGGCACCGTCGAGTTGGCGCGTGCGCTCGCCCACCCAGAGCATGTGCGCCGAGGTGTCGAACCACGTGCCGCTGAGGCTGTCGACGCGGGTCAGGGCCTGCTCGTAGCCGAGTAGCAAGGCCTCGTGCGAGGTGTAGAACTGGGTTTCGCGGATCTGTGGCGTGGTGGCGCCGTTGAGCCCGCAGGCCTCCATGAAGGCCAGCGCCTCGGTGATGCGCTCGGCCAGGTCGCGATAGCGCTCGCCCTGGGGGCTGCGCGCCAGGAAGTCCATGGTCCAGCCCTGTACCCGGTGCAGGTCGGCGTACCCCCCCTGAGCGAAGGCGCGCAGCAGGTTGAGGGTCATCGCCGCCTGGGTATAGGCACGCCACTGCCGCTCCGGATCCGGGATGCGGGCCGCGGCGCTGAATTCCGGACCGTTGATGATGTCGCCGCGGTAGCTGGGCAGGGTCACGCCGTCGCGGCTCTCGCTGGGTTCGCTGCGCGGTTTGGCGAACTGACCGGCCATGCGCCCGACCTTGAGCACCGGGCAGGCGGCGGCGAAGGTCAGTACCACCGCCATCTGTAGCAGCACGCGGAAGGTGTCGCGGATGTTGTTGGCGCTGAACTCGGCGAAGCTCTCGGCGCAATCGCCGCCCTGCAGCAGGAAGGCGCGCCCTTCGGCCACCTCGGCGAGCTGGCGGCGCAGGGTCAGGGCCTCGCCGGCGAACACCAGCGGCGGAGCCGCCGCCAGGCGGGCTTCCACCTCCGCCAGGCGGGCGGGATCGGGATAGTCCGGCATCTGCCGCGCGGGACGCAGTCGCCAGCTTGCCGGATTCCAGGGTTGACTCATGCGGGCACTCCTCGGAGAGAATCTGTGGTGGCGGGGCTCGGACTGGCTATCATGGCTAAGTTCGTAGTGATGATCAATCGAACCGGTGCCATTCGCCGCGGGGGGACAGGGAGCGCGGTCTTGCCAATGGTGCCGTTCTGTTCCATCCCTTTACATTGAATGATTTTGGGTTAACGTAGGCCGCTCTGTAAGGGACTGCTGCCGCCGATGATGCTGCGCTTACGTCTATATCTGCTCATCCTCCTGGCTCTGCTGCTGCCGGCGTTTGCGGCTCGCGCCGCGGCTCTGCTCGATCTCGCCGGCGCCGAAGCGCTGCCGCCGCCGCCCAAGGTGGACGCCCGCGCCTGGCTGCTGATGGAGGCCCGCACCGGCCAGGTGCTGGCCGCCGGACAACCGGACCAGCGCCTGCCCCAGGCCAGTCTGACCAAGCTGATGACCGCCTATGTGGTGCTCAGGGCGGCCAAGGCAGGGCAGATCCGCCTGGACGATCCGGTGACCATCGGGGACAAGGCCTGGCGCACCGGCGGTTCGCGTATCTACCTCAACAAGGGCGACCAGGTGCCGGTGGAGACCCTGCTGCGCGGCCTGCTGGCCAACTCCGGCAACGACGCCGCGGTGGCCCTGGCCGAGCATCTGGGCGGCAGCCTCGAGGGCTTCGCCGCACTGATGAATCAGGCCGCGGCCCAGCTCGGCCTAAGCAACAGCCACTTCGTCACCCCCCACGGCCTGCATCATCCCGATCACTACACCAGCGCCCGTGATCTGGGAATCCTGGCGCGCGCCATCATCTTGGAGTTTCCCGAACACTATCCCCTGTTCGGGCTGAAGTCCTTCACCTACGGCAAGGTCACCCAGCGCAACCGCAACCGTCTGCTGTGGCGCGAGGACAGCGCGGTGGACGGCATGAAGACCGGCTTTACCGTGCCCGCCCGTTACTGCGTGGTCAACTCCGCTCAGCGCGGCGAGCTGCGCCTGATCAGCATCGTGCTCGGCGCGCCCAACCCCCAGGTGCGCTTCGAGAACAGCGCCGCCCTGCTGGACTACGGCTTCAGCCATTATCGGCTGGATACCCTAGTGGCGCCGGCCCAGCCCCTGACCGAGGTACGGGTGTGGGGCGCCACCGCCAAGCGCCTGCCGCTCGGCCTGACCGAGCCGCTCTATCTGCTGCGGGTGCGCGCGCCCAGTGAGCCAGTGCGGCTCGAGTTCGAAGCGCCCGAGTTCGAGCTCAACGGCACCCTATCGGTGGGCGACGCCTACGGTCGCTTGCGCGCCTACCTGGGACAGAAGCTGATCCACCAGCAGTCCCTCTACGCCTTGCAGCCGCTGCAGGAATCCGGCTTCTTCGCTCGGGCGGCGGATGCGGCGCAGCGGCTCTGGGAGGAGTGGTTCAACTGAGCATGGTCGGCTATAGGGAGTCCTCGTCGGCACCCGGCTCACCGGCCTGCTCGTCGTCGATGCGGTCCTGGCGTTTCAGCTCATCGGCCAGCACCACGGTGCCGGCGGCGGCTCCTGCTGCTGCGCTCAGCGGCGTCGCCGGAGGGATCAGCGGTCCCACGCTCTCGGCGCCGGGCAGATGCGCCCGCACCTCGCGGTGGGCGAAGTGGATGCCGGCCTGCTGCAGGGCGTCGCGCACCCGGGCATAGGCCTCGCGGCGGATCGCCCACTGCTCGCCGGGCTTGCAGGTGAACTTCATGCGCACGATCAGCGCCGATTCCTCCATGCGCAATACGCCCTGGGACTTGAGCGGCAGCAGGAAGTGCGGCCCCAGCTCCGGATCGGCCAGCATCTGCTCGCCGGTCTTCTGATGAGTTTGCGCACCTTCTCGATGTCTACATCACAGGGTAGGCGTAGTTCCAGCTTCATGGTCACCCAGTCACGGCTCAGATTCTTGACCGTAGCGATCTCGCTGTAGGACAGGGTCTGCACCGCGCCGAGGTGATGGCGCAGGCGCAGCGAGCGCATGTTGATCGCCTCCACCGTGCCGCGCAGGCCGCCGGCCTCGATGTATTCGCCGCGGCGGAAAGCATCGTCGATGAGGAAAAAGATGCCGGAGAGGATGTTCTGCACCCGCTTCTGTGCGCCGAAGCCGACGGCGATGCCGACCACGCCGGCACCGGCCAGCAGCCAGACGCGGACGATGACACGGTGCATGGGGTTCCCTGGTCATGGGGACGACGGCATCACCTAAATAATATGGCCGTCCACCGGAAGATACGCTCGCCGGCGTCGCGTGGATGAGACTTACAGCCGCCCCAGGAACACCCGGGTGTCGTAGTCGAAGCTCACCCGGCCGTCGCGCTGGTGGCGCAGGAACAGTGCCTCCAGCTCGGCCATCAGTGCTGCATGCCCGGGCCGGTTTGGCGCCGGCACGTAGGAGGCGGACAGGGTGCGGCCGCGCAGGCCCTCCAGGTCGAACACCTGGCGGTAATTGAGGGTGTGGGCGCGGTAACCGTCCGGCCCGAAGAAGGCGGCGATGACATCCTCATCGGCGTGGCTGGCGGCGATGGCCCGGTACTCCGGACAGCGGGTCTGAAGCAGTGTTTCGTAGTCCTGCAGGAAAGGGGTGTCGAGGCGGCGGGTGTTCCATACCAGGGCCACCCAGCCGCCAGGGCGCAGGATGCGGGCGAACTCGGCCCGGCTGTGCTGCGGTTCGAACCAGTGAAAGGCCTGGCCGGCCGTCACCAGATCCACGGAGCGGTCGGGCAGGGTGGTGGCCTCGGCACGGCCGGCGATGCTGCCAAAGCGCGCATAGCCGGCCAGATAGGCTTCCCCGGCGGCGCGCATGGCGGCGTTAGGTTCGACCCCGTACACGGCGCAGCCGTAGTCCAGGAACAGCCGGGTGAGCAGGCCGGTGCCGGAGCCGATGTCGGCCACCGTCCAGGACGGCGCCAAGCTGCAGGCTTCGGCCAGCCAGTCCAGCAACTGCGCAGGATAGCCGGGACGGTAGCGGGCGTAGTCCTCGACCCGGTCGGTGAAGCGTTCGGTGGGGGCGGACATGGTGGCGGGCTCCTGTCGAATCGCTTCTGGCATGGCTGGGTGAGCCTTCCCGAACGCCGAGCTGACCGGAGTGGACCCGTCAGCGGATATGCTGGCCTGTGCCCGCCGCATCCGCAAAGGCGGCTCACTGTTGCCGGTGCGACGCGAACGTCTCCGCGTTGGGGCAGAAACGGCCGGGTTCGCTGCCCGTTTCCTGGCCGTCCAGCCAGCGGGCGCAGACATTCGCGGTGGCGCAACCGCGGCAGCGTCCGACGACGTTGCGCAAGGTCATGCCCATGTTGGCACAGACCATCCGGGTCGAATCCACCTCAAGGCGCTCCATCATACGCTGCATCAGCGTCATGCGGCGATCAGTCTTCTCCATCCAACGATCGAACAGGTTCATTTGCATCCCCTAAGGCTGGCAGCAGTATGTCGTTCCTGGACGCTACTCCGAGGCACACTCGTCGCCTTGATGCAGATCAATATGATCAATATGCCCACGCGCTCCCGGTTGCTCCGGGACACTGCCGCCCTCGCCCAGCAGATCCCTGATCACGCCGCGCAGCCAGCGATTGCCGGGGTCGTGATGGTAGCGCTCGTGCCAGTGCTGCTTCACCGCATAGTCCGGTAGCGGGAAAGGTACGGGATAGGTGCGAAAGCGTCCGCGTCCGGCAAGCATTTCCCCCAACCGAGCCGGAATCGTCACCAGCAGATCGGTGTGCTCGACGACGAACGCTACGCCGAGAAAGTTCGGCAGCCGCAGGGCGACCTTGCGGGTGATGTTCTGCCGCGCCAGCTCGCGGTCGACGAACAGATGGCCGGTGCCGGAGGTGGTGACCACCGCGTGCTCCTCGGCTTCGTACTGGGCGAGGCTGAGCGAGCCCTGCACGCGCGGGTGATCGACACTGGCCAGGCATACGTAATGCTGGCGGAACAGCGCTTGCTGATAGAACCCGGCCTCGAGCTGAGGCATGAAGCCGAGGGCGAGGTCCACCTCGCCCGCCTCGAGCATGCGTGCGGTGTCACCCGACAGAGTGGCCACGTCGATGCGCACGCCCGGCGCCACCTCGCGCAGCCGTGCCCACAGGCGGGGCAGCAGCACGAGCTGCGAGATGTCGGTCATCGCGATCGAGAAGGTCCGCTCCACCGTGGCCGGATCGAACACGCTGCGGTACCCGAACGCCACCTGCAGGGCATCGATGGCGTTGCGCACCGGCTGCACCAGTTCCTCGCCGAGCGGCGTCGGATCCATGCCGGAGGAGGTGCGCACGAACAGCGGATCGTTGAAATGCTGGCGCAGCTTGCCGAGCGCGATGCTTACCGCCGGCTGGCCGAGGCCGAGATTGTCGGCCGCGCGGCTCACGCTACGGGTCTTGTAGATCTCGTCGAAAACTTGCAGCAGGCGGATTTCGAGTGTCTGCACCGGCAAATCTCGTATTCGAAATTCGAATCAAGACTATTCGACTCATTGCATAGATTGAATTCTGCCCGATCGTTACAGTGTGCGCGACAGAAAAATCCTTGATTCACATCAAGAAACGATTGATGCCCGGATCGACCGTGATCAGGAGACGCGCACCTATGCAAGCACTCGGCTCTCTCGAAGAACTACCTCTCGATTACCGCGAGGCGCTCACCGCCCAAAACCTCGTCCCGCTATGGCCCAGCTTGCGCGCGGTGCTGCCGCCGGGCAAACCCGCGCTGCGCACCCGCCCGACGCACTGGTCCTATGGCATGCTGCGTCCGCTGCTAATGCGCGCCGGCGAGCTGACCCCGATCGAGAAGGCCGAGCGCCGTGTGCTCGTGCTTGCCAATCCCGGCCACGGTCTGGAGAAGATGCAGGCGAGTGCGTCCATCTATCTCGGTATGCAGCTCTTGCTGCCGGGAGAATGGGCACCGGCGCACAAGCACACCCCCAATGCGGTGCGCATGATCGTCGAGGGCGAGGATGCCTACACCACGATCGATGGTGAAAAGTGCCCGATGAGCCGCGGCGACCTGATCCTCACTCCGACCGGTTTGTGGCACGAGCACGGCCACGACGGAGCCGGGCCGGTGGTGTGGCTCGATGTGCTCGATCTGCCGCTCGTCTATTACATGGAGGCGTCCTACGTCACCGAGGGCAAGGCCCAGGACGTCACCGCGACGATGGTCGAGCGCAACTACGCCCGCGGCGGCATCGTGCCCGCGCCGGTGTTCACCCGCGGCGGCGATCGCCGTTATCCGATGCTGCGCTATCCCTGGGCCGACGCCCGCGCCGCGCTGCTGGCCCTGGCCGAGACTCAGCCGCAGATCGAGGCGGTGCAGGTCGCCTACGTCAATCCCGAAACCGGCGCCGATGTCCAGAACATCCTCGGCTTCTCCGCGCTGATGCTACGCCCGGGCGAGACCTTGCGCCTGCCGGTGCGCTCGCCGGCGATGGTATTCCACCTGATCGAGGGCGGCGCCGAAGCCGATATCGACGGCACGCGCTTTACCCTGGAGCCGGCCGACACCTGCTGCGCGCCCGGTTACACGGTGGTGACGCTGAACAACCGTTCGGCGACCGAACCCGCTTTTATCTTCATCGCCGACGAAAGCCCGCTGCACAAGAAGCTCGGCGTCTACGAAGTGCGCAACTGAAATCCGCTCCCCGTCACCCCCGATCGGAAAACAACGCCATGACCCAAGCCACCTATTTGTGGAACCCGCCCCCGGTGTATTCGCTGCCGGTGCGCGGCAGCGCCGCCCGCCTGCCGGTCAACCGCATCTTCTGCGTGGGCCGCAACTACCACGCCCACGCGGTGGAGATGGACCGTCCGGTCGACAAGGCCACGGCCAGCCCGTTCTATTTCACCAAGTCGGCTTCCACGCTGGTCGAATCCGGCGCCACCGTGCCCTATCCCTGCGGCACTGCCAACTACCACTATGAGATGGAGCTGGTGGTGGCGATCGGCAAGGCGGGCTTCCGCGTATCGGAAGCCGATGCGCACGAGCTGATCTATGGCTATGCCGCGGGCCTGGACATGACCCGCCGCGACCTGCAGCTCGCCGCCCGTGAGCAGGGTCGCCCCTGGGATCTGGGCAAGGATTTCGAAAAGTCCGCGATCTGCTCCGAGATCGTGCCGATAGGCGATCTAGGCGTGCTCGCCCGGGGGGCGATCAGCCTGCAGGTCAATGGTCAGCCCAAGCAGTCTTCCGACCTGTCGAAGCTGATCTGGAACATCCGCGAGATCATCGCCGACCTGTCGAAGTTCTACCACCTCGCACCGGGCGACCTGATCTACACCGGCACGCCCGAAGGCGTCGGCGCGCTCAAGCCGGGCGACCACCTCAGCGGCCACATCGACCGCGTGGGCGACATCACACTGACCATCGGACAACCCGAGTAAGTTCCTGCCCGCAGTAGCAACCCCAGAGTGAGGAAACAGATATGACTGAGCAACTTCCCGTTCTCGTCGCCGGCGGCGGCATCGGCGGCCTGGCCGCGGCGCTGGCCCTGGTGCGCCGCGGGTTCAGCGTCAAGGTGCTGGAGCAGGCGCCGGAGATCGGCGAGATCGGTGCCGGCATCCAGCTCGGGCCCAACGCCTTCCACGCCTTCGATGCGCTCGGCGTCGGCGAGAAGGCGCGCGGTCGCGCGGTCTACACCGACTACATGGTGATGCATGACGCGCTGGACGGCAGCCTGGTTGCCCGCGTTCCCACCGGCGAGGCCTTCCGCCAGCGCTTCGGCAACCCCTATGCGGTGATCCACCGCGTCGACGTGCACCTGTCGCTGCTCGAAGGCGCCCAGGAAACCGACCTCGTCGAATTTCTGACCTCGACCCGCGTCGAACGCATCGAGCAGGACGGCAGCAGCGTCACTGTCTACGATCAGAACGGCAAGGCCCATCGCGGCCTGGCGCTGATCGGTGCCGACGGCATCAAGTCGGTGGTGCGCCAGCAGTACGTCAACGATCCGCCGCGCGTCACCGGCCACGTGGTCTATCGTGCCGTGGTCGACAAGAGCGAGTTCCCCAAGGATCTGCAGTGGAACGCCGCCAGCATCTGGGTCGGTCCCAACTGCCACCTGGTGCACTACCCGCTGCGCGGCGGCGAGCAATACAACGTGGTGGTGACCTTCCACAGCCGCAACAAGGAAGAATGGTCCGTCACCGAAGGCAGCCGGGAAGAGGTGCAGAGCTATTTCCAGGGCATCTGCCCGCAAGCCCGCCAGCTCATCGACTTGCCCAAGAGCTGGAAGCGCTGGGCCACCGCCGACCGCGAACCGATCGAAAACTGGACCTTCGGCCGCGTCACCCTGCTCGGCGATGCCGCCCACCCCACCACGCAGTACCTGGCCCAGGGCGCCTGCATGGCGCTGGAAGACGCAGTGACGCTCGGTGAAGCCCTACGCGTCCACGACAACGACTTTGTCAAGGCTTTCGCTCTGTATCAGCGCTCGCGCGTGGCGCGCACCGCACGCATCGTGCTGTCCTCGCGCGAGATGGGCCGCATCTACCATGCCAAGGGCGTCGAGCGCCTGGTGCGTAACGATCTGTGGAAGGGGCGCACGTCCGAGCGTTTCTACGATGCGATGGAATGGCTGTATGGCTGGAACGTCAGCAACTGTCTGGCCAAGGACTGAGCGGGGCGCGACCATGAAGCTGTACAACTTCTTCCGCAGCGGCACCTCCCACCGGTTGCGGATCGCGCTCAACCTGAAAGGCATCGCCTATGAGTACGTGCCGGTCGATCTGCGCACCGAGGAACACCTCGGTGCCGCCTTCAGGACGCTCAACCCGCAGCAACTGGTACCGGTGTTGATCGAAGGCGATCTGACCCTGATCCAGTCGCCGGCGATCATCGAGTGGCTGGAGGAGCGCTATCCGACGCCGGCGCTGCTGCCTGCCGACCCGGACGACCGCGCCCAGGTGCGGGCGCTGGCGGCGATCATCGGCTGCGACATCCACCCGATCAACAACCGCCGCATCCTCGAATACTTGCGCAAGCAACTGGGCTGCGACGAGACGGCGGTGCTCGCCTGGTGCGCGAACTGGATTCGCGCCGGCTTCGATGCGCTCGAAGCGATGCTCGCCGCCGACTGCCGGCGCGGCGATTTCTGCTTCGGCAACGCGCCTACGCTTGCCGACGTATACCTGATCCCGCAGGTCGAGAGCGCGCGCCGCTTCAACGTCGACCTCGCGCCCTGGCCCAACATCGTCGCCATCGATCGGAGCTGTGCCGAAATCGACGCTTTCCGCCGCGCCGCCCCCAGCGCGCAGCCGGATGCACCGGGCAAGGCCCCGTAAGAGGCGAGCAGATCATCCATCTTGACCCCAGGAGGAGTGCACAATATGCGTAACATTCTCACAACCGCAGCAAAAGCCCTTGCCGTGGTCGGCCTGCTCGGCCTCGGCATCCAGAGCGCTGCGGCCCAGGCGCTCAAGCTTGGCCACATCACCCCGCCCACCCATGTCTGGCATCAAGTTTCCGAGAAGATCGCCACCGATCTCGAGAAGACATCCGGCGGCAAGATGAAGATCGCCGTCAGCCCCTTGCAGAAGCTCGGTAACGAAGCGCAGATGATCAATTTGCTGCAGTCGGGCGCGATGCAGTTCGGCGTCTTTACCGTCGGCGGTCTCTCCAACCGTGAGGAATCCTTCCTCGCCTGGTCGCTGCCTTACGTCTTCAAGGACGTCGAGCATGCCACCCGCGCCACCACCACGCCGGCTGCGCAGGAAATGCTCAAGCGGCTGGAAGCGCATGGCATGGTCGGTCTCGGCTATGTCTTTGCTGGCATGCGCCACGTACTCTCGGTCAAGCCGGTGAAATCGCCGCAGGATCTGGCCAACAAGAAGATCCGCGCCTTCCCCAACCCCATCTACAACGACTGGTGGTCGGCCAACGGCGCTGCCCCCACCGCGCTGCCGCTGTCCGAAATCGCCCCCTCGCTCACTACCGGGCTGCTCGATGCGGTCGACATCGACCTCGATGCCCTGGTCGGCCTGAAGCTCCATCAGCAGGCACCCAACCTGACGCTGACCCACCACATGGCCTTCCCCGCCGTGATCGTGGCATCGAAGAAATGGTGGGATGCCCGCACCGACGCCGAGCGTGACATGATCCGCAAAGTGGTGGCCGAGGCCGAAACCTGGGGCTACAAGGCTGCAATCGACGCCGACGCCTCCAACCTCGACAAGGCCAAGGCCGACGGTACGCAGGTGATCGACGCCGACCTTGCCGCCTTCCAGGCCGTCGGCAGCCAGATGCGCGACAAGTACACCGCAAAGAATCCGCTGATCGCGGATTTCTACAAGCAGGTTCAGGGGCTCTGAGCGCGATCGGACCAGACTGCAACCGGGGCGTGTCCCGATCCAGCGGGCGCGCCTGTCGCGCTTCAGCAAATAACGAGCACTGAGCAACCTCCAATAGAGACCATCATGCCCATCTACCACCTGATCCAGACTCTCGACCGCTGGCTTGCCGGCGCCGAGCGTGGCCTCGTCATCGCGCTTACCATCACCATGACCGGCATCATGGTGACGCAGGTCGTGCTGCGCTATTTCTTCAACGCCCCTCTGTTCTGGGCCGAGGAAATCTCCGTCCAGCTCCTCGTCTTCATCACCCTGTTCGGCCTGTCGTTGCTGACCCGCGCCGGCGCGTTGGTGACGATCGACTTCCTGCCGCAGGCGCTCTCCCCGCGTGGCCGCCACGTGCTCGCCATCGGACTCGGCATCGGCTTTCTCATCCTGCTCGGTTTCATCACGAAGCTCGGCTGGGAGTGGATCATCCGCCCCGATGTCCAGGCCGAACTCGGCGCCACCACCCAACTGCCGCGCTGGTACAACTACTCGCTGCTCCCCGCTGCGCTGCTGGCGATGTCTTTCCACCAGTTCACCGCGCTGCTGCGCCACCTCCATGATCTGAAGCAGGCCCACGCATGATCACGCTGCTCGTCTTCTTCGGCCTCCTGTTCGCCGGCTTTCCGATCTTCGGCGCCATTCTCGGCGGCGCCATCACCTTCATGGCCACCAACGATCTGGCGGTGCTCTACGAATCGATCCCGATCCAGTTCTACGGCGCGCTCGAGATCAACGGCCTGCTCGCCATCCCGCTGTTCCTGCTGGTCGGCGAGATCATGAACAAGGGCGGGCTGACCCAGCGCTTGATCGCACTCACCGAGGTATTCGTCGGCGGCTTCAAGGGCGGGCTCGCCTACGCCAATCTGTTTACCAACGCGATGGCGGCCTCCATCCTCGGCTCGGCAGTGGCGCAGATCGGCGTCATGAGCAAGGTGATGATTCCCGAGATGGAGAAGAAAGGCTATGACCGCGCCTTCGCCGGCGCCGTCACCGTCTCGGCCGGCCTGCTCGGGCCGATCATCCCGCCCTCGATGCTGATGATCATCTACGGCGTGGTCGCGGTGCAGCCGATCGCGCCGCTGTTCATCGCCGGCATCATCCCCGGCATGGCAATCGTTGCCGCGCTCTCGGTGGTGATCTTTCTCTACGGCCTGTTCGGCACCGCTCTGCCCCCCGGTTCATCCGAATACCGCCGCAACGCCCTGCGTACGATCGTCGCCGGCATCATCCCCGGGTTCATTCCCGTCGTCGTCATCGTCGGCATCATGAGCGGTGCGATGACACCCACCGAATCCGGCGCCGTGGCCTCGATGCTGGCGCTGGTAATCGCCTTCGCCTACCGCGAGATCAAGATTGCCGATCTGCCGGGCATCTTCCTTACCGTCGCCACCACCACCGCCACCATCACCGGCCTCATCGCCGCGGCCTCGGTGCTGAGCTGGGTACTGGCCTTCCAGGGCGTTCCCGACCAGATCGTCGAGCTCATCGCCGGCCTCACCGATTCGCCGCTCGCCTTCCTGCTGCTCGTGGTGGCGCTGCTGCTGCTGCTCGGCATGTTCCTCGAGAGCATCAGCGTGCTGATCGTGGTCGTGCCGATCCTGATGCCGGTGGTCACTACGCTTGGCATCGACCCGATCCACTTTGGCGTGGTGTGCACCGTAGCCACCGTGATCGGCCTGGTCACGCCACCGGTCGGCCCAGGGCTCTACATCGCCATGGTCCAGGCCCATGTGCCGATGGGAGCGCTCTTCCGCGCCACCGTTCCCTTCCTGCTCGCGGTGCTGGCGGTGCTGGTGATGATCGTTGCGGTGCCTGCGCTGTCGACCTGGTTACCGGCGCTCAGCGCGGTGCGCTGAGCGTACGCCTTTCGACCGACTCGAGCGTGTTATGCGCTTTTTCGAGCTCTGTGCTCGATCAGAGGAGCTGGCCGCCCGACAAGCGGACGGCCATAGCATTCAGACGGCTGTCCTTTTGACATCCTCCCCGGCCTGAAGTCCGGAGATTCCTACTGCGCTCAGGCGCGGCATTGAGCCGCACCTGAGTCGCTTCGGTGGGTTCCTGGGCCGAGCGCGCAACCGCTACTCGTATCTCCACAGGCGTTACTTCCGGCGTGCCCCGCCGTAGGCCGCCTTGGGTTTCGACGGCGCCCTCGTTATAGGACGGCCGCGCCGTCCGCGCTGTCCTTCCCCGCCCTGAACGGCGGGGCTTGCCGCGCACCGGGTCAATCCTGCATCGCCTGC
>DATLYF010000033.1:0-45327 GCA_035575095.1 Candidatus Competibacteraceae bacterium
CGGTGAGCGCGCGGGTGCGCGCCCAGGTGCAGGCCCTCTGCGACCGCTTCCCGGTGTATCGGAGCTGAGGCGGCTAGGAGAGCGCGGCCATGCACTGCCCGTTCTGCGGCGGCCAGGATACCCGCGTGGTGGACTCGCGTCTGTCTCCGGAAGGGGATAAGGTACGCCGTCGCCGCGAGTGTCCGCAGTGCGGTGCGCGCTTCACCACCTATGAGATAGCCGAGCTGGTGCTGCCGCAGGTGGTGAAGCGCGACGGTCGCCGCGAACCGTTCAACGAGATCAAGTTGCGCGCCGGCATGATGCGGGCGCTGGAAAAGCGCCCGGTCAGCGCCGAGGCCATCGAGCGGGCGCTGCACCGCATCCTTACCCGGGCCCGCGCCAGCGGCGAGCGCGAGCTGAATTCGCAGCTGCTGGGCGAATGGGTCATGGACGAGCTGCGCGCCCTGGATGCCGTGGCCTATGTGCGCTTCGCCTCGGTCTACCGCAGCTTCCAGGACGTCAACGCCTTCCGCGAGGAGATCGAGCGCTTGCAGAGCGGTGAACGCGGCGCCGACGACTCCTCTCCCCTCCGCTAGCTAGACTCCTACTGCCGGATAGCATGGCCGATTCCTGCGATCATCAGTACATGGCCCACGCGCTACGCTTGGCGGCGCGCGGTCTCTATACCACCGATCCCAATCCGCGGGTGGGATGCGTGCTGGTGCGCCACGGCGAGATCGTCGGCGAGGGCTGGCACGAGCGCGCCGGCCAACCCCATGCCGAGATCCACGCTTTAGGGATGGCCGGCGAGCGGGCCCGTGGCGCCACCGCCTACATCACCCTGGAGCCCTGCTGCCATCACGGTCGTACCCCACCCTGCACCGACGCCCTGCTGGCCGCCGGCGTGGCGCGGGTGGTGGCGGCTATGGAGGACCCCAATCCCCAGGTGGGCGGTCAGGGGTTGGCGCAATTGCGCGCCGCCGGTGTGGCGGTGGAATGCGGTGTGCTGGAAGCGCAGGCGCGCGCCCTCAATCCGGGTTTCATCAGCCGCATGGCCCGCGGCCGTCCCTGGGTGCGAGTCAAACTGGCCATGAGCCTGGATGGCCGCACTGCGCTCGGCAACGGCGACAGCCGCTGGATCACCAGCGAGGAGGCGCGAACCGATGTACAGCGTTTGCGCGCCCGTGCCGGGGCCATCCTGACCGGGGTCAATACCGTGCTGGTCGACGATCCGGCGCTGAACGTGCGCCTGCCCGGGGTGCAGCGTCAGCCGCTGCGGGTGATCCTGGACAGCCGCTTGCGCACCCCGCCTGCGGCCCGCACCCTGCGTCTGCCGGGGCAGGTGCTGATCCTCACCGCCGAGGCCGACGAGCGCCGCTGGCAACCGCTGCTCGCCGCCGGGGCGCAGGTGGCACGCGTGGACGCCGCCGATGGCGGGCTGGATCTTGCCCAGGTGCTGACCCTGCTGGCCCGGCGCGAGGTCAACGAGCTGCACGTGGAATGTGGGTCGATCCTGGCCGGGGCGTTGCTCAGTGCCGGTCTGCTGGACGAACTGGTGGTCTACCTGGCGCCGCTGCTGCTGGGGCATGCCGGTCGCGGGCTGTTCCATCTGCCCGCCATCGAGCGCATGGAACAGCGCCGGCTCCTGGTCATCGACGGGCTGCGTCCGGTGGGGCGCGACTGGCGCATTACCGCTCGGCCGCAGGTCGTCGAGACGCCCTGAGCGAATCCACGTATCATGACCCGCTATCCCTGCGCCGTCTTCCCGCTCCCCCGACCCAACGCCAAGACAGCTCGGTAACGCCATGGCATTGAACACGATCGAAGAGATTCTCGAGGACCTGCGCCAGGGCAAGATGGTCATCATCATGGACGACGAGGACCGGGAGAACGAAGGCGACCTGCTCATGGCCGCCTCCCTGGTCCGCCCTGAGGATATCAATTTCATGGCCCGCTACGGCCGCGGCCTGATCTGTCTGACCCTGACCCGCGAGCGCTGCCGGCAGCTCAGGCTACCGCTCATGGTCAACGACAACACCTCGCCCCATACCACTAACTTCACCGTCTCCATCGAAGCGGCCGAAGGGGTGACCACTGGCATCTCCGCCTACGACCGCGCCCATACCGTGCGCACCGCCGTCGCCCCCGACGCCCGCCCCGAGGATCTGGTGCAGCCTGGCCACATCTTCCCGCTCATGGCCCAGCCCGGCGGCGTGCTGACCCGTGCCGGGCACACCGAGGCCGGCTGCGACCTGGCGCGTTTGGCCGGGCTGGAGCCGGCGGCGGTGATCGTCGAGATTCTCAACGAGGACGGTACCATGGCGCGCCGTCCCGACCTGGAGCGCTTCGCCGCCGAGCACGGCCTGAAGATCGGGACCATCGCCGACCTGATCCGCTACCGCATCGCCAACGAGCAGACCGTGGAGCGGGTGGCCGAATGCGAGCTGGATACCGGCGAATTCGGTCGCTTCCGTCTGGTCGCCTACCAGGATCTGGTCGAGCGACGCTTGCATTTCGCCCTGGTGCGCGGCCAGGTCGGGGGAGAGCAGCCTACCCTGGTGCGGGTGCACGTGCAGAACACGCTGGGAGATCTGTTGCACGCCCGCCTGCCCGAGAGCAGCTGGCCGCTGCGTGCCGCCCTGGGCCGGGTGGCCGAAGAGGGCAGCGGGGTGGTGGTGGTGCTGGGCCGCCAAGAGGATCCGGCGGAGCTGGTGCGCCGGCTACGCGCCTTGCGCTTCGGCGACGAGGAAGCAGCGCGCCCGACGCTCAGCGACGGCGAGAGCGGCGAGCTGCGCACCTACGGCATCGGCGCTCAGATCCTCGCCGATCTGGGGGTGCGGCGCATGCGCCTGCTGAGCTCGCCACGCCGCTTCAGCGGGCTCTCCGGCTTCGATCTGGAAGTGGTGGACTACCTGCACTGACGAACAATCGGCCGGGGCTGGCCCGGCCTCGAGCGGACATGCATCATTATGGCCAATATCAAGATCATCGAGGGTGATTTCGTCGCCCCCCAGGGCCGCTACGCTCTGGTGGCGGCGCGCTTCAACGAGTTCATCGTGGACAGCCTGGTGGAGGGCGCGGTAGACGCCCTACGCCGCCACGGCGTGGCGGAGAGCGGCATCGAGCTCATCAAAGTGCCGGGGGCCTACGAACTGCCCCTGGCGGTGCGTCGCCTGGCTGCCAGCGGCCGTTATCAGGGCATTGTCACCCTGGGGGCGGTGATCCGCGGCGCCACCCCGCATTTCGACTACGTCGCCGGTCAGTGCGCCGCCGGCCTGGCGGCGGTGGCGGCCGAGCATGGCGTACCGGTGGGTTTCGGCGTGCTCACCGTCGACAGCATCGAGCAGGCCATCGAGCGCGCCGGCACCAAAGCCGGCAACAAGGGCGCCGAGGCCGCCCTCACGGTGCTGGAGATGGCCAGCCTGCTGCGTCAGCTGGACGACTTGCCATGAACGAGCAGCAGAACAAACGCCATGTGCCGCGCGGGCGCAGCTGGTCGCGGCGCTATGCCATGCAGGCCCTCTACCAGTGGCAGATGACTGGCCAGGATCTGGGCCAGATCGACGCCCAATTCCTCGCCGATCAAGACATGGACAAGGCCGATGAGGCCTATTTCCACGAACTGCTGCACCAGGTCCTGGCACGGGTCGACCATATCAACCATCTGCTCGCCCCCTGCCTGGACCGACCCCTGGAGCAGCTCGACCCGGTGGAACGGGCCATTCTCTGGATCGCCGGCTACGAGCTGTGTTTCCGCCGCGACGTACCCTACCGGGTGGTGATCAACGAGGCGGTGGAGCTGGCCAAGCGCTTCGGTGCCGAGCAGGGGCACCGTTTCGTCAACGGCGTGCTTGATAAGATGGCGCGGCGGGTGCGACCCGAGCTGGGCGGCGGGCAGTGATACCGGACTTCCTCGCAGAATCGCCCGCCTACCAAAGCCATGGCAGGCAACTTCGCCTGAACCGTCGCTCTGGGTGGAGCGCGGCGGCGGCTCTGCTACCCTTGCGGTGAAGGTGCTCGCTGCGGGCGCCGCCGCCGCTGTCACCGGAGGTGAGCATGCCATCCGCCATCCCCACTATTCGCAAGATCCTCGTGGCTACCGATGCCGGACCGCGTGCCGGCGAGGTGCTGCGTCCTGCCGTGGCGCTGGCTGCGGCCTGCGGCGCCGAGCTGCACATCCTGCGTGCGGTGGAGCCGCTGAACGAGCAGACCATCGCCCTGGTCAGCTCCTACATGCCGCCAGAGCGCCTGGAGCAACTGCGCCGGGACACCGTCGCCGAGATGCAGCACCGGCTGCAGACGCTGATAGCCGAGTTGGGAGCAGAGGGACGGGTAGCCGCCCTGGAGGTGCGGGAGGGCCATGCGGCGCCCTTGATTCTGGAGCGGGCGCGCGAGCTGGGCGCCGACCTCATCGTGCTCGGCTCCCACGGCCAAAGCGTCCTAGGGGAGATGGTCATGGGCTCGGTAGCCCACAAGATCACCATGCAGTCGCCCATCCCGGTGCTGCTGGTGCCGATCCGCGGTGAGTGAAGCTCAATCCCCCAGTCCCTGCAGGCGCCGCTGCGAGCGTTCGCAGCGGCGCTTCTCCGCCTCGATGTCCTCCAGCGTGCCGCGGATGTAGCTGATGTGGGCATAGGCCATCTCGCGGGCGCGCTCCGCGTCCCCCGCACGTACCGCCTCCAACAGCCCGCGGTGGTGGTCGTGTATGGGGTCCTGGGCGCCGATGCGGGTGTGCATGAGCTCCAGCGAAGTCCGGATGCCGCTATGCAGCAGGTCGAACAGGCCGCGCATGATGTGCAGCAGCACCACGTTGTGGGCGGCTTCAGCGATGGCCAGGTGAAACTCGGCGTCGACCTTGGACTCGACCAGCGCCCCCTGCTTCTGTGCGTACACGGCGTTCATGGCCTCGAAGCGCCGCGTCAGGATCTCCAGATCGGCCTCGGTGCGGCGCAAGGCGGCATAGTAGGCCGCCACGCCTTCCAGCGCCTGGCGCATCTCCAGCAAGTCCCAGAGGGTTTCGGGATGACTCTGGAACAATTCCGCCAGGGGCTGGGTGAAGCTGGTGTCCAACAATCGGGTGACATAAGTACCGCCGCCACGGCGGGTCTGCACCAAGCCGCGCGCCTCCAGTTTCTTGATGGCTTCGCGTAGGGAAGGGCGGGAGACATGGAAGCGCTCCGATAGCTCCCGTTCCGGCGGCAGCCGGTCGCCCGGCTTGAAAATGCCTTCCAGAATGGTGGCTTCGAGCTGGTGCACGACCATGTCGGGGATCTTGACGGGTTTCACAGGACTCTTCTCATCGGATAATTGGTAAGACCAATTAATAGTTTAGTTCGATTCGTCCCGCTACGTCGAGTCCGACGTGGGGAAGGTGTGCCTGTTTAAGCAGGCGCGCTTCCTTTATATTGAGATGACGATGACCATAAGTGCCCACAAGGGCCATCCGCTGTTTTCCCAACCTCAGGACTGATCCCATGCAAATCGGCACCACGATCACCCAGTTCATCATCGAGGAACAGCGTCGCATCCCCAGTGCCACCGGTGACTTCACTTCCCTGATCAACGACATCGTCATCGCCAGCAAGGCTATCGCCGACGCCGTCAATCGCGGCAATCTGGCCGGCGTGCTGGGCAACGCCGGCAGCGGCAACGTCCAGGGCGAAGAGCAGAAGAAGCTGGATGTGATCGCCAACGACCTGTTCGTGCAGTGCAACCAGTGGCGCGGCCACGTAGCGGCCATGGCCTCGGAGGAGATGGATGGGGTCTACCCGATTCCCGACCGCTATCCGCGCGGCAAATACCTGCTGCTGTTCGATCCCTTGGACGGCTCCAGCAACGTCGATGTGAACGGCTCGATCGGCACCATCTTCTCGGTGCTGCGCTGTCCGGACGGGGTGGAGCGGCCCACCGAGCGAGACTTCCTGCAGCCCGGCACCGCCCAGGTCTGCGCCGGCTATGTGTTCTACGGCCCCTCGACCATGCTGGTGATCACCACCGGCAACGGCGTGCACGGCTTCACCCTCGATCGCAGCGTGGGCGAATTCATCCTCACTCATCCCGACATCCGCATCCCCGAGGACTGCACCGAGTTCTCCATCAACATGTCCTACCGCCGCCATTGGGAAGCGCCGGTGCGGCGCTACATCGAGGAATGCGAGGCCGGCAAGGACGGCCCGCGCGGCAAGGACTTCAACATGCGCTGGGTGGGCGCCATGGTCGCGGACGTGCACCGCATCATCACCCGCGGCGGCATCTTCCTCTACCCCATCGACAACAAGCTCAAGGCCAAGGGCCAGGCCGGCAAGCTGCGCCTGATGTATGAGGCCAATCCCATCGGCTTCATCGTCGAGCAGGCCGGCGGGTTGGCCAGCACCGGCCGCGAGCGCATCCTGGCAATCCGACCCGAGGCCCTGCACCAGCGCTGCGCGGTGATCCTGGGGTCGCGTAACGAAGTGGAGCGGGTGGTGAACTATCACCTGCACGGTTGAGCCGGCACCCGCCGGTAGCAACGATCATAGACAACGCAAGCCAGGGGTTGAGGCACAAGGGGAGGCCATGGGGATGACGCACGCTTCGCTGGCTGACACGGTAATCAGCCGGCTGCGCCTGATCGAGGATCTGCGGACCAAACTGGTACACGTGAAATGGAGCCGGGACGTCTTCGTGCTGCTGGCACGGGTGGCCCGGGACGTGCTCCAGACTGCCCGCAGCCACGGAGAATACCGGCGCGTGGCCGAGCTCGCCGAGCAACTGGAGCAGCAGGTCAACGATTGTCTGATGGGCGGGCAACTGCCGCAAGGCGAAGGCCGCGCCCGGCTGCTGGAGCTGCTGGACGAATTGCAGCAGCTCCTGCCGCAGGCCGAGGTGGGAGAAGAGCGCCGGCGTGGCGAGCGCACCCCGCCGGCTCTGGGGCCGATCCTGCTGCTAGCGGGCGAGGACGGCCGCGCACTGGCGCAGAGCCTGGAACTGGAGGGCTTCCAGGTGCGTCGTCTGGATAATCTGACGGGATTGCGCGAGCTGCGCGCCGCCGTCAGCCCAGGAGCCGCCATCATCGACCTGGACTGGGCGCGGCTGTTCCAGGCCCGCGAGCTCGAGGAGCTGCGCCTGCAGCTCGGGCCCAAGACGCCGCTGTTCCTGCTCGCCGAGCGCAGTGACCTGGAGGCGCGGTTGGAGGCGGTTAAGGCCGGCAGTGCCGGTTATTTCACCAAGCCGGTGGACATCGCTGCGCTGCTGACGCAGCTAGCTGAGCGTCTGCTGCCGGAACCCCTGCGCGGCAGTCGGGTGTTGATCGTCAGCGATCAGCAGCAGCTGGCCCGGAACATGGCGCGCACCCTGGAGATACGCGGCCTGCTCACCCAGATCCTGTCGCAGCCCCAGCAACTGCTGCACAGCCTATACCGCTTCCAGCCCCAGTTGCTGCTCCTGGATCTGGAGCTCAAGGAAGTGGATGGCATGCAGCTGGCCCAGGTCATCCGCCAGCATGAGCTTGGAGTGCGCTGTGCGCTGCTGCTGTTGGCCACGCCGCAGCAACTGCAGCGCGACCGGGAATTGCTGAGTGGGGGCGGGTTCGACGTGCTGCTCAAGCCCGTCGCCGACGAGCATCTGCAGGCGCTGGCGATGCGCCGCCTGCGTAGCCAGCAGTTGCAACAATTGCAGTTACAGCAGGCCCATGAGCGCGATCCGGTGAGCGGGCTGTACAACCGTCCCGCCTTCCTGGCGCAACTAGAGCGAGCTTTGCAGACCTCGGTGGCGGGCGAGCAGGAACGCGAAGCCGGACCACTGGGGCTGATGCTGATCAGCCTGGAGGGATTGCGCGAACTGCAGGAGAGCGATCTGCGCCTCGCCGACCGATTGCTCGCCGAAGTCGCCAGCCGGCTGCGCTTCGCCCTCGGCTATGGTTATCAGCCGGCCTATCTAGCCGACGGCCTGTTCGCGGTGATGGTGCGCAACGCCTACCAGGAGGCGCTGCTGGCCACTGCCCGCTCGGTGCGCCGAGCGCTGTTGGAGGAGGCGCGGACCGGATGCGCGGGCCGGCTGTTGGGCAAGGTAAGCATCGGCCTCAGTCTCACTTCCCAGGACTGCCAGGATGCGCAGAGCCTGATCCAGCACGCCTGGCAGGCCTGCCGAATGGCCGACGAGGACGAAGGTATCAAGCTCTACCAGGTGGCCGGCGCCGATCAGGAGGCGGAAGAATACCACTTGCGGCGGCTGTTGGAAGAGATCGGTGACACGGTCAAGCAGCAGCGCCTCAACCTGGTGTTCCAACCCGTGGTCAGCCTGCACGGCGATACTTGCGAGCGCTACGAAATGCTGCTGCGCCTGCGCAACCAAGAAGGGCGGGAGCTGCAGCCGGAGACGGTTTTCGCCATCGCCCAGCACCATCGGGTGGGTATCGTGCTCGACCGCTGGGTGATCGCCCAGGCCATGCGTCTGCTGCGGGAGCGGCGCGACAGTCACCCTAACACCACCCTGTTCATCAACGTTTCTGCCGCCATCCTGCAGGACAGCGCTCTGTTGGACTGGCTCAGCGCCGGTATCGAGCGGACCGGGATCGATCCCGGCTGTCTGGTATTCGAGATGCCGGAGAACACCGCCCAACGCCGCCAGGAGGCGGCCGCCCGCTTCATCAGCAATCTCCGGCGTCTGGGCTGCGGCTTCTCCCTGGAGCGCTTCGGCACCCGCGACGATTCCCTGGAACTGGCGCAGGCGCTGCAGGTGGATTACGTCAAGCTGGACCGGCGTCTGGTGGCCGAGTTGGCGGGCGATCGTCAGCGCCAGGAGCAGGTGCGGGAGATAACCCAGCGGCTCAAGGCCCAAGGCATCATGACGGTGGCCGGCTGCGTCGAGGATTCCGTCACCCTGGTGCTGCTGTGGCAGTGCGGCGTGCCGCTGGCGCAGGGCTTCTTCCTGCAGCGCCCGCACGAGGAGATGAACTACGACTTCACCACCCGCTTCCGCTGAGGCCGTGGGTGGCATGCGCGTCGATGTCGGCGCCGGCCTGCTGCTGGGGGCGCGGCAGGTGATCTCGCCCAACTGCGACGAGCGCCCCCCGGGTGTGGCCGTAGAGTTGTTGGTGCTGCACGGCATCAGCCTGCCCCCGGGGCAGTTCGGTGGGCCGTGGATCGATGCGCTGTTTACCAACACTCTGGATTCGGACGCCGATCCTTTCTTCGACGAGATCCGGGCACTGCGCGTCTCTGCGCACCTGCTCGTGCGTCGCGACGGTGAAGTGGTGCAGTACGTGCCTTTTCACAAACGCGCCTGGCACGCTGGCGTATCTCATTATGCTGGACGCGAGCGCTGCAACGACTTCTCCATCGGCATCGAACTGGAAGGCACCGACCACGAGCCCTACAGCGATCGCCAGTATGCCGTGCTGGCCGAGGTGCTGCAGGCGCTGCTGGCGGCCTATCCGACCCTGTCCGCCGAGCGTATCGTCGGCCACAGCGATATCGCCCCCGGGCGCAAGACCGATCCCGGCCCGGCCTTCGACTGGACGCGGCTGCATCGACTGCTGACCAGCGGCCTTAGCGGTCGCTGAGCAGCCCCCGTCGGTCGAACAGCGCCTCGACCTGGCGCACCCAGGTCGCGATCAGTTCCGCCGCTGGACGGTTACGGCACAGCGGACAACCCTGTCCAGCCCACAGCGGCATGAACTCGGTGCGCTCGAGACGGGCGGCGGCCTCGCGGATATCGCGAGTCAGGGCTTGCAGAACGGGAAACTCTGGCAACTCCCGCTCTACCGGTGCCAGTTCGTTGGTATAGGTATTGCGCAAAGCGCGTGCCAGGCGTCCGGTGAAGGCGCGAGTCAGTACCGTGGTGATCTCGGTGCCGCCCAGCAACAGCTCCTTGTAGCGAGGATGGGCGCCGCTCTCTGGGGTGGCGAGAAAGGCGGTGCCCATTTGCGCCCCGGCCGCACCCAGGACCAGGGCAGCGGCGATGCCGCGGCCGTCCATGATGCCGCCGGCGGCTACCACGGGAATGCGCAGATGGTCGGTGAGCAGGGCCACCAGGGGCATGGTGCCGACCAGACCCTGCTCGGGATTGCCGAGAAAGGTAGCGCGATGTCCGCCTGCTTCCAGGCCCTGGGCCACCACCACATCCACGCCGCTCTCCTCGAGCACGATGGCTTCCAGCAGATGGGTGGCGGTGCCGATGGTGAGGATGCCGGCGTGTTTGAGCGCCTCCAGCTCCTCCGGCTTGGGGATGCCGAAGGTGAAACTGAACGCGTCCACCGCCTCCTCCAGGATCACCGCCAGTTGCTCGGTGAAGCTGGGTAGATAGCGGGCAGGCAGCGCTGTCGGGGCTGGTGGCTGCAGGCCCAGGCGTTGACGGATGGGCACGAGCACTTCCTGGGCACGGGCCACCCGGGCCTCGTCCACGCTTGGCGTCTCGGTAACGAACAGGTTGACCGCGAAGGGTTGGTCGGTCAATGCTCGGATCTCCCGGATAGCTTGCCGGATCTGCTCCGGTTCCAGGTAACCGGCAGCCAGCGAGCCCAAGCCGCCGGCGTTGCACACCGCCGCCACCAAGGCCGGTGTGCTAGGGCCGCCAGCCATCGGTGCCTGGATGATGGGGTAACGGAGGCCAAGGCATTGGGTAAGAGAGGTCTGAGGCCAGTTCATGCTCGTCGATTCCTGTGCTGAGGGCGCTGTGCGCCGCCGCCGACGCATCTTGCCATTATGCCTCAAGCCCGCCACCGTGCAGCGCGTACCACACTGACGCCAGCCAGCGCTACCAGCGCAGCCCCGAGCCAGCCCGGCCCATCCAGGCGCTCACCCCATAGCATCCAGCCCAGCAGTGACGAAAACAGCACCGTGCTGTACACATAGGGCGCCAGTTCCACGGCCGGGGCACAGGTGTAGGCGCGCGTCAGCAGCAACTGGGCGCTGGTGGCCAAAGCGCCCATGAGTAGCAGCCCGGCCAACTGCATGGCGCTCGGCGTCTGCCAGCCCCAGGTCAGCGGCAGCAAGGAGAGCAGGGTGCCCATCAGCGAAAAATAAAACACGATCTCGCTGCTAGAGGCCAGCCCGGCCAGGCGACGGATGGTGGTCATGGCTACGGCGGCGAGCAGTCCGGAGGTTAGCGCCACCAGCGCCATGGGTGAGAACACTGCCAGGCCCGGCCTGAGGATTAGCAAGATGCCGAGAAAGCCAAGCGCCAGCGCAAAGCGGGCTGTGTGTGATACCGGCTCGCCCAGCCATAGCCATGCGATCAGAGGAATGAACAAGGGCGTGGTGGAGCGCAGCACCGTGGTTTCAGCCAGAGGCAGATGGGCTAGGGCGATGAAGGCGCAGTACATGGCGGCGATGCCCGAAGCCGAGCGCAGCAGATGGAAGCGCAGCGCCGACCAGGCCATGTTTACCCCGCCGCGACGCGCGATCCACGGCAGAAGCAAGAGCAGCGCCAGTAGATTGCGGAAGAAGACGATGGTCTCGCTGGGCAGAGCGGTGGAGAGGAACTTGATCAGGGCATCCATGCAGCAGAACAGAAATTCCGCCGCAAGCAGGTACAATGCCCCGCGGACATGATGCGCGCTCGACATGGGATTTCCTGGCGGGCCATGTTGGCCTGACAATGACGTAAAGGGGGCTAATTATGCTGGATAAGCTCACTTGGGAGGACTGGCTGAGCTGTCTCAACCAGCCGTTCCGGCTGCAACGGCCGGATATTTCCATGGATTGGGAACTGGTGCAGGTAACGCCATGGGGGGATGCTGTGGGACGGGGACGCCAGCCTTACACCTTGCTGTTCCGTGGGCCGTTGCGGCCTCTGCTGCCGCAGGGCATCCAGCCTCTGCATCATCCTCGCCTGGGGCGGGTGGAGATCTTTCTGGTGCCCATCGGCCCCGACGGCAGCGGCGGCATGCGCTACGAGGCAGTCTTTACCTGAGCGCGCACCAGCTCCGAGGCAGGGCACTTAGCGCAGCAGTGCGAAGACGGCCCGATAATAGCGCTGTTGGCCATCCTCGCCATCGGGTTCCAAACGCAGCGTGGTCTGGCCGGCGAGGGCATGACGCATAGTATAGACGGCTGCGGGCAGGCGAGTGTCTAGCGCGGCGGTGAAGCGCAGATTGAACTGCTCGACCTCAGGGGTGGAGACCTCCTGATCGACGATTTCGTGCAACCGCAGCTGGTTGACCAGGACTAGGCCGGTACCTCCGTAGACTTCGAAAGTTTCGCCGAGCAGAGTGGCAAACTTAGCCCGGCTGAGATCGGAGGAAAGGTCGATATCGGCTCCGGGCAAAGGATGCGCAGTGGAGCTTTTCCTCTTCTCGGCAGCACTGGTGCCAGATAGCGGCAGTATGACCCAAAAACCGGTGCAGCCAAGCAGGAAGTGACGGCGATTCAGCATGTGGAGGAGACTCCAGAGGCGAGCTCTTGTTGTTCTGCCTTTGGCGCCGGCCACCATTTCATCAATTGGTAGACTCCGACATCCTTGGCGTGCCGGAAACCCAGGCGCTCGTACAGGCGTTTGGCAGGGTTATAGATCTCGACGTGGATGCTGACCACGCGCGCAGAGCACTGGCCTTCATCCAACAATTCCATGAGCAAAGCGGTACCGATGCCGCGGTTGCGATACTCGGGCAGCAGCGCGATATCGACGATGCGGATCTCCTGGCTCCAGCGCGCCACGTACAGACGTCCAGCCGGTGTGCCACCTACCAGGACCAGGTCGAAACTGGTGCCCGCGTAATGCTGCCGGTAATGTTGGTCCTGGGCGCGGAACTGCATGTCGATGAAGCTTTCTTTCTCCGGTGCACTCCACCTGGTCAGCGCCAACTCCTCAGCACGCGTGCTGGCATAAACGACCTTCAGGAACGGGCGGTCGGCATCCGTGGCCGGGCGTAGGCGAATGTCAATCAGGCTTGAGTGAACGGAGTCCATCTTAGCTACGCGGCGGAAACACGCCCTGCAGGGCGATGCAGAAGTTGAAGGTCAGATACGGCATGAGATTGTTGTGCGGCTGGCCGCCGCCGGTCGGAGCGAGGGACTCGGCGGCCATAGGCACCGAGTTCTGGCTGGCGTTGCCGCTGTAGAGATTGCCAGCGGTGCGGGCCCAGTACTGATTGGCGGCGTCGTTCTCCACAGCCGGGCGGGTCGAGGTGGTTACCATATGGGAATGGAGCGGCATCTCTGCTTCGCTGAGCGTCACTGTTTCGCTACCGCCGCTTTCTCCCAGATCGCGCGGCGTCAAGCCCGCTCCCTGACCCGGGTGCATGGCAGCGCGTCCCTGTAGGTCAGGCAGGGCGAAATTGCTCTTGCCATCGCCGCCATAGGTCGTGCCCAGCAGCGAGAACAGCGCCGTATTCTGAGACAAGGGTATGATCTGCCCATCGCAGAAGGCCCAGCCAGTGGGGGCGAAGTTAAACGGGAAGATTCGGATTTCCGCGACGAAAGGATCGGCCATGGTATGCTCCTCTAGGTCGGCGACGGGAAAATGCCGAACAGGGAGATAATAAAGTTGATGCACAGAAACGGCTGCATGTTGTCGTGCGGCTGGCTGCTGCCGTTGCTGGCTATGGTCACTGCACTCATTTGTGCCAGCGGCGGTGTCTGTCCGTAGATGTTGATCTCGCTCTGGCCGGTGACATTCCTGCTAGGCCCCTCCTGCGTGGCTAGGGCCATCGAGGCCAACAGCGGATGGCTGTGGGCAGGGATCTGGCTCACCGTCAGTGTCACCGTCTCACTGCCCCCACTTTTGCCCAGGGTATAGAAGTTGCCCTGGTTATCGCTGCCCTGGTGAATCGGGACGCGGCCGCGCAGATCCGGCAGGGCGAAGGTGCTTTCCCCATCTCCACCATAGGTAGTGCCGATTAGCTGGAACAGTGCTTCGTTCTCGGCGATCGGCAGCAGTTGGCCTTCGCAGAGCATCCAGCCGGCCGGGGCGAAGTTGCCGGCGAACATGCGGATCTCCCCTACATAGGGTTGTGCCATGGCCGCCTCCTCAGTTGGGACTGGGAAAGATGCCCTGCAAGGCGATGCAGAAGCTCAGGGTTAGGAAGGGTTGCCGGTTCTCATGGGCTTGTGAGCCGCCGACACTGCTCACCGCTGCAGGATGCATGGGGACCAGGGATTGCGGACTGGCATAGACATCCTTGCCACCGTTGGCGAGTATGGCATTGCCGGCAACGGGCGTGGTTGCGGCCGCAGTCGAGGCGTTGAGGACATGGCTGTGATGAGGCAACTCATCGATATCGAGGGTGTGGAAAGCTTCGCCGCCGCGTTCGCCTAGGGTATGGCCGCTGCCTGCGTGGATGGGCGTGCGTCCTCTAAGATCGGGCAGAGCGAAGTTGACCCGCCCATCCCCGCCGTAGGTGGTGCCCAGTAGTGAGAATAAGGCCTGATTTTGGTTAATCGGCAGGAGCTGCCCGTTGCACAGAGCCCAGCCCTGCGGTGCGAAGTTGAAGCTCATTAGTCTGATCTCGGACAGAAACGGTTCGGCCATCGCGATGATTCCTCCAAGTGCTTGTGGGGCGCGCTCACGGCAAGGGCGCTGCCGTGGGCGTGGCGCAGGTATCGTTCGGCACTCCGGTGAAGGCGCTCAGCAGCCAGGCACTGGCGGTAGACGGCGAGTTCTCGCTCGCTACGTGGGTGCTGACCGTGAGCGGATCGATCACCATGCCGCTGCCACCGTTGAGACGTTCCAGGCGGAAGGTCGACGCGTCGTACTGCGCGACCTGGATGCTCGCATCGTAAGGCGGGATACCCGTGCCACCAGCGGCGATATTGCTGCGGATATCGGCGCAGATATCGGCCTGGTTCATGGAGAAGACAAAGATGCCGTTGACTCCTAAGGGGAAGGCAGAGTTGTCATCCGGTTTGGCGACCTCATTGCCGGTGATGTTGACGTCCAGGCGCGGTGTCTGGCCGGTGCCATCGTTGGCCAGGACATAAATGCCCTCGAAATCGGTGCCGTGGATGATGTTGTTGCGGATGTCCAGCACTGCCACCGAGGTATCATCAGCCGTCATGGAGATGCCGTTGCCGTCGACAGAGCCGGAGTCGGGTACACCCGCGATACCAATGGCGTTGTTACTGACTGTGGCGTGGAAGTTGGAGCTTTCGTCCGAGGTCAGCAAGACAGCCGTGTTCGGCATGTTGGTGATGCGGTTGGTGTCGAGATTCAGCCGCAACAACCCAGTGCCCGCCGCACGGATGGCGAGGGCGTTGTCGCTGCTGGCACCGCCGATGAAAGTGTTGCCGTCGATCGTGGCGTTCAGAGTGGCGCCAAAGGTGCCCTGAACAAAGGCAGCGATCCCGTCGCTCTCCAGGCCGGAGAAGGTGCTGCCGTTGTACACCCGTAGCGTGATGGTAGATGTGCCGTCAGCGATCACACGCAAGCCATCCTCACCAAAGGGCTGGCCAATGGTGTTAGTGAAATCGGAATTGTCAACGGTCAGGTTCAGAGTGCCGCTGAAGTTGTGGACGTACAGACCGGCCTCGGCGGGCTGGTCGATCATGCTGTTTCGGATCAGCGCGTTACCCGACAGATTGTTATTGCCTGGGTCGGCAAAGTACAAGCCGCTCTCGTCGTTACCGTCGCCTGCGCCCTGAACGATGCTATCGCTCAGAGTGAAGCCCACCACCCTGGTGCCATAGATACCGTGGCGGCCGCTGTCCTGGATGCGCATCCAGGACAATGAGACATTGCTGGCGCCGTTGAGGGCGACTGCATCGCTGCTGTTATTCTGGAGAATGCCGCCGGAATTGATGCTGCCGCTGCCAGTGATGGTGAAAGAACCGCTGGTGTTGGTGAGTTTGATACCGTTGGCGCCACCGTTGGCATCGATGCGGGTGAAGCTCAGCGTGCCACCAGAGTTGGTCAAGTCCACCGCCGGGGCACCGGCGCTGGCTACACTCACCTCGTTGATGGTCATGCCGCTGGCGCCGCTGCCGAACAGGCCGGTGCTGGCGCCACTGGTGCTGACGTTGAAGCCTCGGGTGGTGACGCCGGGCGCCAGATTCACGGTGTTGACGATGGTAGGCCGCGAGCCGCCAATGCTGGGACGTGCGGCGCTGCCGACCGGCGGGGTGATACCCATGACCGCATCGAAGCTGGCGCCGCTGGCGCCTTGGCCGATCAGGTACTGATTGGTCTGCAGGCTGACGCCGTCGGCGTCGATATAGCTGGTGCCGCTCGCGTAGACGAAGATGCGGTCGCCATTCTGATTGGCTGCGCTATCGGCGGCGGCCAGTGAGTTGAACGGCGACGATAGGCGACCATCGCCTGCTGCTGCCGCGTTGTTAACGAACCAGATACGCGGTCCACTGACATCGAGGGTGGCGGTCACTGGCAGACTGCAGGCTGGCGTCGTATCGGTATCACAGATCTGGTACTCGAAACTGTCGCTGCCGATGAAGCCGGCTGGCGGGTTGTAGGTAAAGGCGCCAGTTGTGGTATCGATGTTCAAGGAGCCGCCATTGGCAGTCGTGGAAGGCACGGCGCCGCCGATCACAAAAGGCGTCGGTCCTCCCTCGGGATCGGCGATGATCAGATCCAGCAGATCGCCGGTGCCGTCGACATAGATCAGGCTGATGTGAGCCTGCACGGCATAGGCAGCCGGCGGGGCGGAGATCACCGGCGGTTCGTTGACGTTGCTCAGGCTCACGGTGACGGTGCCGCTGCCGGACAGGGCGGGTGAGCCGTTGTCGGTGACCTGGACGGTGAGGGTGAAGGTGGGGGTGGTCTCGAAGTCGAGGGCGCTGTCGTTGGCGACGGTGATGAGGCCGCTGCTGGGGTCGATGGCGAAGGCGCCGCCCACGTTACCGGCGGTGATGGCGAAGCCGTGGCTCTGGGCGGCATCGGCATCGGTGAAGGTGACGCTGCCGACGGCGGTGCCGTTGGCGCTGTGCTCAGCCAGGCTGAAGCTGGCCGGGTCGACTTGCGGTGCCGCGTTCTCGAGATTGGTGACATCAAACCGGAAGAACAATCGGTCATGTTCCTGTGCACCGAATCCAGCCACTAGATCGGTGACCGGATCACCACCATCACCATTGGGGTCGGTGCCCAGGGGGCTCACGCCGTTCCAGTCCGCGACATTGCCATCGGTCGCGAAATTGGCCGCCACCACCATACCGCCTGCGGTGAGCAGGAGCGCAACGGCGACAAGTTCCTGACCAAAACCACCGCGACGCAAACGGTGGAACGCCAGCGTCGTCAGCAGACCGGCCAGCACTAACAGCCCCCAGCCGGTGAGGGAGGGAATGCCCACCACAATACCGAGCAGGCCAGGGCCGATCAGATCGTCACCGTTGGCGTCCTGGGCGGCGAAGTACACTGCGAGATTACGTGGACCGCTCGAAGATCCACTGACCACCGCGCTGTCAGCAACCGCCATTTCCACTGCGTCGGCACCGCTGGTGCCGACATTCAGCCCTACTGCACCGCTGCCGCTTTCGGTGCTGGTGAGGCTGCTGCCTTGGCAGCTTTCCAGGGTGATGGCGCTCACCTGGGGGATGGCGCCTCCTGTTACCTGGGCACTCAGGCGGTGCTCGATGCCGTTAACCGTGCCGCTGTTGGAAAGGGTGACGCTGCAGCCAGTGGCGGGATTGAGATCGTTGTCGATCAGAACCGAGTACTGAGCTGCCTGCAGCGGGATCACAGGCGCCAGCGTCAATAAGGCAGCGAGCAGGACGATGGGGGAGAAGCGCATGGCGACTTCCTTTTCTTGTTTGTTCTTGCCGGTTTGTGGAACGGGCACCACGCCGCTCAGGATCCGTTCAGCGGGAATGTATACGAAGGCGCGGAATTTTTAACAGGGTAAATGCGATATCAATTTATTTCCAGTAGTTGTTTTATGACAAATGTACTACGACGCACTCGCGCCGCCGTGAATATTGCACCGTGATGTGATCAGGCAAGGGCAGGGAGGGGGCAGGGCAGACCGAACAAGTCGATGGCGTTGCACGAGGTGGCGGCGGCGACGGCCTGAGGCGATTCGCCGCGCAGTTCGGCCACGACCGCCAGGACCTCGGGAAGGAATGCTGGTTCATTGCGCGTCCCTCGGTGCAGAACGCCTGGCTGGTCGGGGGCATCGGTCTCCAGCAGGAAACTGTCCGCGGGCAGGGTCTTGACCAAGGTGCGCAGCCGGTTGGCGCGCTCGTAAGTGATGGGGCCGCCGAAGCTGACTAGAAAGCCCAACTCGCGCAAGCGCCGTGCCTGCTCTGCGCTGCCGGAGAAACTGTGCACCACTCCACGCAGATGCCCGACGCGGCGGATGCACTTGAGTACTTGGTCCACGGCACGCCGGGCATGGATGATCACCGGCAGATCGAAGTCCCGCGCCAGCTTGAGTTGCGCCAGGAAATAGCGCTCCTGCTCCACGGGGTCCAGTTCCGGCTGGAAGAAATCTAGGCCGCACTCGCCTACCGCCACCGGACACTCCCGCTCCAGCCAACCGACCAGTTCATCCAGGTGCTCGGGGCGATGCTCGGGAAGATAGCAGGGATGCAGGCCGTAGGCGGGATACAGACCCTGGGCAGGATCGGCCACGGCCTTGAGCTTGGGCCATAGCCGCTGGCTCACCGCCGGCAGTATCTGGGCAATCACGCCGGCACCATGGGCTCGGGCCAGGGCCGCCGCGCGGTCGTGGTCGAAGCTGGCGTCATCGAAGTGGCTGTGGCTGTCGATGAGCATGGCGCAACTCCCGCCACAGCCCTTGGGCTCACTTGACCAGCTCGCCTCTGGCCTGCAGGTCGGCATGATAGGAGGAGCGCACCATCGGACCCGAGGCCACGTGCGTAAAGCCCATGGCCAGACCCTCCAGGCGTAGCGCTTCGAACTCCTCCGGATGCACATAGCGCTGTACCTTGAGGTGATGCGCGCTCGGTGCCAGGTACTGGCCGAGGGTGAGCATCTCGACGCCGTGGTCGCGCAGATCGCGCATCACGGCGCGCACTTCGTCGAGGGTTTCACCCAGCCCGAGCATCAGCCCCGATTTGGTGGGCAAGGCCGGGTGCAGCGCTTTGATGCGCGCCAGCAGGGTGAGCGAATGGTGGTAGTCCGAGCCCGGACGGGCCTGGCGATACAGGCGTGGCACCGTCTCCAGGTTATGGTTGAACACATCGGGCGGAGCGTGGCGGAGCCGCTCCAGCGCCACCTCCAGGCGCCCGCGGAAATCGGGGGTGAGGATCTCGATCTGGATGGTGGGGCAGGCGGCGCGCGTCTGGCGGATGCACTCGACGAAGTGGGCCGCGCCGCCGTCTCTGAGGTCGTCGCGGTCCACCGAGGTGATGACCACGTACTTCAGACCCATGGCGGCGATGGTGCGGGCGAGATTCATCGGCTCATCCGGATCGAGCGGCAGGGGGCGGCCGTGGCCGACGTCGCAGAACGGACAGCGCCGCGTGCAGATAGCACCCATGATCATGAAGGTGGCGGTGCCGTGGCCGAAGCACTCGCCGAGGTTGGGGCAGCTCGCTTCCTCGCATACCGTATGCAGGCGGTTCTCGCGCAGGATCTGCTTCAGGCGCTGCACTTCCGGGGTGCCGGGGAAGCGGGCGCGGATCCATTCGGGCTTGCGCAACTGCTGTTCGCGCGGGGTGGGCTCGACCTTCACCGGAATGCGGGCCATCTTCTCGGCCGCGCGCAGCTTCTCGCCGCGCTGCACGGTGCGGGGGGCGGTGGGAGTATCAGAGTGCTCAGCCATCGGCGCGATCCTGTTCGGCAAGGGGCGGCAAGGTATCCGCCGTTTCAAAGGAAATATAACCCAACCAGCTTATCATGTTATGCAAAATTCCATTGGCTGCATCCCATATTCCGGAATTGATGCCGAGGTCACGGAGCTGGGTCATGGCCAGGCCAGCGTAACCGCAGGGATTGATACGATTGAACGGCGCCAGATCCATGGCCACGTTCAGACTCAGCCCGTGATAGCTGCAGCCGCGCCGCACGCGCAGACCCAAGGAGGCGATCTTGGCGCCGTCGACGTATACGCCGGGCGCATCGGGACGGGCATAGCCGGTGATGCCGTGGCTGCCGAGCAGCGCCACCACCGATTGCTCCAGCAGCGTCACCAGCTGCCGCACGCCCAGCCCGGTGCGCTTCAGGTCGAGCAGGCAATAGATCACCGCCTGGCCCGGGCCGTGATAGGTGACCTGGCCGCCGCGGTCTACCTGCACTACCGGGATGTCGCCCGGGGCCAGCACATGCTCGGGCTTGCCGGCCAGGCCCTGGGTAAACACCGGCTCGTGCTCTACCAGCCAGATCTCGTCGGCGCTCTCGGGGCCGCGCGTCTCGGTATAGGCCCGCATGGCTTGCCATACGGGCAGATAGTCGCGCCGCCCCAAGCGGCGCACGCACAGCGCGGGACGGTTCACAAAGCCATGACCACTTGTTCGTGCCGGCTCAGTTCCCGATAGATGGCATCTAACTGGGCCTTGCTGGTGGCACGGATGTTCAGCGTCACCGCCAGGTAGCGGCCGCCGCGGCTTTCCTGCACGCGCACCAGGTTCTCGTCCAGATCGGGGGCGTGACGGCGGACCAGTTCGATCATCAGTGCCTGGAACTCGGGACTGGTGCGGCCCATCACCTTGATCGGAAAGTCGCAGGGAAATTCCAGCAGAGCAGGGGGTGTGTCGCTCATGATCGCGCTCATGCGGCACGGCTCACTCGAACCAGGAGTAGAGCCACATCAAGATGCTGTCGATGAAGCGGCCGAAGAAGCCGGCTTCGGCAACCATCTGGGTAGCCAGCAGAGGGGTCTCTGACACCACCTGGTTGTCCAGGGTTACTACTACGCTGCCCAGCGGCTGACCCTGCTCGACCGGCGCCACGATGCCATTGTTCACCCGCAGGCTGGCGCTCAATTCCTGATAGCGACCCTTGGGGATGGTGACGTAGAGATCCTCCGCCAGTCCCAGGGGCAACTGGCTGGCCTCGCCCTTCCACACCCGCGCTTCGGCCAGGGCTTTGCCGGCATCGTACAGCTTGTGGGTCTCGAAGAAGCTGAAGCCGTAGTTGAGCAGGGCCTGGCTGGCGCTGTAACGATCCGCCTCCTTCTGCGCACCCAATACCACGGTGATCAGCCGGGTATCGTTGCGCTTGGCCGAACTGACCAGGCAATAGCCGGCGGACTGGGTGTGGCCGGTCTTGACGCCGTCTACGGAGGGGTCCTGCCAGAGCAGCCGGTTGCGGTTGTGTTGCTTGATGTTGTTGTAGGTGAACTCCCTCTCCGAGTAGAGCTTATATTGCTCGGGGAAGTCGTGGATCAGGGCGCGGGTGAGGATGGCGATGTCGTGGGCCGTGGTGTAGTGCTCGGGATGGGGCAGGCCGGTGGAGTTGGTGAAGTGGGAGTTCTTCATGCCCAGTTTGGCCGCGGTCTGGTTCATCAGGGTGACGAAGGTGTTTTCGCTGCCGGCGATGTGCTCGGCCAGGGCCACCGTGGCATCGTTGCCGGACTGGATCACCATGCCGCGCAGCAACACTTCCACCGGCACCTGCTTGCCGACCTCGGCAAACATACGTGAGCCTTCGGTGCGCCAGGCGCGTTCGCTGATGGTGACCTGGGCATCGGGCTTGAGTTTGCCCTCCTTCAGGGCGCCGTAGATGATGTAAGCCGACATCAGCTTGGTGATGCTGGCCGGCTCCATGCGCGTATCGGCCTCACTGCCGGCCAGCACATTGCCGCTGGCGAAGTCGATCAGCACATGGGCGCGAACCGGCACCTGGGGCGGCTGTGGAATGGGATCGGCGGCGCGGGCCAGGGTGGCGGCGCAGCTCAGCAACAGGGACAGAATGAAGGTACGCAACAGATTAGGCATCAACATGACTGGACGTCTGCACTCCGCGGTGGGCCGCATGCTATCCGCAGAGCGCCGCGTTGGCATGGCGTCGTTCCCTTACGCCAGCGGGCGCGGCGCTTGCGAACGGTCTCTGGCGTGATTGCACAAGGCCTGAAATTTTACCGGCAAGCGGGGGCCGGGACAAACGCCACCTATTCGACCACCAGGTGAGGTCGGCTGTAGCCCAGGCTGGCCAGGCGCAGGGCCAAGCGTTCGACCTCGTCGCGGTCGTGCAGAGGACCGATGCGCACCCGGTGCAGGTTGCCGGCCGAAGCGATGCTGCTGTTGCGGCCGAGCTGATGGGAGAGTTGCTGACGCAATTGCTCGGCATTCTGGCGCTGGTTGAAGGCAGCCACCTGCAGATACAAGGATGCATCCGCTACGGGTGCGATAGAGAGTGGCTGCGATGAGGCCAGTGCCAGCCGCGGGGTCATCGGCAGCGCCATCGGCCCCGGCGGTTGTGCGGCGGCTACAGGGGTGAGTGGCTGGGCTGGCAGCGGCTGTGCCGGCGACGTGCCAGCTCCGGCGGCCGCGGTCAGGGTGAGGGGCGGTACGGTAAGCGGTTCGGTACGGCTCGCCAAGACCGGCGTGGGCGCTGGTCGCGCCGCCGGAGTCGGTAGCGGCGCGGGCTGAGCGCTGGGTTGAGCGGGAAGTGGTAGCGCCGCCGGTGCGTCGCGTCGAGCCAGAAGCGGTGCCGCCGGCGGCAGCGGGGCAGCACGCTCGGCCAGGCGCTCGTTGCCGGCATAACCCCTGCCGCGCATCCGCTCCAGGCTGGCGAAATAGGTCTCGCCGGGGCCCGAACCCGGCAGGTACTGATAGGGCGGTAACGCCTCCACTTCCACCGGCGCCGTGCCCTTGCCGATCACGCCCAGCTTCTGCGCGGCTCCGTAAGAAAGATCGATGATGCGGCCGTCTTTGAACGGTCCGCGATCGTCTACCCGCACCACCAGGCTACGGCCGTTTTCCAGATTGGTGACGCGTACGTAGGTGGGGATGGGCAGGCTCTTGTGGGCGGCACTGATGCCGTGCATGTTGTAAGGCGTGCCGCTGGAGGTCTTCTTGCCGTGGAAGTCCGGACCGTACCAGGAGGCAGCACCGCGTTCCTTGTAGCCCTCGCTGCTGCGCGCGATGAAGTAGCGCTGGCCCAGGGCCACGTAGGAGTCCGGGTTGCCGGTGGCGCTGGGCGGCTCCTTGCGCGGCACCAGCTCGCCGCCGCCGGCAGTAGGGTCGCTGACCCTGGTGGAGCTGCAGGCGGCCAGGCCCAGGGCCAGCAACGGTAACAAGGCAATGCGGACTGTGCTCATGGAGAGTGCAGCCAAGAGGCGATCCAGCTTGTCGGTTGTTCGATTCACACGGGACGCAGGCGCGCCACCACTCCCGCTAGGCTAGTACACAGCCCGGGGGGATTTCCAGGGCAGAAGAGACTTTTCGTGTGCGCTCAGGCAACAGCGCCACAATTGTGGCGGCCATATCCCGCATTGAGTGCTCGTGTCACCCGCCGATCCGCTGACGAATTTCTTGGCCGAGCTGGTAGGCGGCCATAGCGTAGAGAGGGCTGCGGTTGTAGCGGGTGATGACGTAGAAGTTGTGGAAGCCCACCCAATACTCAGGTCCGGTCTCCCCGGCCAGTTCCAGCAGCAGAGCGGGTGCGCGGTCGGCTGCGCGGGCGCCGCTGTCCACCCCCAGCCGGCGCAACTGGCCGTAGCTATAGCGCGGTTTGAGGTCGCTGTAGGCACTGAGCAGGTCACGATAGCCGGGACCGGCGACGGTGGCCGGCGCGGTGACGCCCTCACCGTTCCGCCAGCCGTTGCGGGCCAGGTAGTTGGCGATACTGCCGATGGCATCCACGGGGTTGCGCCACAGGTCGCGATGACCGTCGCCATCGAAGTCCACCGCATAGTGGCGGTAACTGGAGGGCATGAACTGGGCCAGTCCCATGGCGCCGGCATAGGAGCCCTTGAGGGAAAGGGGATCGATGCCTTCCTCGCGGGCGAGCAGCAGGAATTGCTCCAGCTCCTTGCGGAAGAAATCGGCACGTTTGGGATAGTCGAAGGCCAGCGTAGCCAGGGCTTCCAGCACCCGGTAGCCGCCGGTGTTCTCGCCGTAGGCGGTCTCCACTCCGAGGATGGCGACGATGATCTCCGCCGGCACCCCGTATTGCCGCTCCGCCTGGGCCAGAGCAGCAGCGTGTTGGCGCCAGAAGGCGGCGCCGTCGCCGATGCGCTTCTCGGTGAGGAAGATGCGGCGGTAGGCATGCCAGGGCTTGGACTCGGCCGGTTTACTGATAGTGGCGATGATCTCGGGGCGCGTCTGGGCGGCGCCGAACACCTGATACAGCCAACGCCGGTCGAGGCCGTGACGGGCCGCCACGGCCTGGATGAAGCCCTGCACCTCGGCACGCTCGACTAGGGAGCCCGCCACCGCTGCACGCGCAGTCGTGTCCGGCCGGCTTTCGCTCCAGGTGATGACCGGGGCCATGGTTTCGGCGGCGTGTGCAGCAGGCAGGGTGGCGGCGAGCAACAGGATGGCGCGGGCGGTGGTCATGGGCGGGCGTGTTGTTGTCAGTGGCTAAGCCGTTTGCGGTGGGCGCGAATGCTCATCAAGATACCGAAGCTGGCCATGATCGTCACCAGCGAGGTGCCGCCATAGCTGATCAGGGGCAGGGGCACGCCCACCACCGGCAGCAGCCCGCTGACCATGCCGGTGTTGACGAAGGCATAGACGAAGAAGATCAGGGCGAGACTGCCGCCCAGCAGGCGTGAATAGGTGTCCTGGGCCTGGGCGGCGATGTACAGGCTACGGCAGATGATGGCCAGGTACAGGGTGAGCAGCAGTCCGACCCCGAACAGGCCGAACTCCTCGGCGAACACGGCGAAGATGAAGTCGGTGGAACTCTCCGGCAGGAACTGCAGATAGCCCTGGCTGCCGTGCAGCCAGCCCTTGCCGTAGATACCGCCGGAGCCGATGGCAATCTTGGACTGGATGATGTGGTAGCCAGTGCCGAGCGGATCGGTCTCCGGATCAAGGAAGGTCAGTACCCGCTGGCGTTGGTAGTCGTGCATGACGAAGGTCCAGAACAGCGGGGCGATGGCGGCGAAGGCGCCGATCAGGGCGAAGATGATCCTCCAGCTCAGTCCCCCCAGGAACAGGGCGAAGGCGCCGGAGCAGAACACCAGCAGCGCGGTGCCGAGGTCGGGCTGTCCGAGGATCAGCACCACCGGCGCCAGGGTGATGACAGTGCCGATGATGAGATGGGGCCAGCGCGGCGGCAGCGGTTTGTCGGCGAAATACCAAGCCATCATCATCGGCACCGCCACCTTCATGATCTCCGACGGCTGGAAGCGGATGAAGCCCAGGTCGAGCCAGCGTTGCGCGCCCTTACCGATGTAGCCGACCATATCCACCGCCACCAGCAGCGCCGTGCCCGCCAGATAGATCCAGGGCGTCCAGCCGCGCAGCCGCTGCGGCGGCAACTGGGCCAGCACCACCATCAGCACGAAGCCCAGCCCCAGGCGCATCCCCTGGCGCAGTACCAGGTCCAGATTCTGGCGGCCGGCGCTGTAGAGGATGACCAGCCCGAAGCCGGACGTGACCAGCAGCACCAGCAGCAGCGGCGGATCCAGCTTGATGCGCCGCAACAGTCCGGATGTGCCCTCGTCGATGGCGCCGATATTGCCCAGCAGAGGGATCTTCATGAGGGGGGCAACTCCCGCAGGTAGGCGTCCATGATCTTGCGCGCGATAGGGGCGGCGGTGGCGCTGCCGCCGCCGCCGTTCTCGGCGATCACCGCCACGGCGATCCTGGGTGCTTCAGCCGGGGCGAAGGCCACGAACAGGGCGTGGTCTTGCAGCTCTTTGGCCAGCTTCGTGGCATCGTACTTCTCGTCCTGGCCCAGGGAGAACACCTGGGCAGTGCCGGTCTTGCCGGCGATGCGGTAGGGCAGGTCCACGGCGATCTTCTTGGCGGTGCCGGTCGGGCCGTGTACCACATTGACCATGCCGGCGATCACATAGTCCCAGTTGCGTATCTCCTTGACCGCGATATCGGGCAGGGGGCGCGGTGCTTCCGGGGTGATCTGCTGGGTGCCCTGATCCTGGGTGGCGTACAGTAGCCGCGGCTTGAAGTGCTTGCCGCGGTTGGCCAGGGTCGCCGTCATCTGCGCCAGCTGCAGCGGCGTGGTCAGCATGTAGCCCTGGCCGATGCCGGCGATCAGGGTCTCGCCGGCATACCAGGGCTGCTTGTGAGCCTTCCTCTTCCACTCCGGCGAGGGCAGCAGACCTGGTTTCTCGCCTAGCAGGTCGATGCCGGTGGGCTTGCCCAGACTGAACTGGTCCAGGTAGTCATGCAGCCGGTCGATGCCCATGTTGTTGGCCAGGTCGTAGAAGTAGACGTCGCAGGACTCGGTGATGGCCTTGTCCAGATTGGTACGGCCGTGGCCGCCGCGCTTCCAATCGCGGAACTTGTGCTCCTGGCCGGGCAGGCGGTAGAGGCCGGGGCAGAACACCGACCGGTTGCGGTCGGTGACGCCCAGCTCCAGCCCGGCCAGGCCGATGGCGGGTTTGACCGTGGAGCCGGGTGGGTAGACGCCGCGCAGGGCGCGGTTGAACAGCGGCCGATCGGGGGAGGTGTTGAGGGCAGTGTAGGTGAGGCTGTCGATGCCGTTGACGAAGGGGTTGGGGTCGTAACTGGGCTGGCTTACCATGGCCAGCACCTCGCCGTTGCGCGGGTCGAGGGCGACCACGGCGCCGTTGTGGCCCTCCAGGGCCTGTTCCGCCACCGCCTGCAGGCGCGTGTCGATGGTGAGATAGAGGTTTTTGCCGGGAACCGGCGGGATCTTTTCCAATACCCGTAACACCCGGCCCTGAGCATTGGTTTCTACCTGTTGATAACCGACCCGGCCGCGCAGCACATCCTCGTAGGAGCGTTCCACGCCAATCTTGCCGATATGGGTGCTGCCGGCGTACTCACCGGGGTCGATACGCTGCAGCTCTTTTTCGTCGATGCGCCCGACATAGCCGACGATGTGGGCGGCATGCTTGCCCATGGGATAGTAGCGGGTGAGATCGGCCTTGATCTCCACCCCGGGAAAGCGGTGCAGATCCACCGCCAATGCCGCTACCTCGCGATCGCTCAGGCCGAAGCGCAGCGGCACCCCGTTATAGGCCGGGGTGCGCTTCACCAGCTTGCGGAAGCGGCCGATATCCTGGTCGCTGATGGGGATGCGGCGGCGGAGTTCGTCCAGGATGACATCCATGTCCTCGACCTGCTCAGGGGTGATCTCCAGGCGGTAAGAGGGCAGGTTGTCGGCCAGCAGCACGCCGTTGCGGTCGTAGATCAGGCCGCGGCTGGGCGGCAATGGCTGCAGCTTGACCCGGTTGCTTTCCGACAGAGTGGTGAAGAGCTCGTGGTTGAGTACTTGCAGATAAGCCATGCGCCCCATCAGGATGAGCAGGGCCAGCACCACCAGGGCCAGGATTACCAGGGCGCGGCGGCCGAACAGTTCGGCCTCCAGGCGCTGGTCCTTTTCCTGGGTCAGGGTGTTGCCGTTACGTGGCTTGGACATGGCACAGCGTGGCAGAGCGGGTTGCCGTCAACTGACCTGAAAATGGCGGCGCAGGTCGCGCAGAATGATAAACAGCCAGGGCCACAACAGCATCCCTCCCAGGGCCGGGGCGAGATACCACCAGTCGCGCGGCGGATAGCCTACCACGCCGTTGATCCACACCAGCAGCAGCTGCTTCACCAACAGCAGCAGGAGCACGCTCCAGGCCTGTTGCCAGAGCGGGAAGACCCGTATGCGGCGGTAGGTCTTGAGGGTCATGTAGGCCACCACCGTCATGGCCAGGGCATTCTGGCCGAGCAGGGTGCCGCGGGCGGCGTCCTGCAACAGCCCTAGCGTCCAGGCGCTGCCCACGCCCAGGCGGTGGGGTAGGGCCATGCACCAGTAGATCATCACCAGAGACAGCCAGTCCGGGCGGAAGTGATCCAGCCAAGGCGGCAGCGGAATGCTGTCGAGGACGAAGGCGATGAGGAGGGTGCATAGAATGATCCAGCCACCCTGGCGCTGGATCGTTTTCATGGCGCTTTGTAGGGACCGACGCGCATGCTGTCGGCCTCCGGTTCGGGGTCGCTGACCACCAGCAGCACCTCGCGGATGCGGTCCAGCTGAGTGGTGGGCTGGGCGACGATCTTGGCGAAGGGGCTTCCAGGATCGAACTCGACCTTGGTCACCCTGGCTACCGGGTAGCCGCGCGGGAAGCGCCCGCCCAGTCCGGAGGTGACCAGCAGATCGCCGACCTCGATGTCATCGTTGTTGGGGATATAGGGCAATTCCAGCTCCTGGAACTTGCCGGTGCCCACCGCCAGGGTGCGCAGTCCGTTGCGATTGACCTGCACCGGCAGGGCGTGGTTGGGGTCGGTGATCAGGATGGCCGTGGAGGTGAAGGTATTGGCATGGATGATCTGGCCGATCACGCCCTGCTGATCGAGCAGCGGCTGGCCCGGATAGACGCCGTGACTCCGGCCTTTATTGAGCAGGATCTGGTGCCGATAGGGGTCGAAGTCCACCGTCAGCAGTTCGGCGATCAGCACTCGCTCTTTGATGCTGACCGAGGACTCCAGCAGCATGCGCAGGCGCCGGTTCTCCGCCTCGATGGCGGCCAGACGCTGCAATTGGGCGTTGAGGAACAGCTGCTTCTGCTTGAGCTGCTGGTTCTCTTCGACCAGCGCCTCGCGGCTCGCCAGGTTGCGGGAGAGCTGCTCCCAGGCGCTGAACGGCAACTGCATGGCGTACTGCACCGGATAGAGCAGGGTGGAGAGGACGTCGCGCAACCGCTCCAGTTGCTGATAGCGCTGGTCCAGCGTCATCAGCGCCAGCGAGGCGAGCAGGAACACTACCACGCGGACGTTGGCGCTTGCCTCCGGCGCGAACAGCGGCTTGTCGCCGTTGGGTTTGATCCGGGCCAAGGGAGCCAGCTCGACGGGCCGGAGCGGACCGGAACGGATGACCGCCGCAGAGGTTTACTCGATGCCGAAGGCATCGGTGCCGTGGGCGTCGATCAGTTCCAGCACGCGGCCGCCGCCGCGGGCGACGCAGGTCAGGGGATCGTCGGCGATGACCACATTGAGACCGGTTTCCTCCATGATCAGCTTGTCGATATTGCGCAGCAGCGCCCCGCCGCCGGTGAGCACGATACCGCGGTCGGCGACGTCGCCGGCTAGTTCCGGGGGAGTGGCTTCGAGTGCCGTCTTGACCGCGCCGACGATGCCGGACAGGGGCTCTTGCAGCGCCTCCAGGATTTCGTTGGAATTGAGGGTGAAGCTGCGCGGCACGCCCTCGGCCAGGTTGCGGCCGCGGATCTCGATCTCGCGCACCTCGTTGTCGGGATAGGCGCTGCCGATTTCCTGCTTGATGCGCTCGGCGGTGGGCTCACCGATGAGCACGCCGTAATTGCGGCGCACGTAGTTGATGATAGCCTCGTCGAAGCGGTCGCCGCCGATACGCACCGAAGCCGAGTAGACGATGCCGTTGAGCGAGATTACCGCCACCTCGGAGGTGCCGCCGCCGATGTCCAGCACCATGGAGCCGCGCGCCTCGTCCACTGGCATGCCGGCGCCGATGGCCGCCGCCATCGGTTCCTGGATCAGGTAGACCTCACGGGCGCCGGCGCCCATGGCCGACTCGCGGATGGCGCGGCGCTCGACCTGGGTGGAGCCGCAGGGCACGCAGACCAGGACCCGCGGGCTGGGGCTGAAGAACTTGCGCGCATGCACCTTCTTGATGAAGTGCTGCAGCATCTTCTCGGTGACCACGAAGTCGGCGATGACGCCGTCTTTCAGTGGGCGGATGGTGGTCAGGTTGCCGGGGGTGCGGCCGAGCATGCGCTTGGCCTCCATGCCCACGGCGGCAATGGTACGCGGCCCGCCTCGATTGGGATCCTGATGGATGGCCACCACCGAGGGCTCGTTCAGGACGATGCCGGCGCCACGCACGTAGATCAGCGTGTTGGCGGTGCCCAGATCGATCGAGAGGTCATTGGAAAACAGACCGCGTAGCCGCTTCGGGAGCATTCTCGCATTCTACCTGCAAATGAAAGCGCTCAATGCTAACAAGGCGGGGGGATTGGGAGCAAGCGAGCTTTGTGCTACCGTGAGCGACCCGAAAACGATCGATCCAGCAGGGAGAATCACTCGATGTCGATAGGGCCCGATGAGGTCAAGCGCATCGCCCATCTGGCGCGGCTCGCCATCCGCGCCGAGGCGATCCCCGGCTATGCCCGCGAGCTGTCCTCCATCATCGAGCTGGTGGAGCGCATGAACGCCGTCGACACCAGCGCCGTGGAGCCCCTGGCCCATCCGCTGGAAATGGCGCAACGCTTGCGCGACGACGTGGTCACCGAGCGCAACCAGCGCGAGCGCTTCCAGGCCATTGCCCCGCTCACCGAGGCCGGGCTCTATTTGGTGCCCAAGGTCATCGAATGATCCGCGTGCGGTGCTTGGCGCCCAGCGCCCTCCGCACCGCGCAGCCGTATACGGAAAGGCCATGCACAGCAAGACCATCGCCGAACTCGCCGCCGCACTGGCGGCCCGGGAATTCTCCAGCGAGGAGCTGACCCGCCACTATCTGGCGCGCATCACGTCCCTGGACGGGCGCCTCAACAGCTTCATTACCGTCACCGCCGAGCGCGCGCTGGCGCAGGCCCGCGCCGCCGATCGCCGCCTGGCCGCGGGCGAGGCCGGTCCGCTCACCGGTATTCCCCTGGCGCACAAGGACATCTTCTGCACCGAAGGGGTGAAGACCTCCTGCGGCTCGAAGATGCTGGACAACTTCATCGCCCCCTACGACGCCACGGTGGTCGAGCGCCTCGACCGCGCCGGCATGGTGATGCTGGGCAAGACCAACATGGACGAGTTCGCCATGGGCTCGAGCAACGAGAACAGCTACTACGGCCCGGTGCGCAACCCCTGGGATACGCGGGCCGTACCTGGTGGCTCCTCGGGCGGCTCGGCGGCTGCCGTAGCCGCCCGCCTGACGCCGGCAGCCACCGGCACCGATACCGGCGGTTCCATCCGTCAGCCGGCGGCGCTATGCGGCATCACCGGCCTCAAGCCCACCTACGGCCGGGTTTCACGCTGGGGCATGATTGCCTTCGCCTCCAGCCTCGACCAGGGTGGACCGCTGGCGGCGAGCGCCGAGGACTGCGCGTTGCTGCTCGCCGCCATGGCCGGTTTCGACGAGCGCGATTCCACCAGCGCCGACCGGCCGGTGCCCGATTACCGGGCCAGCCTGAACGACGACATCCGGGGGCTGCGCATCGGCCTGCCCAAGGAATACTTCGGCGCGGGCCTGGACGCCGGTGTAGCCCGAGTCATCGAGGCGGCGCTGGAGGAATACAAGCGGCTCGGCGCCGAGCTGGTGGAGGTCAGCCTGCCCAACAGCGCCCTCGCCATCCCCGCTTACTACGTAGTGGCGCCGGCCGAGGCTTCCAGCAACCTCGCGCGCTATGACGGCGTGCGCTACGGTTACCGCTGTGCCGAGCCCAAGGATCTGCTGGACCTCTACACCCGCTCCCGCGGTGAGGGCTTTGGCCCCGAGGTGCAGCGGCGCATCATGGTGGGTACCTACGCCCTGTCCGCCGGCTACTACGACGCCTATTACCTGAAGGCGCAGAAGATCCGCCGCCTGATCCGCGATGATTTCCGGCGCGCCTTCGCCGAGGTAGACGTGATCATGGGGCCGACCGCGCCGACGGTGGCCTTCGATCTGGGTGAAAAGAGTACCGATCCGGTGGCCATGTATCTCAACGACATCTACACCGTCTCGGCCAACCTGGCCGGCCTGCCCGGCATGTCCATCCCGGTGGGCTTTTCCGCTGGCCGCCCGGTGGGCTTGCAGATCATCGGCGACTACTTCGCCGAGGGCCGGCTGCTCAACGTCGCCCATCGCTACCAGCAGGTCAGTGACTGGCACCGGCGCATGCCGGCAGGGTTTTGAACCGACGGACCCCCCTCGCAAAGGTACCGAAACGATGGAATGGGAAGCGGTCATCGGGCTGGAAATCCACGCCCAGCTCGCCACCAAGTCGAAGATCTTCTCCGGCGCGCCCACCGCCTACGGCGCCGAGCCCAATACCCAGGCCTGCGCCATCGACCTGGGCCTGCCCGGCGTGCTGCCGGTGCTAAACCGCGAGGCGGTGCGCATGGCGGCGATGTTCGGCCTGGCCATCGGCGCCACCGTCGCCCGCCGCTCGGTGTTCGCACGCAAAAATTATTTCTACCCGGACCTGCCCAAGGGCTACCAGATCAGCCAGTACGAGCTGCCCATCGTCGCCAAGGGCAGCCTCACCATCGAGCTGCCCGATGGCACCCACAAGGTCATCGGCATCACCCGCGCCCACCTCGAGGAGGACGCCGGCAAGTCTTTGCATGAGGATTTCCACGGCTACTCCGGCATCGACCTCAACCGGGCCGGCACACCGCTGCTGGAGATCGTCTCCGAGCCCGACCTGCGCTCGGCCCAGGAAGCGGTGGCCTACATGAAGAAGCTGCACCAGTTGGTGGTCTACCTCGGCATCTGCGACGGCAACATGCAGGAGGGCAGCTTCCGCTGCGACGCCAACGTCTCGGTGCGGCGCAAGGGCGATGCCAGGTTCGGCACCCGCACCGAGATCAAGAACGTCAATTCCTTCCGCTTCGTCGAACGCGCCATCGAGTTCGAGATCGAACGCCAGATCGAGATCCTGGAGAGCGGCGGCCAGGTGACGCAGGAGACCCGCCTCTACGACCCGGAACGGGACGAGACCCGTTCCATGCGCTCCAAGGAGGAGGCCAACGACTACCGCTACTTCCCCGAGCCGGATCTGCTGCCGCTGGAGCTGGACGAGGCCTTCCTGGCGCGGGTGCGCGCGCAACTGCCCGAGCTGCCCGACGCCAAGCGCGCCCGCTTCATGGCGCAGTACGGGCTGTCGGCCTACGATGCCGGCGTGCTCACCGCCAGCCGGGCGCTGGCCGACTACTATGAGGCGCTGGTGGCGGCGGTCGGCGGCGAGCCCAAGCTATGCGCCAACTGGGTGATGGGCGACCTGGCTGGCGCCCTGAACAAGGCCGGCCTGGAGATCGAGCGCAGCCCGGTATCCGCCGCCAGCTTGGCCGGCATGCTCCGGCGTATCACCGACGGCACCATCTCCGGCAAGCTCGCCAAAGAGGTGTTCGAGGCCATGTGGGCCGGCGAGGGCGAGGCCGATGTCATCATCGACAAGCGCGGTCTGGTACAGATTACCGACACCGGCGCCATCGAGAGGCTGGTGGATGAGGTGCTGGCCGCCAACCCGAAGCAGATCGAGCAATACCGGGCCGGGCAGGAGAAGCTGCTGGGCTTCTTCGTCGGCCAGGTGATGAAAGCCTCCAAGGGCAAGGCCAATCCCCAGCAGGTCAACGAACTGCTGCTGGCCAAGCTGAAGGGCTGAGAGCGAGGAGCGCGCCGGCGTTTGCCGCCGCTCCCCGGAGCCAAATGAGATGAGCGATACCCTGCAACGTTTCCTGTTCGAGCGCCTGGGCGTGCGTGGCGAGCTGGTGCAGCTCGCCCAGTCCTGGCGTACGGTGCTGGAGCGGCGCGATTACCCGCCCGTGATCCGCCGCGTGCTGGGCGAGGCCATGGCTGCCGCCGGCCTGCTTTACGCTACCATCAAGTTTGACGGCCAGCTCACCCTGCAACTGCAAGGCGGCAACGGCCTGCTGCACCTGCTGCTGGTGCAGTGCCAGGCCGACGGGACTCTGCGCGGCCTGGCGCGCTGGCATGGGGAACCGGCGCCGGCACCGCTGGCGCAGCTGTGCGGCGGCGGCACCCTGGTGCTGACCCTGGAGTCGGCCAAGGGTGAGCGCTATCAGGGGCTGGTGGCGATCCACGGCAATAATCTGGCCGGTGCTCTGGAAGAGTACTTCGATCGTTCCGAGCAACTGCCGACCCGGCTATGGTTGGCAGCCGATGGCGAACGCGCTGGCGGCCTGCTGCTGCAGCGCCTGCCCGGCCAGAGCCGGGGAGATGCCGACGGCTGGAACCGGATCGGCATGCTCGCCGCCACCCTGAGCGAGGCCGAACTGCTCGGCCTGGACAGCGGTACGCTGCTGCGGCGCCTGTTTCACGAGGAGGACCTGCGCCTGTTCGAGCCGCAGTCGTTGCGTTTCCGCTGCACCTGCTCGCGCGAGCGCATCGAAGCCGTGTTGCGCTCCCTGGGCGGACAGGAACTGCGCGCCCTGCTCTCCGAGCGCGGCAAGGTCGGGGTGGATTGCGAATTCTGCGGCCAGCACTATGGCTTCGACGCCGTGGACGTGGAGGCGCTGCTGGCTGCACCGGGGCAGCCCGAGGTGCCGACCACCCGGCACTGAGCCCAGGCCCCGCCATGGCAGTCCTGCTCAACCTGTTCCTGGACATCAGCCTGCTGCGCAAGGGCCCGCAGGACGTGCCGGCCTCCGAGGTGTTGCTGCGCCTGACGCTGGTCGCTTATCTGCTGTCCGGTTGGCTGGTGTTGTGGCTGTTGGGCGGGCCATTCTTCAGCGCTCTGTTGCAGGCCTTGGTAGACCTTGGGCTGCTGTCCGGGCTGAGCTATGTACTACTGTTCCTGGCGGGCTACCCGGAGCGCTATCCCCAGACCCTGACCGCCCTGGCCGGCACCGGCACCCTCCTGGGTCTGGTGGGGCTGCCCATCCTGGCCTGGCTACAGCGGGTCGAAGGGATGCGCGAGGCCATGGCGCTGCCGTCGCTGTTCTACCTGCTGCTGCTGGTCTGGAACGTGGCGCTGATCGGTCATATCCTGCGCCATGCCCTGTCCTGTCCGCCCTGGCGCGGCGTAGCCTATGCCCTGGGCTATCTGCTGATCACCATGATGGTGATGGGCTGGCTGTTCTCCCCTGCAATGAGTGGCTAGCGAGTGGATCTGCACATCCTCGGTATCTGCGGCACCTTCATGGCCGGTGTGGCGCTGTTGGCCCGTGCCCTGGGCCATAGCGTCTCCGGCTCAGACGCCAATGCCTATCCGCCCATGAGCACCCAGCTCGCCAGCTTGGGGATCCGTGTCTGCGAGGGCTACGCGCCCGCACATCTGGACGAGGTGCCCGATCTGATCATCGTCGGCAACGCCATGACCCGCGGCAACCCGATGGTGGAGGCGGCGCTGGCGCGCGGCATCCCCTATGTCTCCGGGCCCCAATGGTTGTACGACGAGGTTCTGAAGCAGCGCTGGGTGCTGGCGGTGGCCGGCACCCACGGCAAGACCACGACCTCCAGCCTGCTTGCCTGGATACTGGAGGAGGCCGGTCTGCAGCCGGGCTTTCTGATCGGCGGCATCCCGGCCAACTTCGGCGTCTCGGCGCGGCTGGGGCAGGGGCCGTTCTTCGTGGTGGAGGCCGACGAGTACGATACTGCCTTCTTCGACAAGCGCTCCAAATTCGTCCATTACCGGCCGCGCACCGCCGTGCTCAACAACCTGGAGTACGACCACGCCGACATCTTCCCCGATCTCGCTGCCATCCAGCGGCAGTTCCACCATCTGGTGCGCACCGTCCCGGGCAACGGCCTGATCGTCGCCAACGGCGCCGATGCCAACCTGGCCGAGACGCTGCAGATGGGGTGCTGGACGCCGGTGGAAACCTTCGCCACCGGCGACTGGGAGGCTCGCGCGGTGGCAGCCGACGGCTCCGCCTTCACCGTCTGTCTGCAGGGCCAGCCGCTGGGGCGGGTGCAGTGGTCCCAGCTCGGCCAGCACAATGTCCACAATGCCCTGGCCGCTATCGCCGCCGCCCGCCATGTGGGCGTGCCACCGGTCCAGGCCATCGCCGCGCTAGCCAGCTTCCAGGGGGTGAAGCGCCGTCTGGAGTTGCGCGGCGAGGCCGGCGGCGTGCAAGTCTACGACGACTTCGCCCATCACCCGACCGCCATCGCCACCACGCTGGCCGGCCTCAAGGCGCGTCACGCCGGGCGCGTCATCGCTGTGCTGGAGCCACGCTCCAATACCATGAAGGCCGGGGTGTTCAAGGACAGCCTGGCGCCGTCTCTGGCGGCGGCCGATGCCGTAGTGCTGTACCAGGATCCTCAGCTCGGCTGGTCGCTGGAGGCGGTGACTGCAGGACTGAACGGCCGCGCTCGGGTGTTGCGCTCCATCGCCGACGTCGTGGCCGCCGTGGTCAGCGAAGCCCGGCCGGGGGACGCCGTGCTGGTGATGAGCAACGGCGGTTTCGGCGGCATCCATCAGAAGCTGCTGGAGGCGCTGGGTGGTTAAACGACCCATTGCGCTCGCCCTAACCGGCGCCTCCGGTGCCCAGTACGGGCTGCGCCTACTGCAATGCCTGCTCGGCGCCGGCGAGCCGGTATACCTGATGCTGTCCAAGGCCGCCCAGGTCGTGATCGGCATGGAGACCGAGCTGCAATTGCCCAGCCGCCCGGCCGACATGCGGCGCTTTTTCATCGAACGTCATGGCTGCGCTCCCGAGCAGCTCCAGGTCTATGGCCAGGAAGAATGGACCGCGCCCATTGCCAGCGGCTCCAGTCTGGCCCGGGCCATGGTGGTCTGTCCATGCACCTCGGGCACGCTGGCCGCCATCGCCCACGGGACCAGCGACAACCTCATCGAGCGCGCCGCCGACGTCACTCTCAAGGAGGGGCGCAAGCTCATCCTGGTGGTGCGAGAGACGCCATTCTCGGTGATCCATCTGGAGAACATGCTGACCCTGGCCCGGGCCGGGGCGGTGATCCTGCCCGCCAATCCTGGCTTTTATCATCACCCGCAGCGGGTGGAGGAGCTGGTGGACTTCATCGTCGCCCGGGTGCTGGATCAGCTCGGCGTGGACCATGCCCTGATGCCGCGCTGGGGGGGGGCAAGGGATGAGCCGTGAGATCCCGCTGTTTCCGCTCAATACCGTGCTATTCCCCGGCGGGCCGCTGAGCCTGCGCATCTTCGAGCCGCGCTACCTGGATATGGTGAGCGAGCGCCTGCGTCTGGACGAGCCCTTCGGTGTGGTGCTGATTCGCGAAGGCCAGGAGGTGGGTTCGGCGGCCCGTTTCCACGAGGTCGGCACCCTGGCCCGCATCGTCGATTTCGATCGCCTGGAGGACGGGCTGCTCGGCATCACCTGCCGCGGCGAGGGCAAGTTCCGCGTGCTGGCGCATCATGTGCGCCACGATCAACTGGTGCTGGGCGAGATCGAACACCTGCCCGAGGAACCGCGACTGCCCATTGGCCTCGAGCACCAGCGTCTACGTCAACTGCTCTGGGACATCCTGGGGCGGGACGAGGTCGAAGCCTACCGGCGCCTGCTCAGCGAGGACTGGGACAGCGCCGCCTGGCTGGGCTACCGGCTGTCCGAGCTGCTGCCCATGCCGCTCATCGCCAAGCAGGCCCTGCTGGAACTGGAGGATCCGACCCAGCGCCTAGCGTTGCTGCACGTCGCCCTGCAGCCGCTCGGAGAGCAGGAGGACTGAGCCTTGGCGATGCACCATGAGGACCTCACAGTACATGCCGCAGGAGCCCGGCTGCGGGTACGCCGCCTCATCCCCAGGGACGCAGGAGCGGGGCCGGTGCTGGTGTTTCTGCACGAGGGGCTGGGTTCGATCGCCCAGTGGAAGGATTTTCCCGCCATACTCTGCCAGTGCCTCGGCTTGCCCGGCCTGGTCTACGAGCGGCGCGGTCACGGCGGCTCCGACAGCCTCGCCGGGCCGCGGCCGCTGGACTATCATTACCACGAGGCCCAGGTGATCCTGCCCCAGGTGCTGGCGGCCTGCGCGGTGGACGACTGCATCCTGATCGGCCACAGCGACGGCGGCACTATCGCCCTACTCTATGCCGCCGCCTTTCCCGAGCGTCCCCGGGCCCTGATCACCGAGGCCGCCCATGTGTTCGTGGAGGAACTGACCCTGACCGGCATCCGCGCCACCCGGGAGGCTTTCCGCGTCACCGACCTGGCCGTACGCCTGGCCCGCTACCATGGCACCAAGACGCCGGCCACCTTCGCCGGCTGGGCTGAGACCTGGCTGGCGCCCGAGTTTCGCAACTGGAACATCGAGCATGAACTGCCGCGCATCCGCTGTCCGGCGCTGATCCTCCAGGGCGAGGCCGACGAATACGGCACGCCCGAACAGGTCCACGCCATCGCCCGCGGCGTATCGGGGTCAGTGCGCACCCTACTCATCCCGGATTGTGGCCACGTGCCCCACTTCCAGGCCCGGGATACGGTATCCAAGGCTATGACGGAGTTCATCGAGGCTTACCGCGCCTGATGTCCCGGCTGGTCCTGTTCAACAAACCCTACGACGTCCTCTCCCAGTTCACCGACCGCGAGCGCGGCCGCACCACCTTGGCCGATTACCTACCCATCCCCGGGGTCTATGTGGCCGGACGCCTGGATCGAGACAGCGAGGGTCTGTTGGCGCTCACCGATGACGGGCGGCTGCAAGCCCGTATCGCCAATCCCCGGCATAAGTTGCCCAAGACCTACTGGGCGCAGGTGGAAGGCATCCCCGACGAGGCGACGCTGCAGCGTCTGCGCTGCGGCGTGCGGCTCAACGACGGCCCAACCCGGCCTGCACGGGTGCGGCGTATCGATGAGCCCCCGGGGCTGTGGCCACGCCATCCGCCCATCCGCTACCGTGCCAGCATCCCCACCGCCTGGCTCGCGCTCACCCTGTACGAGGGGCGTAACCGCCAGGTGCGGCGCATGACCGCGGCGGTCGGCCATCCCACCCTGCGCCTGATCCGCGCCGCCATCGGCCCGTGGCGCCTGGCCGGGCTGCAGCCCGGGCAATACCGGGTACTGGATGCGGCCCTGGCCTGGCGCCAGCTCACGGCATCCGACTAGCATCATGGGTTTATGTGATCCACAACAACAGGAGCGCGTCATGAGGAAAGCCATCAGCTTGCTTGCCCTGTTCGGCCTGGGCGGCGGTGCCGCCATCGCCGCCAGCGCGGTCAAGCCCGAGGAGGCGATCAAGTACCGCTAGGGCGTGTACCAGGTGATTCGCTGGAACTTCGCTCCGCTGGGCGCCATGGCCAAGGGCGAGATCCCCTTCGATCCGAAGGTGGCGGCCAGCAACAGCGCCCGCATCGAAGCCATGACCCACATGATCCTGGAGAGCTTCCCCCAGGGCTCGGAGCAGGGCGCCAAGACCGCGGCCAAGCCGGAGATCTGGCAGGACTGGGGGATGACTTCCAGAGCAAGCTGAAGCAGCTGCAGACCCAGGCCGGCAAGCTGGCGGAGATGGCCAGGGGCGGCGACGAGGCGGCGTTCAAGACGCAGGTGGGAGAGACCGCCAAGGCCTGCAAAGCCTGCCACGACAAATATCGGGAGCAGGGATATGAATCGCCGAAAATACCGTTCGATTCGCTGGCGCTTCAGCAGACGCTAGAGCAGTAACTGCTCCATACGCCCTCTCCCGCCCATGGGAGAGGGGATGCGCGCAGCGGCACGGATACCAGCGGAATCATACAGAACTTCGCCGAGTCCGTGGAACCACCGTGGTAGAGCGGCCGTTTTCATCGGGGCGCGCAATTCGAAGAAGCCAAATTAGCGTGACTGTCGGCCACAGCGTAACCCAGGGACCGCTGCGGCCGGCACGAGGTTCGGCGTATACTGCCGCTCCCCTCGTGACGGAAGACAGCCCATGGCGACGGCGCGCGCGCATTCTCTCTGGCTCAGCATCACTCCGGCCCTGTTCGTAGTGCTGTGGAGTACCGGCTTCATTGGTGCCAAGCTGGGATTGCCGCACGCCGAGCCTTTCACCTTTCTGACCCTGCGTTTCATCATCGCCACGGCCTTGCTGCTGGTCTTCGCCCTGGCCACCCGTGCCCCCTGGCCGCGCAGCTGGGGCGAGGCCGGCCGTATCGCCCTGGCCGGGCTGCTGGTGCATGCCGTGTACCTGGGCGGGGTATTCAGCGCTATCGGCGCGGGGCTGAGCCCCGGCGTGGCTGCCCTCATCGTCGGCATCCAGCCGCTGCTCACCGCCGCCGTAGCCGGCTGGTGGCTCGCGGAGCGGGTCACGGGGCGGCAGTGGGCGGGGCTGGCGCTGGGCCTGCTCGGCGTGGTCCTGGTGGTGTCCAGCCGCCTGGGGCAGGGCGGCACCAACGGCTTCGGCCTGGCGGCGGCCGTGGTGGCGCTGTTCGGCATCACCCTCGGCACCCTCTACCAGAAGCGTCACTGTGCCGGTATGGATCTGCGCTCCGGCGGTGTCATCCAGTACGCCGTCACCGGCCTGGCCATGCTGAGCGGGGCCGGGCTGTTCGAGACCCGGCAGGTGGCGTGGAGCGGCGAGTTCGTATTCGCCCTGCTGTGGCTGGTGCTGGTGCTGTCGGTGGGGGCGGTGGGGCTGCTCTATACCCTGATCCGCCGCGGCGAGGCAGCGCGAGTGGCCAGCCTGTTCTATCTCACCCCGCCGACTACGGCGCTGCTGGCCTTTCTCGTCTTCGGTGAGCGTCTGCCGGGGACGGCGCTGGCCGGGATGGCGGTGGTGGTGCTGGGGGTGTGGCTGGTGAACGCGCCACGCCGCGGTTGACGGCAACCCCGCACCATAGTTAAGGTGTGACCTCATGAACGCCTTTCTCCGTCTCCACAGCCTGAACCTACGACTACTACGCCGCTAAAGGCGTGGTGGGCGCACGGCGCCCTGGTCGGTTCCGGTGTGGCAGGCGCGATATGAATCCTCAGCAACGAAATCCCTCTCCTGATGACCTCTCCCGGCGGTGGACGGGGCTGCGACTAGGCGGCGGTCGCCGGGCCTAGCGGCTGCCCGGCGGCCGGATCGATGCGCGCCGTGACCCGTTGCAGGCACGTTTTGCAGATTCAGTCAGGAGATCGTTTCATGCTCGAGAATCCCGCCACCAAGTACCGTCCCTTCGCCCCGGTCCACCTCCCCGACCGGCAATGGCCCAGCCGCGTCATCACCCGACCGCCGCTGTGGTGCAGCGTCGATCTGCGCGACGGCAACCAGGCGCTGATCGAGCCCATGGGCCCGGAGCGCAAGCGCCGCTTCTTCGACCTGCTGGTGCGCATCGGCTTCAAGGAGATCGAGGTGGGTTTCCCCTCGGCCTCGCAGACCGATTTCGACTTCGTGCGCGAGCTGATCGAGCACGACCTCATCCCCGAGGACGTCACCATTCAGGTGCTGACCCAGGCCCGCGAGCATCTCATCGAGCGCACCTTCGAGGCGCTCGCCGGCGCGCGCCGCGCCATCGTCCACGTCTACAACGCCACCGCCCCGCTGTTCCGCCGCGTGGTGTTCGACGTCGACCAGGCCGGCTGCATCGACATCGCCGTGAGCGCGGCGCGGCAGATCAAGGCTCTGGCCGAAGCCCGTCCCGAGACCGAGTGGGTGTTTCAGTACTCGCCGGAGCTGTTCACCAGCACCGAGCTGGAATTCTCCAAGGCGATCTGCGAGGCGGTGATGGCGGTCTACCAGCCCACCCCGCAGCGCAAGCTGATCCTCAACCTGCCGGCCACGGTGGAGGTGGCCACGCCCAACGTCTACGCCGACCAGATCGAGTGGTTCTGCCGCAATATCCGCAACCGCGACAGCGTCATCATCAGCCTGCATCCGCACAACGATCGCGGCACCGGCGTGGCAGCAGCGGAGCTGGGGCTGATGGCCGGCGCCGACCGCATCGAGGGCACGCTGTTCGGCAACGGCGAGCGCACCGGCAACGTCGACATCGTCACCCTGGCGCTCAACCTGTATACCCAGGGCGTACACCCGGGGCTGGACTTCTCCAACATCAACCCGATCATGCGTGAGGTGGAGTACTGCAATCAGCTCCCGGTGCACCCGCGCCATCCCTATGCCGGCGAGCTGGTGTTCACCGCCTTCTCCGGCTCCCACCAGGACGCCATCAAGAAGGGTTTCGCCGCGCGCAAGGCCGACTCGGACGGTATCTGGGAAATGCCCTATCTGCCCATCGATCCGGCCGATGTCGGCCGCAGCTACGAGGCGGTGATCCGCGTCAACAGCCAGTCCGGCAAGGGCGGCATCGCCTATCTGCTGGAGCAGGACCATGGCATCGAGCTGCCGCGGCGCATGCAGATCGAGTTCAGCCAGGTGGTGCAGGCCATCGCCGACGAGACCGGCAAGGAACTCAGCTCCGCCGACCTGTGGCAGGCGTTCCGCCAGGAGTACCTGGAGCCGGCCCAGCCCTACGCCCTGATCGAGGAGCGCACCAGCCAGGACGGTCCCCATGGCCCAGTGCGCATCGTCGCCACCTTGCACGAAGGCGGCCACGAGCGCCTGGTGGCGGGCAAGGGCAACGGTCCCATCGCCGCCTTTGTCGATGCGCTGCGCAATCATTGCGGCTTGCCGCTGGAGGTGGTGGATTACCACGAGCACTCCGCCCGCCGCGGCGCCGATTCGCCGGCGCTGGCCTATGTCGAGCTGCGCGTGGGGGAGAGCGTACTGTTCGGTGCCGGCATGGACGAGAGCATCGTCAACGCCTCCCTCAAGGCGGTGCTGAGTGCGCTCAACCGGGCGGCGCGGCAGGGGCTGCCGGCCGCTGCCGAGGGACGGCGGGCGTCGGCTTGAGACTCCTGATCAGGGCCCCCTCTCCCGCGTGCGGGCGCCCCAAGGGTGCGCACCACGGATGGAGCGCATCCGGACGGGGGTGAGGGCGTCACTCATTGCCGTTTCCCGCTCAACGTCAGCACCAGATTCGCCGCCACGATCAGCCCCGCTCCGGCCAGCATCCACGCGCTCGGAATCTCCCGCCAGAAGGCGTAGCCGAACAGCATCGCCCAGATCAGGAGGTACTCCAGCGGTGCCACCGTGCTCAGCGTGCAGCGTTGATAGGCCAGCGAGCCCAGATAGTTGGCGCTGCCGCCGAGCAGGCCCATGGCAGCAAACAGTGCGAGATCGGTCAGGGTGGGCGGATGCCAGCCCCAGGCCAGGCCCAGCGCTCCGGCCAGGACCATGGTGATGTTGCGGTTCGGCGCCGCGCTGCGCCCACTGCCCCGCGCGCGCCAGAATAGCGGCAGCAGCGTGAGGCAGCCGAATAGGGAGCGGAAGAACACGATCTGTGCCGTCGGATAGGCGCCGGTGAGGTGCTTGGCGATGGTGTCCATGACGGCGAACAGCAGGATGGACAGGCTGTAGAGCAGGGCGCCGAATGCAGGGGAGTGGGTAACAGGCATGTCCAGACGGGCAAACGCGGCAAGGGCCAGCGCGCCACTCTAATCTAGAATCTAGATGTGGTGCCCGAGCCAGGGCCATGCGAACCGGGCACCACAGGGCCATTCACGAGCGGAACAGTCGGGAGTACTGGGTCTCGTGCAGGGCGCAGGCCAGACCGAGACCGGGTAGGCTGCCGGCGATCTCGTCGTCCGGCAGCGCCAGTCCGATCGCCACGGCTTCCAGGAGCGCCGGCTGCAGTGCCGTCAGCACCCGCTGGCCGGCGATCTGGCCGAGCGGCATGAGTTTGTTGGCGGCGGCCAGCTGATTCTCGCACCAGGCGCCGAGATAGCCGGTGGCGGCAACGGGCAGGGGGATGTTCCAGCGCACCGCGGCCAGGGCGAACAGGGTGGCGAAGCATACCGGCTCGGCGCGACGCCAGGATGCGGCCCCAGCCATGTCCAGTTCCGCCAGCAGTCGCGCCAGGGCCGCGCCGAGCTGGCGTTCCTCCAGCCGCAGTTCGGCGGCCTCACGGCAGGCATAGAGCTGGGCAGTCCAGTCTTTTACCGTTCTTATGTCATCGTCTTGCCAGGCCCGATACAACCGCGCCAGCACCGGCACATCCAGCCACGCCAGCCCCTGAGTCAGCAGTCCCGCCAGCCACGCCCGCAGGCTGGCTTCGTCCCGCACCCAGCCGAATTCGACCGCGCTCTCCAGCCCCTGGGAATAGGCGTAGGCGCCCACCGGCAGGGCCGGGCTGGCGAGGCGCAGCAGGTTGAGCAGCGGTAAGCCCGCCTCAACCATGATGATGCCCTGTGCCATACGCCCCGGCCTCAGGCTCGAACGGGGCCAGCTCGTGCTCGATGTACAGCCCGAGCTGGCGCACCAGTTCGTCCAGCACATGGTCCTGCGGATAACGCAGCCAGCCGTCGCCCAGTTGTACCGGCACGTGGCGGTTGCCCAGATGGTAGGCGGCGCGCACCAGGGTAAGCAGGTCGTCGGCATGGGCGATGGAAACGGCCTCGGCGGCGGCGCGCACCTCCACCACCCGGCCATCGGCGGCGCGCAGGCAATCGCCATCGCGCAGCACCGTGCCGCGCGGCAGGAACAGACCCACCGGGGTGCCATCATCCAGCCGAGTCAGCAAACGGCTCTTGCAGCGCGCCTCGAAGGGCAGGGTGAGGGTGGCCGCGGCCGAGGCGGCAGTGGCTAGGCGCTCCTGGATCGTGAGGGGGCTCATCGGACTCGTGCGCTCTGCGCCCGCAGAGCAATGGTGGATCGGCTCAGACACTCAGATACTCCTTCACCAGCCTGTCGTCCAGCATGCTCATCGCCCCTTCGGCTACCACACGGCCGCGTTCCATGAGGCAGAAGCGATCAGCGATGCGCCGGGCGAAGGGCAGCTTCTGCTCCACCAGCAGCACGGTCAGGCCGGCTGTACGGTTGAGCCGGTGGATGATCTCGCCGATCTCGTGGACGATGTTGGGCTGGATGCCCTCGGTGGGCTCATCGAGGAGCAACAGCCTAGGCTCCAGCACCAGGGCGCGGCCGATGGCGAGCTGCTGCTGCTGGCCGCCGGACAGGTCGCCGCCGCGGCGTTGGCGCATCTCCTTGAGCACCGGGAACAGCTCGTAGATGAAGCCTGGGATGCTCTTGGCCCGGTTACGGCGGGCCGGTAGGCCGATACGCAGGTTCTCTTCGACGGTGAGCAGGGGAAAAATCTGCCGGCCCTGGGGCACATAGCCGATGCCCAATCCGGCGCGCCGCTCGGCAGCCAGCGGGACGAGGTCGCAAGCTTCGTACTCGATACGTCCGGAGCGCACCGACAGCAGGCCCATGATGCACTGCAGCAGGGTGGTCTTGCCGACGCCGTTGCGGCCCATGAGACAGGTGCAACTGCCCTCGGGCACGCTCAGCTCCAGGTCCCACAGGGTGTGACTCTCACCGTAGTACTGGTTGAGCTGGTGGATGGTCAGCATGTCATTCCCCGAGATACACCTCGATCACCCGCAGGTCGTTTTGCACCTCGTCCAGGCTGCCCTCGGCCAGCACGCGGCCTTGGTGCAACACGGTGACGCGGCGGGCGATGGCGCGCACGAAGGCCATGTCGTGCTCGACCACCACCACCGAATGCGCGCCGGCCAAGGACGTGAGCAGCGCGGCGGTGCGCTCCACCTCGGCCGGGGTCATGCCCGCCACCGGCTCGTCCACCAGCAAGAGCAGCGGCTCCTGCATCAGCAGCATGCCGATCTCCAGCCACTGCTTCTGGCCGTGGGACAGGGCGCCGGCGCGCTGCCGCGGGCAGTCGGCCAGGCCGATCAGCTCCAGCGTCTGCTCGATGCGCTCGCGTTGCTCGCCGGTCAACCGTGCCCGCAGCGTGGACCACACCGTCTTGCGCCCGCGCATGGCCAGCTCCAGATTTTCGAACACCGT
>DATLYF010000034.1:0-52480 GCA_035575095.1 Candidatus Competibacteraceae bacterium
CACGTTGTCGAGGCTGACCGACAGGCAACGCCCGCCGGCGCAGCGCGCGCGGGCCGTGATCAGCCCCGCTGGAGTGTCGAGGCGCACGATCGTCTCCGGCTCGGAGATGGGCACTCGGCCGCTTTCGAGGAGTGCGGTGACGACGCAGATGCAATTGGAGCCCGACATGGGGTGGGCGCGATCTGCCTGCAGCACGATGAAGCCGGCATGTGCGTCCGGCCGGCACGGCGGCAGCAGGAGATTGACCGACATCGCTACGTGAGCGCGCGGCTCGAAGGTGACGAAGCGGCGCAGGCTGTCGTCGACTTCGTTGATATAGTTCATCTTATCGAGCATCGTGCTGCCTGGAATATCCGGCGCGCCGCCGACGATCACCTTGCCGATTTCGCCCTGACAATGGACCTGGAGCAGCTCGAGTGACTTTTCCCATTTCATCGGACGGCTCCGCTCACTTGATGTACCAGCCCCACGGCTCCTTGCTGACGAACCGGGTGATCTGCTTGATTTCCAGATAGTTCTCCAGTCCCCAGCGGCCGAGCTCGCGGCCGATGCCGGACTGTTTGTAGCCGCCCCACGGCGCTTCGGTGAAGGTCGGCTGCGAGCAGTTGATCCAGACGATGCCGGCGCGCAGCGCCGCCGCCACCCGCTCGGCGCGGGCGTCGTCTGCGGACATGACGGCGGCGGCGAGCCCGTAACGGCTGTCGTTGGCAAGCTCGATCGCCTCGGCCTCCTCGGAGAAGCGGCGCACACAGACGACCGGTCCGAAGATCTCCTCGCGCCAGGTGTCGCTGTCGAGCGGCACATCGACGAGCACGGTGGGCTCGACGAAGTAACCCTTCTCGAATCCGCTCGCCCGCTGTCCACCCGTCAGGATGGTGACGCCATCGGAGCGCGCCTTGTCGATCGCGGCAAGGACTTTCTCGTATTGCCCCTGGGAGACGAGCGGACCGAGCAGGGTTCCGGGTTCGAGGCCGTCGCCGATTTTGATCTTGCGGGTTTCCGCGACCAGGCGTTCGAGCAGGCGATCATAAATCCCATCCTGGACCAGGACACGCGATGTCGCCGAACAGACCTGCCCCTGATTCCAGAAGATGCCGAACATGATCCATTCGACGGCATTTTCGATGTCGGAATCCTCGAAGACGATGAAGGGCGATTTGCCGCCGAGCTCCAGGCTGACGTTTTTGATATCGCGTGCCGCCGCCGCCATGATCTTGCGACCGGTCGGCACCGAGCCGGTGAAGGCGAGCTTGTCGACACCGGGATGATCGGCCAGCGGCTGGCCGGCGTCGGGGCCAAGGCCGGTGACGATATTGAGGACGCCCGCCGGCAAGCCCGCTTCGTCGGCGATGGCAGCGAGTTCGAGCGCGGTGAGCGGTGTCAGCTCCGAAGGTTTGAGGACCATCGTGCAGCCGGCGGCGAGTGCCGGAGCGACCTTCCATGCCGCCATCAGCAGCGGATAGTTCCAGGGGATGATGGCGCCGGCGACGCCCAGTGGCTCCCGCACCGCTTTCGCGGTGAAGCGGGCATCGGCGAGAGCAATCGGCTCTTGCGCCTTCGTATCGAGCTCCTCCGCCAGCGCCGCATAGAAGTCGAAGCAGCCGGCGGCATCGGCGATGTCCCACTCGGCCTCCGGCAAGGGTTTGCCGTTGTCGAGCACTTCGAGCCGCGCCAGCTCGCCCAAGCGCGCTCTTATGCCCTCGGCAATAGCGCGCAGATATTTTGCACGTTCCCGGCCCGGCAGCCGCGGCCACGGGCCTTTGTCGAAAGCTCTGCGGGCGGCCGCGACCGCGGCAGCCACATCCTCGGCGGTTGCGGAAGGCGCGTGATGGATGAGCTCCTCTGTGGCCGGATTGATCACTGCGAAGGTCCCGCCCTTCGAAGGCTTGACCCATTGTCCGTCGATGTAGAGTTCATTGCGCATTCGGTTGATCCTTTCGATCGGTGTTCGATCGGTGTCAGAAGCGATCGACGCGGTAGGGCTTGAGATCGATGGGCGGCGGGGCGCCGGTCACCAGATCGGCGATGAGCCGGGCCGTGGTCGCCGCGTAGGTAAGTCCCAGGTGCCCGTGGCCGGTGGCGTAATACACGCCTCGCGTCTTGGCGGACGGGCCGATGATCGGGACCGTATCCGGTAGCGCCGGCCGGTGGCCCATCCATTCTGTGGCCTCATGGGCCTGAAGCTGCGGCAGCGCCTCTTTGGCACGTTTCACGAGCACGCGGGCGCGCCGGTAGTCGGGCGGCGCATCGAGACCGGCCATCTCGACCGTGCCACCGATGCGCAATCCCCCGGCCGTGGGCGTCACCATGAAGGCGCGGGCCGGCCAGATGAGCGAGTGGCGCAGGGAAATGCCCGGCGCCATGATCTGGGTGTGATAGCCGCGCTCGGTCTCAAGCGGGATCGGCTCACCCAAAAGCTTCGACAAGCGCCCGGTATAGGCACCAGCGCACAGGACGGTTGCCGAGACCGCGATCCGGCGGCCATCCGCCAGGTACAGCGCCTCGACCGTATCCGCCGACCGCTCGAAGCCGACGACCTCGCCGGTTTCTACCCGGCCGCCAAGCGCGCGGAAGCGCTCGCTGAGCGCCACGACCAGCTGGTAGGGATCGCGCACGGAGCGGTTCTGCGGGAACAGAACCGCGCGGCCGATCTTGGGCGACAGCGCCGGTTCGAGATCGCGGATCGCGCTGCCGCCGAGGACTTCGTGCGGGACACCGAAGCGCTCGAGCACCGCGATATGTTCGCGATCGGCCTTGAACTCGGCCTCGTCGGTATAAAGGCTGAGACAACCCTCCTGCGAGATAACATCGGATAGTCCAGCTGCCGCAAGCATTGGCAGGAGATCGTCGTAGACGCGCCTGCACAGGGCCGCCCCGGCCGCCTCGAGCTCTCTCACGCGGGATGGCCGGCTGGCCTCGAGGAAGCGGAGGAACCAGGGGATGAGCTTCGGCAGATAGGATGGGCGCACCCTGACCGGTCCCTCGGGATCGAGCAGCCATTTCGGAATCTGCGCCCAGACCGAGGGGCGCGACGCGGGCATGAATTCGGTCACGGCAATGCTCGCCAAGTTGCCGTAGGACGCTCCCTTACCGGGTGCATCTCTGTCAATGAGAATGACGCCTTCTCCGCGCCGTTGCAGCTCGAAGGCGATGGCCGCGCCGATGATGCCCGCGCCGACGACTGCGACTCGACCCTGGTTTTTGCTCATACCGTTTCCTGTCTGCAGATGGCGTTTGATGCCGAGTTCAAACCGTGGGCATCCACGTGTCGGCCACAGTAAAACCTTCAGGGTAAGGGTCCGTCGGATCCATGCCTGACCGGCAATCGCCGGGATGATGGCGCTATACGTTCCGACGGTTGTCGAACTGTCGATGGTGCAGATAAAGCGGCTGCCAGTGATCGACTCGTGGATGAGGGTTTGGCCGGGCGCCATGAGACCCTTTGCATGAAGCAGCGCCAGTCTGGCCGACGAGCCGGTCCCGCATGGGGATCGATCGCATCGGCCCGGTGAGACGATGCTGAAAACATGCGGGCTCGTCCGTACCTCTCTTCAAGCATCGGCACAGATAGCGCTCGTGTGCCGATGCCCCCGACCTTGGCAGCTCGTCTACCCGACAGCCTTGCTCAGCCCAGTACCGGTTCCATGGCCTTCCTGAACGCCGCCTTCTCCTCCGCATCGAGAGGCAGAAGCGGCCGGCGGGCGACCCCGACCGGCGTGCCGGCGAGCTCGCAGCCATACTTGACCTTCTGGACGAACTTGCCGCTTTCCAGGCTCGACATGGCGCCGTAAATGACCTGCATTTTGTCGCGTGCCGCCAGCCAGTGGCCGGCTTCGATGGTGTTCACCAGGTCGACGCAGGCCCTGGCCATGCAGTTGGCCGGACCGCAGATCCAGGATGTCGCGCCCCAGAGGTAGAAATCGAGGGTCTGGTCGTCCGAGCCGTTGGAAAGTTGGTAGCGGTTGCCGTAGCGGGTGCGGATGTCGATGGCGCGCAGGAGATTGCCGCTCGATTCCTTGATGCCAAGAATGCGTGGCTCATCGACGAAAGCATCCAACACGTCAAGGCCCACCTCGACGCCGACCTTGGGCGGGTAGTTGTAGAGAATGATATTGACATCGACGGCGTCGAGAACCGCGCGATAATGCGCGATCAACTCATCGGGCGCCGGCGTCGCATAATAGGGCGCGGAGAGAAGCACCGTGGTGTAGCCGAGATCGCGGGCGCGCTTAGTATGCTCGATCACCTCCCAGGTCGAGCCAGCATTGGTTCCGGCGATCAGGAGTTCGTCCTTGTTGGCGAAGTCGGCGACGAACTTCAAGACGGAGACGCGCTCCTCGGCGGTCAGCGCATTGTATTCGCCGGTCGACCCGCAGGGTACCCAGCCCTTGACGCCATCGGCACGAAGCTTGGTCAAAAGCTTCTCGAAGGCCTTGAAATCGATCTTTCCGTCCTCATCGAACGGCGTAACAAGAGCGGGCATGACGCCAGTCAGTTTCATCGTTTGTTTCCTCTGTTCCTCCGGAACGACTCCGGAGCTGTTTGCGTAAAGTTAAACCGCCAGCTTCCGCAGAATGCGACGCTCGATGACCGTCACGGCCCGCGTCAATGGAAAGGCGATGACGAAATAGATGAGCGCCACCGCGGTCAGAACCTCGATCGGACGTGCCGTGTTGTTGGAAATGTTCTGGCCGACGAACATCAGATCGGTCATGCCGACCGCCGAAACCAGGGCGCTTTCCTTGAAAAGGCTGATGCAGTTCGAAAGCAGGGTTGGCACTGCCCGCAGGATCGCCTGTGGCAGGATGACGCTCGTCACCTGCGTCCAGCGCGGCAGGCCGAGCGCGATACAGGCATCGAGCTGCTCGCGGCCTACAGACTTCAGCGAGGCGCGGAATGTCTCGCTGGTGATGGCACCCATATAAAGCGACAGCGCAATGACGGCCGACATCAGGTTCGAAAGCTCAATGCCTAGAAGCAGCGGCAGGGAGAAGAAGATCCAGAAGAGCTGGATCAGAACCGGCGTGCCGCGAAAGAACTCGACATAGATGCCCGACAGGCCGCGCAGAAGCGCCTGTCTCGACGTCCGTGCCAGGGCCAGCAGAAAGCCGAGGGAGCAGCCGAGCACGATGCAGATCAGAGTGAGCTTGACCGTCGTCCACAGGCCGAGAAGAAAAGCCTGCTCAAAACGGAGGAGAATACTGAAATCGAGGCTCATCGCTTTACCCCGTTAGCTTGCCCAGCGCTCCCGGCGGCGTTCCAGCCAGCCGACGAGCTGCGTGACCGGGAAGGACACGGCAAAATAGATCAGGGCCACCGTGGTGAAGGTTTCAATCGGCCGGTAGGTCTCAGTCGCCAGCGTCTTGCCCTGATACATCAGGTCCTGCAGCGCAACGATGGCAACCAGCGCACTCTGTTGAAAGATGCCGATCCCGTTGGTCAGCAGAACCGGAATGGAGGCTCGGAATGCGCTCGGCAGGACGATGTAGAGCACGCGCTGCAAGGGGTTGAGACCAAGCGCGACGCCGGCATCGAGCTGTTCGCGCGGAACGGCCTGGATCGATGCGCGATAGGCTTCGGCGTTGAAGGCGGTCAGATTGAGGCCGAGCGCCAGGATGCCCATCGTCATCGACCCCAGAAACACATCGAAGATCATGGGCACGCAGTAGAAGATCCAGACGATCTGCACAATCGCCGGGGTGCAGCGGAAGAATTCCACAAAGAGGGTGGCCGGAACGCGCAGGATCGCGAACCGGCTCATGACGAGCAAGGCGACCGCAAAGCCGAAGGTCAGCCCAATCAGATTTGCCGCAACGGTCAGCTCCATCGTGACCCAAAGCCCGTCGAGCAGCGACGGGAAATTGCGGATGACGGCCTGGAAATCAAAGGAGTAATTCATCGCGCCCTCGTCACTGGCGAATATGAAAGACACGTTCGATGAATTCCCGCGTCCGCTCTTCCTTCGGCGCACCGAGAACCTGCTCCGGCGGCCCGTCTTCGACCACCACGCCGCCTGCGCAGAAAATCACCCGTGAGGCGATGTTCCGGGCAAACCACATGTCGTGCGTGACGATGACCATCGGCATGTTCTGGGCGGCGAGTTGCAGAATGACCTGTTCGACTTCCGCAACGAGTTCCGGATCGAGTGCTGAGGTCACCTCGTCGAACAGCATCAGCTTGGGATCGAGCATCAGCGCCCGGGCAATCGCCACGCGCTGCTTCTGGCCGCCGGAAAGCTGGGCGGGATAGGCGTCGATCTTCGCCCCTAGCCCGAACCGGGTGAGCAAGGCAGCCGCGCGCTCGGCGGCGATGGCTTTTTTCTCTCCGCGTACCTTGCAGGGCGCCAGGATGAGATTCTGCAAAACGTTGAGATGCGGAAACAGCGTATAGTGTTGGAACACCATACCGATCGACCGGCGCACGTTCGTGTCGATGACGGTCTTTCTGTTGGAGACGGAAATGTAAGGCTTGCCGCCGAAAGTTATCGACCCGCGGTCGATGCTTTCCAGACCCATCAGGACTCGCAGGAGTGTGCTCTTCCCGCCGCCGCTGGGGCCGATGACGACTACGCGCTCACCGGCGTGCATCTCGATGTCAAGGCCCTTCAGGACCTGAATGGCGCAAGCATAGCTCTTATGCAGGTCTTTGACCTGAACAAGCGGAGGAGCGTCTGTCGCCATGGCTGAATCCTCGCGTTTTGGCTTCACAAAACGGGGCGGAACCGCATCAGGGCCCCGCACCGTTTTATTTTTTTACTGACCGGCTTTGATGACCTGATCGACTGCCTTGCGGATCAGTTCGTCGACCTGACCAGTCGCAACTTTTTCCTCCAGGAAAATGTTGACGACTTCCACATCCGCGAAGGACAGTGTGCGCGGAAGCCCGAACGCGACACCCTGCTTGGCCAGTGCGGGGGTCGGATTGAAGGCGACTGCCCAATCGGAATTGGCCTGCGTGAAGAGCTGGTTGGTGTCTGAGGCGTCAACCAGAATGTCAGCGCGCTTGGAGGTAACGGCCAAGCGCGTTTCGTCATTACCGGGCAGGCGCAGGATCTGCGCATTCTTGATCGCTGCCGAGATCGCCTTGTCCTGCGCCGTGCCCGACATGACGGCGAGCGTGATATCGGGCTTGTCGATATCGGTCACAGATTTTGGATTGGCGGGGATCTTGGGGTTGTTTTTGTTGTAGGCGAGTGAGATCTGATACTGCATTGCCGGGATAGAGAAGTTTATCGCCATCGCGCGCGCCGGCGTCCGGTTGAGCGCAAGCGACATGTCCCATTTACCCGCCTGCAGCCCGGCAACGATGTTGTCCCAGGCCGTATCGACGAACTGCGGCTTCACCTTCAGGACCTCGGCAAACTGCCGACAGAGATCGGCAAAGAAGCCGGAATACTCGCCGGTCGCCGGATCCCGCATGACGTAAGGCGGCGCCACCGCCGCACCGCACCGCAGAACGCCCGCCTTCTGGACACCCTGCCAGTAGCCTTCCGCCGACTGAGCACTTGCGGTGCTTGAAAAAGCCGCCAGCAGCGCGAGCGCCGACAGGGCCGGCGTGGCAAATCTCACCGTTTTCAAGAGCATGAGCAGTTCCTCCTTTGTATTTGTGTCGCCACAGTGTCGACATTGCGATTTATATCGGCTCAGTACTGACAAGTCAACATAAAAATGCAACGTGTCGACATTATCGGGCCGAGCAGGTATTCTGGCGTTGCTTCGAGAGTCGTTCGAAGCCCGATCGATCGACCTATCGCGAAGGAGGCTGAAGTGAGCGCGGAACTGGAGACCAGGCGCGCGAAAGGCGCAGGCTGGAAGAGCGTGTACGACACGCTTCGAACGGAAATCCTTACGCTGGAGCTGGCCCCCGGTCAGCTTCTGGATGAAACGACGCTCGCCGAGCGCTTCGGTCTATCACGCTCCCCTGTGCGCGAGGCGCTCATCCGTCTGGCGGGCGAGGAACTCGTCGTGACGCTGCCCAATCGCAGCACGATCGTCGCGCCCGTCGACATCGCCAGCTTTCCGAAATATGTGGAGGCGCTCGATATCGCGCAGCGTGTGAATACACGGCTTGCGGCCGAGCTTAGGACAGAGGCCGATCTGAAGCTCATCGTGCGCCGGCAACGCGAGTTCGAGGCTGCGGTCAGGACCGGCGACCATCTCGCCATGTCGGAAGCGAACAAGGACTTCCACATGGCCATCGCCCATGCGGGTCGCAACCCCTATCTCGCCAGCTTCTACGAGCGGCTGCTCAACCAGGGGCGGCGCATGCTCCACATGCATTTCGAGTACCTGGAGCGCACGCACGAGGGCTATCTCCTGACCGGCGAGCATAATGAAATGATCGAGGCGATCAAGGCCAAGGACGTGCAGCGGGCCGATGAGCTGGCGCACGCGCATACTCGGCAGTTCCGGGACAACTTCATCGACTTCATGAAGGAAAATTACACGACCGAGATCCCGCTTGGTCAGGCCGTGGAATAGACCCTGAGTGGCTCGTAGCACGCCACCGCTCCTGCCAAGGCCGTCCCCTCGTCTAAGGGCACTACAACTGATCAGACCGAGCGCATGAGACCGCCGTCCACGCGGATATTCTGGCCGGTGATGTAGGCGGCATCGTCGGATGCCAGGAAGCTGACGGTCCCGGCGATTTCCTCCGCCGTGCCATAGCGCTGCAACGGCACGCTCCGGCGGCGTTCCTCGGTTGCGGGCAGGCTGTCGATCCAGCCGGGGAGGATGTTGTTGATACGGATATTGTCCGCCGCGTAGGTGTCGGCAAAAATCTTGGTGAAGGACGCAAGGCCGGCCCGAAACACCGCCGATGTCGGGAACATCGCCGAAGGCTCGAACGCCCAGGCGGTGGAGATGTTGATGATGACGCCCGATTTCTGCCGCTGCATCACCGGCGTCACGAGGCGGATCGGGCGGACGGCGCTGAGGAAGTAAACATCCAATCCCTTGCCCCAGTCGTCGTCGGTCAGCTCCAGGATCGGCGCCCTCGGACCATGGCTGGCGCTGTTGACGAGCACGTCAATCCGCCCCCACTGCGCCACAACGGCATCGACAAGCTTCTTGATATCCTCGTTCGACTCGTTGGAGCCGGTCACGCCCATACCGCCCAACTCCTTGGCAAGCGCCTCCCCCTTGCCCGAGGAGGAGAGGATCGCCACGCGAAAACCGTCCACCGCCAATCTCCTGGCCGCCGCGGCGCCCATGCCGCTTCGGCCTGCCGTTACAATCGCAACTTTTCCAGCCGTCATGATGGTTCCTTTCGTGGTCGGTTGATTGCTCTTCAGCAATATTGCATTGTCGACATATTGTCGTCAAAACAATTATGCACTCACGACCTCGCCAACCGGCAGCAGGCGCTCGCGCCTACGGCGTCTTCGCCGGCTGCTTCAGTAACGGCCTACTGATCCGCGTCACCGGGGACATCATCGCCTTATCGCCGTCGCTTATCGTCGAGCCGGAACAGATCACGGACATGGTCCCGATCCTCGGGGAAGCCCTTGCGGCGGATGCGCACCGGCCACTGGCCGGGCCGCGCTTCTCGATCTGAGCCATGGTGATCCCTCTTCATTCTGGTTGGGGCAATGGCCCCAAAATGGCCCAAAAAAATAAGCCCCGTCCAAGGGGCGGGGCTTGCGCGTGTGCGTAAGCATTTGATCTGGCGGAGAGGGTGGGATTCGAACCCACGGTAGGCTCGCACCTACGGCGGTTTTCAAGACCGCTGCCTTAAACCGCTCGGCCACCTCTCCGGCTGAGAGGTGGCCAAGGATAACCGAACCCGGCCGCCGAGGCCAGCGGCCAGGGGTACCGGCCTTAGAACTGCTCGGCACTCAGGGCCATGATGCTGACTCCGCCGCTCTCCACCGCCTTGCGCAGACCGCCGGCCTTGGTCAGGATCTGCTCGGCGTAGAAACGGGCGGTGATCAGCTTGGCCTCATGGAAGGCCGGATCCACGCCCTCGGCCAGGCGCCGCTGAGCAACCAGTGCGGCCCGGGCCATCTGCCAGCCGCCGCAAACGTAGCCGGTGAGCATCAAATACGGGAAGCTCGCCGCCAGCGCGGCGTTGGGATCGCTACCGAGCAGCGCCAGCACCTTGGCGGCAGCCGCATCCAGGGCATCCACCCCTTCGGTCAGCGCAGAGCGGATCACCACCAGGTCATCGCCCGGCACCTGACCCAGCTCTTCCAGCGTCGCACGCATGTCTGCGATGAGCGCCGCCATGGCCCGCCCCTGGTCCTGGGCCAGCTTGCGCCCCACCAGATCGCTGGCCTGGATGCCGTTGGTGCCCTCGTAGATGGGGGCGATGCGCGCGTCGCGAAAGTGCTGGCAGGCGCCCGTCTCCTCGATGAAGCCCATACCGCCGTGCACCTGTACCCCGATCGAGGTGAGCTCTACCCCGAGCTCGGTGCACCAGCCTTTGATCACCGGAATGAGCAGGTCGATTCGCGCCTGGCAGCGGCTGCGCACCGCCGCCTCGGGGTGATGGCGAGCCAGGTCCATGTGACCGGCGACTACGTAGACCAGTGCCCGCATGGCCTCGATCTGCGCCTTCATGGTCAGGAGCATGCGGCGCACGTCGGGGTGGTGGAGGATGGTCACGCGCTCACCGTGCTTTACCCCCACCGGGCGGCCCTGTACCCGCTCCTTGGCGTAAGCGAGCGCCTGCTGGTAGGCGCGCTCGGCGATGGCCAGGCCCTGCAGGCCGACCTTGAGGCGGGCTTCGTTCATCATGGTGAACATATAGGCGAGGCCCTTGTTTTCCTCGCCCACGAGATAACCCACCGCCCCGCCGTGGTCACCGAAGGCCATGACGCAGGTGGGACTGGCGTGAATGCCCAGCTTGTGCTCGAGCGAGATGCAGTGCACGTCGTTGCGCCGGCCCGGCCTGCCGTCCGCATCCGGCAGGAACTTGGGCACAATGAACAGCGAGATGCCCTTCACCCCCTCGGGCGCATCGGGAGTACGGGCCAGCACCAGATGCACGATGTTTTCGGCCACATCGTGGTCGCCCCAGGTGATGAAGATCTTCTGCCCGCTGATCAGATAGTGGTCACCGTTGGGTACGGCGCGGGTGCGCACCGCACTGAGATCGGAACCGGCCTGGGGCTCGGTCAGGTTCATGGTCCCGGTCCACTCGCCCGAGACCAGCTTGGGTAGGTATAGCGCCTGCTGCTGCGCCGAGCCGTGATGCTTGATCGCCTCGATGGCCCCGGCGGTGAGCATGGGGCACAGGGCGAAGGCCATGTTGGCGGCGTTCCACATCTCGTGGGTGGCGGTGTTAAAGAGCTCCGGTAATCCCTGCCCGCCATATTCGGCCGGGGCGCCGACGCCGTTCCAGCCGCCCGCGACGAAGCGTCGGTAGGCCTCGGCGAAGCCGTCGGCCGCCTTCACTCCGTCCGCCGTCAGGCGAGCGCCCTGCTGGTCACCGGGCCGGTTGAGCGGCGCCAGCACTTCGGCGGCGAGCTTGCCGGCCTCCTCCAGCACCGCCTCGACCAGATCGGGACCAACCTCGGCCTCGCGGAATGCGGGCAACGCCGCCACCTCGGCCAAGCCGGCCAGCTCCTCGATGACGAACCGCATGTCGCGGATTGGGGCGTAGTACGTGGTCATGCTCACTCCTCACGCTGCTGGGCCTGGGGCGCGTGGCCCGAATCTGTCTCGGACAGGCTTTCAAGTATTGGAACAGGGCAGTAGTTTTACGTTTACGTAAACGTAAGGCAATAGCCTATGAAACTGAGCCATTCGCTCCTGGTGATGGCCCGCCATCACTATCGGCCCGGTGCCCTGCCCGCGTCACCCCCTATTGGGGGGGTGATGGGCAGCGGCTAGCGTCCGCGCCAGATCGGTTTGCGCTTGGCGATGAAGGCGTCGATGCCTTCGCGGGCATCCTGGCTGTCCATGTTGCAGGCCATGGTTTCCCCGGCCAGACGGTAGGCCTCTTCCAGGCTCAGCTCCAGCTGCCGGTAGAACAGCTGCTTGCCCATGCGGATGGCGAGCGGCGACTTGGCGCAAATGGCTGCAGCCAGGCGGTGCACCGCCGTATCCAGCTCGGCAGCCGGCACCACCAGATTGACCAATCCCCACTCCTGGGCGGTGACGGCGTCGATGAATTCGCCAGTGAGCAGCATCTGCAGGGCGCGCTTGCGCGTAAGATTGCGTGACAACGGCACTGCCGGAGTGGCGCAGAACAGGCCGACGTTGATGCCGGAGACGGCAAAGCGTGCCCCCGCCTCGGCCACCGCCAGGTCGCAGGCGGCGACCAGCTGGCAGCCGGCGGCGGTGGCGATGCCGGCGACGCGGGCGATCACCGGCTGCGGCATGCGGTTGAGGGTGAGCATCATCTGGCTGCATTGCTCGAACAGGGCGCGGTGAAAGTCGCGCTCCTCGCTGGCGCGCATCTCCTTGAGGTCGTGGCCGGCGCAGAATGCCCGGCCAGCGGCGGCGAGCACCACCACCCGTACCGCTTCGTCGGCGGCGATGGCGTCCAGCTCGGCCTGCAATGCCCCCAGCATGGCCTGCGAGAGGGCGTTGTACTGGGCCGGACGGTTGAGGGTCAGGGTGGTGATGCCATCCTCGTCCCGGCGCAGCAGGATGGACTCATCGAGGACGGGTGGCGCGGTGTCGGCGTTCATGATCTCTCCTCCTTCGGTTCTGCGTTCGTTCGCGCACCGGGCAGCCTACCGCTTCCGGGTGAGCGGAGAAAGCCCGGTTTTCCGCTATAGTGGCGCAGTGCACACCATAACCATAACGTCAACTGGAACAGGACAACGACGAGCATGACGGAGAGCGGGTCGGCGGCGCTGGTCTATCTGATCGACGACGACGCGGCATTCCGCGAAGCCCTCGCCCTGCTGCTCACCTCGGTGGGTCTGCAGGTGCGCGGCTATGCGGATGCGGCCTCCTTCTTCGCCGACTACCGCGGCGATGAGGAGGTCGGTTGTCTGCTGCTGGACCTGCGCCTGCCCGGCCCTCTCGACGGGCTCGGCATCCAGCACGAGCTGGTCCAGCGCGGCATCGGTCTGCCGGTGATCATTCTCAGCGGTCACGGCGACGTGCAGCAGGCGGTGCGGGCGCTGCGCCAGGGCGCCCTGGATTTCCTGCAGAAACCTTGCAATGATCAGCAGCTGCTGGACAAGGTACACCAGTGCCTGGTGCTGGACCGTACCCGCCGCGCCCGCGTCGCCCGGCGCGCCGAGCTGGAGCGCCGCTATAGCACGCTCACCCCGCGCGAGCGCGAAGTGATGCACTGGGTGGTGCGCGGCACCAGCAACAAGGACATCGCCGTCAAGCTCGGCATCAGCAGCAAGACGGTGGAGCTGCATCGCGCCAACGTCATGGAGAAGATGGCCGCTTCCTCCCTGTCCGCCCTGATCAAGATGGCCCTGGAAATAGGCCTGCTGGCGGGTTTTGCCGAAGATCCCGGCGTCTGAACCGACGCCACCCGCACCGACCCGAGGAATCGTCCCGATGACCCAACTCGAGCCTCTGATCGCGCGTGCCGAGCAGCTGCTAGAGCGCCTGGAGCAGCTATTGCCCCAACCCGATCCGGCCCCGAACTGGACCGGCCATGTCGCCTTCCGTTGGCGCAAGCCGCTACAGCGCGGCTCGCTGCATCCGGTGCGCCACCCGCACCGTCTGCGCCTCAAAGATCTGCAGTGCCTGGAGCGACAGAAGGAGGAGCTGGTGCGCAACACCCGCCAGTTCATGGCCGGGCTGCCGGCCAACAACGCCCTGCTGTGGGGCGCCCGCGGCACCGGCAAGTCCTCGCTGATCAAGGCCCTGCTCAACGAGTTCTCGGCCCAGGGGCTGCGTCTGATCGAGGTAGATAAGGACGACCTCATCGACCTGCCCGAGATCGTCGAGCTCATCGACGGCCGTCCGGAACGGTTCCTGATCTATTGCGACGATCTCTCCTTCGAGGCCAATGATCCCAGCTACAAGGCCCTCAAGGCCATCCTCGACGGCTCCATCAGCGCCGCCCCGGACAATGTGCTGATCTACGCCACCTCCAACCGCCGCCATCTGCTGCCGGAGTACATGTCGGAAAACCGCGATGCACGCATCGTCGACGGCGAGCTGCATCACGGCGAGGCGGTGGAGGAGAAGATCTCGCTCTCCGAGCGCTTCGGCCTGTGGCTGTCCTTCCACCCCTTCGGCCAGGACGACTATCTGCTCATCGTCGATTACTGGCTCAAGGAACTCGGCCACAGCACCGGCCTGGACGAGGAATCCCGCGCCGCGGCCCTGCGCTGGGCGCTGACCCGCGGCTCGCGCAGCGGGCGTGTGGCTTGGCAGTTCGCCCGCGACTGGGTCGGGCGCTACGGGATCGGTTAGGAACTCTCGATTCACTGTGCCCCGCCCTTCCCCTCCAGCGGCACCACGGTGCCGCTCCCCGGCGGTTGCAGCACCCGGGCCTCGGCGAGGGCCTCATCGCGGCGCATGACGGTGACACTGGCCGGCCATTCCTTGATGCGCAGCTCCTGCTGCGGATAGGGGATGCCAATGCCGGCCTGCTTGAAGGCATCGAACACGGCAAACAGCAACTGGGAGCGGGCGGCGTTGGTGTCGCCATGCACGAAGTCGCAGTAGTACTGCATGCGGAAGTTCATCGCTGAGGCTGCAAACTCCCACAGAAACACCGCCGGCGCCGGCTCGCGCAGGATCATCTTGTTGCCGTTCAGGCACTTCTCCAGGACGCGTTTCACCTCATGGGGATCGGCATCGTAGCTGACCCCGATGTAGAGCACAGTACGCACCACATTGTCGCTGTGGGTCCAGTTGACGAAGGCGTTGGTGATTACGTCCGAGTTGGGGATGATCACGTCCATGTTGTCGAAGGTGCGCAGGGTGAGCGAGCGGATGCCGATGCGCGAGATCTGCCCGAGGTTCTGACCGATCTGCACGGTGTCGCCACGCCGCAGCGGCCGCTCGATGAGCAGCAGCAGGCCGCTGATGAAGTTATTGGCGATGTTCTGCATGCCAAAGCCGATCCCTACCCCGACGGCGCCGGCGAACACCGTTAGCGTGGTGAGATCGAGACCCACCAGCCGCAGGGTGATGAGCAGACCCACCAGCACCACGAAGTACTGGGTGAACACCGACAGGCTGTTGCGCACCCCGAGGTCGGTGATGCGGGCGAACACCCAGCGGTAGGTGACCGCCTTGCACCACTGCCCGAACCAGATGGCCAGCATGAAGGTGATGACGGTAACGGCGATGCGCCACAGGCTGATCTCGGCGCCGCCCAGGGTGAACAGCGGCGCTTCCAGGAACTTCCAGATGGCCACCACCACCCCCGAGTCTCCCTCCAGTCCATAGGCCTTGAACAGCACCACGCCCATGCCGAGGAACAGCAGTACGTTGGCGATGCGATGCAGCGGAGCGATGATCTCCTGGGTCCACAGCAGCCCCTGCTCGGAATGGGTGATGGCGTAGTTCTTCAGCCACACCACGGCGTCGTCCAGCAGGCCGCGCAGCACCAGCCAGCCCACCAGCAGCAGCAGGAACACCACCAGGTGCCAGGCCACCGTCCAGGCCAGATTGAGGTAGCCCACCAGCCCCAGCAGCGCGGCGCTGGCCAGGGTGAGCGGAAACAGCAGACTCATGATGCGCAGCGCGATGAACCCGAACTGACCGGAGAACCGCTCGCTGAGCAGACCGAGCAGGAAGCGGCGCAATTGCATGCCGGGCTTGAGCCCCAACAGCAGGCTGAGCATGAACAGGCGGTCATAGACCTGCACCAGTTCATCGGCGAGCAGGCTGAGGCGGGCGAGGATGATCACCGCCGCCAGGCTGGCCACCAGCAGCAGCACCCAGCGTAGCTGGCGGTAGAGCGCGAGATGGCGCTGTCCTTCCGGCAGCTCGGGGCTGGCCAGCAGCAGCCAGGTCAGGTTGATGGGCAGCTTGATGCCGACCCACAGCAGCACCAAGGCGATGATGATGTACAGCCCCGGCTGCGGCACCGGGAAGACCGCCAGGATCAGCAGGATGGCGGCGGCCACCCCGGCGCCCTTGAGGTTCTTGCGCAAGAGGTTGAGCAGCAGGAGCAGCAAGGCGTTGAAATAGGTGTCCTCACCGCTTGTGTGCAGCCGCTCGATGCTGCGGCGCAGGCCGCGGCGGCCGGCCACCACCAGGGCCAGCAGCCCCGCCTCCAACGCCAGCAGCAGCAGCCACGGCCAGATGCCGCCCTCCCACATGGCCTTGAGCGCCGATTCGGCACTGAGGCGCACCTGATGCACCATGACCCAGGGCGCCGAAGCCAGTCCCTCCAGCAGCTTGCCCCAGCCCTCGGCATCGGCCGGCAGCCTGGCGCGACTCACCAGGCTGCGGTTGAGCAGCTCCAGGGTGCGCTGCTGGATCTGCCCGCGCAGTTGCTCGGCACGGCTCTGCTGCTCGCTCATGCGCGTGCGGCGCTCGCCGACATCGGCGAGCAGAGCCTCGATGAGCTGGCGCAGGGCGTTGGCCTCCTTACGCTCGCTCGCCGACAGGTTCTGCGCCACATCGGCGAGTAGCAGTTTCTGCTGCTCGCCGACGTCGACATTGCGCTGGATGAGCTCCTGGGCGCTCTTCAGTTCCTGCAGGATGCCCTGCAGACGCTCGAGGCCCTCGTCCAGCTCCCGTGGCTGCGCATCCTGGCGCTGCACCAGCGTATCCAAGGTGGCCAGGCTGTTGTCGATGGTGCTCAGGCGCAGGTCCAGCTGGTCCAGCTTGTTACGAGCATCCAGCACGCCGATGCGGATCTGCAGGGTGCGGCGCTGGAAGTCGCCGAGCCCGGGGTCGCTGTCCAGGCGCCGGCGCAGCTCCTGGAGCTGGCCGAGGCGCTCCTCCTGCTCCTGCAGGAGGCGCTGCTCCAGGTTCTCCTGCTGGGTACGGCGGTCCTGGTCCTGGCGCAACTGGTAGAGTTCTTCGATACGCGCCCGGCGGCTGCGCAGCAGCTCTAGACGCTGCTGGTCGAGCTGCTGCGACTGACCGAGATGGTCCAGGTGCTGCTTGAGCAGATCCAGCTCGATGCGCCGCTGCTCCAGAGTTTCGCTGACTTTCTGTAGCTGCAGGATGCGATCGGCGCCATCGCCGGTCTCCTTGGCCGGGTTCTTGAGCAGCTGCTCCTGGGCCTCCAGCTCGCCGATGCTCTGGGTCAGCTCCTTGATGGCGCGCTCGGTGTTGGCGATGTCGATGCGCACGTTGTCCAGCTTGAGGCTGATGGCGTCCACATCCACCCTGGCCTGTTCCACCATCGCCTGGGTCACCGCCTCGACCTTGAGGTTCTGCAGAAAAGCGGGGGTGTCCTGGCGCAGCCGTTCCAGCTCCTGACGCTGGCGCTGCAAGGCGCTCAGATCGTCGGCCAGGGTCTGCCGACGCAGTTGCACCTGCTCCCGGGCCCAGGCCGGATCAGGGACGACGGCCAGGCTTTGGGCCACAACCGCCGGCATCGCCCAAAACATGCAAAGCACCGGCAGCACAAGGCGCCAGCGTATAGACCGATGTTTTGTCATGAACGAACCTTGCTTGCGTGTCGCAGGGGAAGCATGCCCCCCTGCTCCGAGGGCCTGGTCGGCGCCGCTTGACCGGGCGCACGGCCTGCCGTGAAGATAGCCTGCATTCAGTTTCTCCAGGGAGCGGCGATGGCCGAGAAAGTTCAATTGGGCTGGCGCGAATGGCTGTCCCTGCCAGCTCTTGGCGTCCCCGCCCTGAAGGCCAAGGTAGATACCGGCGCCCGTACCTCCGCCCTGCACGTGTTCGAGCTCGGTACCTGCTACGAGCACGGCCGGCGTCTGGCGGTGTTCCGTTTGCATCCGCTGCAGAAACGTACCGATATCGTCGTGGAATGCAAGGCCGAGATGGTGGACGAGCGCTGGGTGCGCAATCCCGGCGGCCAGCTGGAATGCCGGCCGGTGATCATCACCCCGATGCGCATCGGCACCCTCGAGTGGTCTATCGAGATCACCCTGACCAACCGCGACGACATGCTGTTTCGCATGCTGCTCGGGCGCACCGCCCTGGCCGGGCGCTGCCTGATCGACCCGGCTTACTCCTACCTGCAGGGGCGTCGCTGTCCCTACGATTATGACCGCAGTGGCATCCCGGTGCCATCGTGAAGATCGCCATCCTCTCCCGCAATCCCAAGCTCTATTCCACTCGACGCCTGGTGGAGGCGGGTCAGGCGCGCGGGCACGAGATGCACGTCATCAACCATCTGCGCTGCTACATGAACATCACCTCCAACTCGCCGCGCATCCACTACCAAGGCGTGCCGCTGGAGGGCTTCGATGCGGTGATCCCGCGTATCGGCGCCTCGGTGACCTTCTACGGCACTGCGGTGCTGCGCCAGTTCGAGATGATGAGCGTCTTCCCGCTGAATGAGTCGGTGGCCATTAGCCGCTCCCGCGACAAGCTGCGCTCCATGCAACTGCTGGCGCGGCGCGGCATCGGCCTGCCGGTGACCGGCTTCGCCCACTCGCCGGACGACACCAATGACCTGATCAAGCTAGTGGGCGGCGCGCCGCTGGTGGTCAAGCTGCTGGAGGGCACTCAGGGCGTGGGTGTGGTGCTGGCCGAGACGCAGCAAGCCGCGCAGAGCGTGATCGGCGCCTTCCGCGAGCTCAAGGCCAATATCCTGGTGCAGGAGTTCATCGAGGAGGCCCACGGCGCCGACCTGCGCTGCTTCGTCATCGGCAAGAAGGTAGTGGCGGCCATGCTGCGCCAAGCGCGCGAGGGCGAGTTCCGCTCCAACCTGCATCGCGGCGGGACCGCCGCGCTGGTGCGCATCACCCCCGAGGAACGGGCTACGGCGGTGCGCTCGGCGCGCATCCTTGGCCTCAACGTGGCCGGGGTGGACATCCTGCGCTCCAAGCGCGGGCCGCTGGTGATGGAAGTCAATCCCTCGCCTGGGTTGGAGGGGATCGAAAAGGTCACCGGCAAGGACATTGCCGGCCAGATCATCCACTTCATCGAACGCCACGCCCGTCCGGGCAGAACCCGCACCCGCGGGCGCGGCTGAGGGCAGCGCGCCATGGTAGAGCAGCTCAGCATCGGCGGTGTCGACATCCCCCTGGGCAGTCAGATGACTCTGGAACTGCCGCTGCCCAACCTCTACACCCACACGCGCGTCGCCCTGCCGATCCGGGTCATGCGTGGCAGTCGCAACGGCGCCAGGCTCTTGATCAGCGCTGCCCTGCACGGAGACGAGATCAACGGCGTGGAAATCATCCGCCGCCTGCTGGCCATGCCCCAGATCAGGCGGCTGCACGGCACGCTGATCGCCGTGCCGGTGGTCAATGTCTACGGCTTTCTTTCCCACTCCCGCTACCTGCCTGACCGTCGCGACCTCAATCGCTCCTTCCCCGGCTCCGAGAGCGGCAGCCTCACCGCCCGCCTGGCGCGCCTGTTTCTGGATGAGGTGGTGGCCAAGGCCACCCACGGCATCGACCTGCACACCGGTGCCCTGCACCGCGCCAACCTGCCCCATATCCGCGCCCACCTCGCCGATCCTCAGGTGGAACCCTTGGCCCGCGCCTTTGGCGCGCCGGTGATCCTCGACAGTCCGCCGCCGGAGGGCTCGCTGCGCCAGGCCGCCATGGCCCGGCAACTGCCCTATCTGCTCTACGAGGGTGGCGAGGCGCTGCGCTTCGACGAACTGGCGATTCGCGCCGGGGTGCGCGGCATCCTCAGCGTGATGCGGGCGCTGGAGATGCTGCCGCCAACGCGCGAGCGCAGCCCCCATCCGGACCCGGTGATTGCCCGCTCCAGCGGCTGGGTGCGGGCGCCGCAGAGCGGTATCCTGCGTGCCGCACTACCACTCGGCGCGCGGGTGGAGAAGGATGCGCCGCTGGCAGTGATCAGCGACCCCTTTGGGGAGCGCGAAACTCCGGTGCTGGCCCGCCACGCCGGCATCGTCCTCGGCCGTACCCACCTGCCGCTGGTCAACGAGGGCGAGGCGCTGTTCCACGTCGCCCGCTTCCAGGCCCCCGGCGCGGTGGAAGAGCGTCTGGAGAGCTACCAGGACGAGCTCGCCGACATGCGTGAGCTGGGCGATCCGTTCAATCCGGCGTTCAGCCCGGAGACGCTGTGAATCAATAGAACTTCGTCAGATCCATCCCCACATACAGCCCCGCCACCTGCTCGGCGTAGCCGTTGAACGGCAGCGTCGGGCGCCGCCCGGCCAGCCAGGAATCACCGATGCGCCGCTCGCGCTTCTGGCTCCAGCGCGGATGATCGACCTGCGGATTGACGTTGGCATAGAAGCCGTACTCGTGCGGCGCCTGCTGGTTCCACGTGGTGACCGGCTGCTCCTCCACGAACTTGATCTTGACGATGGACTTGATGCTCTTGAAGCCGTACTTCCACGGCACCACCAGCCTGAGCGGCGCACCGTTCTGGTTGGGCAGCACGCGACCGTATACCCCCACCGCCAGGATGGTCAGCGGATGCATGGCCTCGTCCATGCGCACCCCTTCCCGGTACGGCCAGTCCAGGATGCTGCTGCGCTGCCCCGGCATCTGCTCGGGATCGTAGAGCGTCTCGAAGGCCACGTATTTAGCGCTGGCGGTGGGCTGGAAGCGCTTCAGCAGATCCCCCAGCGGGAAGCCCACCCATGGCACCACCATGGACCAGGCCTCGACGCAGCGCAGGCGGTAGATGCGCTCCTCCAGGGTATGGGGTTTGAGGATATCCTCCAGGGTATAGACACCCGGCTTCTCGCAGTGCCCTTCCACCGCCACCGACCAGGGCGAGGTGCGCAGACTGTGCGCGTTGCGCGCCGGATCGGTCTTGTCCAGGCCGAACTCGTAGAAGTTGTTGTAGCCGCTGATGTCCTCGAAGCGGGTCGGCGGCTCGTCGGTGCTCAGCGGGCTGCGCGGCAGCGCACCGAACGGGCCTTGGAGCGCAGCGCTCTGGCTTTGGCCCCGGGCAGCGCCCGCCAGCAGTCCCAGCGCCCCCGCCGCGGCAGCCTGCAGGAAACGGCGGCGGGCGCAGAACAACTCGGGTTTGGTGATCTCCGATGGCCGGATATCGCTGGGTTTCTTGATCAGCATGACAGTCCATCCCATGTCGATGTAAGGGGCACGGGCGCCGCCACCATTAAACCTCAGCGGCGGCCTCGTGTTCTAAGGCGGTATACGCAAGTGTGTAGGGGATGGAGGCAGGACGAGGTTCAATAAAAAATTTTTAAGAAAATTATATTTTTTTCGTTTTGAATCCAGGAAAACTCCCTATATATAGGCGGCGGTTTTCCTAACCCAGTCGTGAACCTTCGGCTGACGGAGCAAGAATCATGAGTGACAAGTTCACCGACGATGAAGACATCCTAGACGACGTGGACAGCGAGGCCGAGAACCTGGGCAACATTATCCCCAAAGCCTCCAAGGCCTGGCGCTCCATCGAGCGTTACCGGGAGATGAAGGAACTGCGCAAGAATCTGGACGACTTCTTCTACGATGACTCCGACGACCCGCTCGACGACGTCAAACTCTGAGCGTCGGCGGCTGCGCCCGCCCGCGCCGGCACGGCGGGCGCCGACAACAGGCTCTCCAGCCGCTCACGCCGCGGGTTGTTGTGGCTGAACAGGGCGCATACCGGCACCCGCAGCACGGGGGCCTGGTCCGCATAGACCCATCCTCGATTCTGAACCCCCTCTTCGGCCAGCGCCGTCGGTAGGTAGGCGGCCCCACCCTGTTCCTCCAGCCAGCGCAGGGCCAGCTCCAGCGGTCCTAGCCGCAGCCGCCCCGGCGTCAGGCCGAGTCTCAGGCAATGGGCGCACACTCCCATGCCCCAGTCGATGGCGATATAGTCCTCCACCAGCGCCGACCAGGGCCGCGGGCGCTCACTCACCAGGCGCAGTTCCAGCGGCGTCAGGGTCCGCACCTGCACGCCGGCCAGGGCCGGAGGATCCAGCAGCAGCACCAGGTCCAGCTCCATTTGCAGCAGCCGCCGCACCAGGCTCTGCGGTTCGCCCGCCTCCACCTGTAGCGCCAGTTGCCGCTCCTCCCGCAGGCGCCGCAGCAGCCCGTCCGCCACGCCCGCCCGCAGCAGATTGGGCGTCAGCCCCAGCCCCAGGCTTTCCGTAGCCAGCGCACTACGGCCGGTATCGCGGCAGGCTTCTTGCCAGACCTGCAGCAGCCGCTCGGCATGGGGCAGGAAACGCCAGCCGGCCGGAGTCAGGCGCAGCGCGCGGCGGCCGCGCTCGAACAGCGTCACCTCCAGTTGCTGCTCTAGCAGGCGGATGCGCGCGCTGACTGCCGACTGGGTGAGGAACAGATTCTCCGCCGCCCGGCCGAAGTGGCCGGTGCGTTGCACTTCCAGAAAGGTCTTGAGCAGGTTGATGTCCATCGCCCCATGATAGGGCAAGCTCAGATGACCTTGGAGAAGCGCTGCTCTTGCGCCTGGCGCAGATAGCGGTCGAACACCATGCAGATGTTGCGGATCAGCAGCCGCCCGGCCGGGCTCACGGTGATGCGCTCGGCCGACAGCGTGAGCAGGCCGTCGGCCGCCATCTCTCGCAGTTCCGCCAGTTCGGTGGCGAAATAATCGGCAAAGACGATGCCGTGGTGTCGCTCCACGGCGGCGCTGTCCAGGGCGAAGTCGCAGATCAGTCGGGTGATGATCTCGCGGCGCAGCCGGTCGTCGCCGTCTAGGGCCACACCACGCACCACCGGCAGCTCACCGCGATCCAGGTGGCCGTAATAGGTCTCCAGGTCCTTGGCATTCTGGATGTACATCCCCTCCAGCATGCCGATGGCGGTCATGCCCATGGCCACCAGATCGCAGTCGGCATGGGTGCTGTAGCCCTGGAAGTTGCGGTGCAGGGTGCTGGACTGCTGCGCGACGGCCAGCGGGTCATCGGGGCGGGCGAAGTGGTCCATGCCGATATAGACGTAACCGGCCTCGGTCAGACGGGCGATGACCAGCTTGAGGATCTCCAGCTTCTCCGCCGGGCTGGGCAGTTCCTCGCCGCGAATCTGCCGCTGACTCTTGAACAGCTCCGGCAGATGGGCGTAGTTGAACACCGACAGCCGATCCGGGGCGGCCTCCAGTACCGCGTCCAGGGTGCGGGCGAAGCTCGCCACCGTCTGCCGCGGCAGGCCGTAGATCAGGTCCAGGTTGATGGAGCGGAAACCCACCGCGCGGGCCGCCTCCAGTGTGGCCAGGGTGAGTTCCTTGGGCTGGATGCGATTGACCGCCCTCTGCACCTCGGGGTCGAAGTCCTGCACCCCCAGGCTCATGCGGTTGAAGCCCAGGCCGCGCAGTTGGGCGATGGTATCGGCGTCCACCTCGCGCGGGTCGATCTCGATGGAGTAGTCGCCGCTGTCGTCGTCCAGCAGATGGAAGTGCTCGGCGGTAGCCTGCATCACCTCCGCCATCTGCGCGTCGCTGAGAAAAGTGGGAGTGCCGCCGCCCCAGTGCAGTTGCACCACCTTCCGACTGCGGTCATATAGCGCTCCCTGCTGGGCGATCTCCTGCTTCAGCCGCGCCACGTAGGGCTCGGCGCGCTTGCGGTTGGCGGTGATGATCTTGTTACAGGCGCAGTAGAAACACACCCGGGCGCAGAACGGGATGTGGAAGTACAGCGACAACGGCCGTCCTGCTGCGTTGCTGGCCCGTGCCGCCTGGACGTAGTCCGCAGCGCCGACTGCGGGGCTGAACTGCACCGCCGTGGGATAGGACGTGTAGCGCGGCCCGCTGCGGTCGTACTTGCGGATCAGGGCGGGGTCGAAGACGATGGCGGTATCCATGGGCACTGCTCTGCTGTCGAGTCGGAAGGCAGAGTAAAGCGCTCGGCTATTAGCGACCTTGACCGAAGTCAATAGCGTGTGCGGCAGTGCGCTCGGGTTCAGCGGGTCGGCGCCCTGCCGGAGCTGTTGGCTGCGGTCAGGCGTTTTCCGCTGAGCCCGCTTCGCACACGCTGAGACCGCCGGCGAGGCGCCAGCGGAATGGCGTCAGGTTGGCGTCGAACAGATGCCCGGCGCGGCTGGCCTTGGTACGCAGATAGCGCTCGTTGTGGGGATTGACCGAACCGAGCACCGGCAGCCGCCCTTCCACGCTCAGCCCCGCCGCCTCCAGGGCCTGCAGCTTGCGCGGGTTGTTGGTCAGCAGCCGCACCCGGCGCACCCCGAGCTGCTTGAGCATCTCGCCGGCGATGTCAAAGCGCCGCTCGTCTTGCTCGAAGCCCAGGGTGGCGTCAGCATCCACGGTGTCGTAACCCTCGGCCTGCAACTGATAGGCGCGCAGCTTGTTGGCCAGGCCGATACCGCGCCCTTCCTGGTGCAGGTAGAGCAGGATGCCGCCGCCGCAGCGCGTCATCCTCAGCACGGCGCTGCGCAACTGCTCGCCGCAGTCGCACTTGAGGCTGGAGAACAGGTCGCCGGTGAAACAGGCGGAGTGCAGGCGCACCAGCACCGGCCCGCTCAGGTCGGGTTCGCCGACCACGATGGCCACGTGCTCGGTATGGCCGTCGGCGGCGCGGAACAGAACGAAGCGGGTCTGCTCGCTGGCCGCCAGCGGCACCCGGGTATCGACCACTGGCCGCAGGGAGCATGCCAGGCTGTGGGGATAGGCGTCGATCAGCTCCGCCGCCAGCACCGGCTCGGTCCCCCTCTCCCCGGCGGGACGCCGCACCAGCAGCAGCGCCGGCAGCAGCCGGGCGTGTTTGGCCAGGGCCAGCAACCGCGCCAGCGCCGCACCGGCGGCGGTTGCCTCTATCTCACCTGGGGTCAGCGGCTGCCGGCGGCGGAAGGCCAGCTGGCGATACCACTCGCCATTGGCGTCGGATGGTGCGGCGAAGACATAGGCGCCGCCCTCCTCCACCGCCAGGCCGAGCACCTGGGCACGCAGCGGGCTGAGTAGCAGGCGCGGCATCTCATCGGTCAACTTGTATAATTCTTGCACGAAAAAATCGCCGCTGGTCTCTACCGCGACGATCATCCACTGCCCCTCCCCATCGCACACCCGCACCGCCTGCCCGCGCCGCAGCTCAGCCAGGACCCGGTCCACCTGCAGCACGACGGAATGATGATCGGTGCTTGTTGGTGTTAACATGAAGATTCTCTCGTGCCCGCACAATAACTATACAGACCCTATACAGGGTGACGTATGGCGATTACCTCAACGGTCGGAAAAATATCATACATCCGCATCGTTTGCGGGCCGCCCAGTACCGATACAGACCAAACAATGCAGGTCTGGCATCAGCCCGGCAACGCCAGCAGGTCGCGGTGGCCGACACGCAGGCCCGAGCGCCCCCGCGCCAGTTGTGTCTCGTGCCGCGCCCACCAGCGCTCGAGCCAGACGCCGGGCCGCAGCTCCGCCACGGCTTCCCCATAGCCGCGCAGCAGCGCCCGCTGCAGCTCCGCGTCTGCGGCTCCCAGCCGCCAGTCTGCGGTGGCGCTCCACACCCGGTAGCCGCGTGCCGTCAGCAACCGCTCCAGGGTTGCAGCCGCCGCCGGCCCCAGGGCCGGCCCCAGCCCCTTGTCACTGCGCTGGTGGCGGTTGCACAGGATGCGCACCTGGGCATCGCCGGCCAATGGTGGACGCCAGGCGATGCGTCCGTCCACGCTCAGGGTGAAATACACAGCGCACCCCGCGTCCTGACAGGCGTCTGCCAGCTGCTCCAGCCAGGGGGCCGAGACCTGGTGCAGCAGGGCCGAGCCAGTGAGCAGATCGATGCCTTCCAGATCCTCGGCCTGCAGCGCCGCCAGATCGCGCCGCTCCGGCCATAGCACCAGATCCAGCTGCGCACCGGCTGCCAGCAGAGCACCGTCCCGCTCCCACCAGCCCAGTCCGGCATGGCGTGCCCAGGCGGCCATGGTCGCGGGCAGCGCCGCCAGCAGGACAGGATCGCGCTCCCACAGCCACCAGTGCTGCGCTCCGCCCAGGCGCAGCGCCAGGAAGCGGACATGGGCCCCGATGCCGCAGCCCAGCTCCAGCACCCGCAGCGTATCGTGCCGCCCGCTGCGCCAGTGCTGCAGACGCCGCACCAACCAGGGGTCACGGGCGGCGCGGTCAGCAGACTCGCGCAGCGCCAGCCAGTGGGCGCCGAGCGCTTCAGTCACCCGCACCGATCCGTTCCAGTTCGGCGGCAAAGGCGGCACCCGCCTGCTGCCAGCCGGGCAGGGTCGCCCGCGCCCGCTGCGCCGCAATGGCCAGCTCCTGGCGTAGGGCAACGTCGTCCAGTACCCGCGCCAGGGCCTGGCGCAGGGCGATGACGTCCCCGGGCGGCACCAGCAGGCCGGCGCCGGGCGGCACGGTGTCGGGAATGGCGCCGGCAGTAGTGCTGACGATGGGCAGGCCGTGGGCCACCGCCTCACTCAGCACCATGCCGTAACCCTCCAGATAGGAAGGCAGGACAAAGAGATCGGCGGCCTGGTAATAGGAACTCAGCGCCTCGGGCGCGGCCTCGCCCAGCAGCCTCACCCGCGCCTGTAGCTCGTGCCGCTCGATCAGCGCCCGTAGCTGCGCCGTGGTCTCCGGGCTGCGGGTGAGGCTGCCGATGCAGTCTAGCCGCCAGGGCCGGTCGCGCAGTCCGGCCAGGGCCTCGATCAGCACTGCATGACCCTTGCGCGGGGTGAGGGTGGCAATGCACAGCAGCCGCGGCACGCCGTCCGGTGCGCCGCTGGCCAGCGGCGCGGGATCGGTGCCGGGCAACACCACGCCCAGCCGCTTCTCATCCACTCCATAATCGGCAATCAGGGCGTGGGCCGTGTTGGGGCTGGTGACGATCACCCGCCGGCAGTGGCTGAGCGCCGCCCGCTCGTCGCGGTATAGCCGCGCCCGGGTGAGTCCGTCCAATCCGGTCTCGACGGCCAGGGGATGGTGGATCAGCGCCACCAGCCGCAACCGGTCTCGCTGTTGTGCGACCGCCTCCGGTATACCGCCCAGGGCCAGGCCATCGATTACCGTCAGCGCCCTCTCGGGCAGGCTCGCCAGTAGACATTCGGCCGCGGCCAGGGCGGCCGGCGTCGGGTCGGGAAAGGAGTCGTCCAAGGTGTGCAGATGCACTCTCCAGCCGGCCCGGCGCAGCTCGGCCAGGATGCGGGCGTCGTAGACGTAGCCGCCGGTGCGGGTAGCAGGATCGCCGGGCAGCAGGAAATGCAGTTCCCAGGCATGCGGCGCTTCGGGCAATACGCGACGTTTCGCCATGAACTTCCGTCGTCGCCGGGTTATCTCAGGCATTATCGGGTTTCCCGCTGGTACATCCGCCATCGGCGGCCTCCGTAACATGACACGATTCCTTGGCCCTTACCAAGCTCGGCTCATTCCCGCGGCGTTGCTCCAGAGCGCCCTGCTGCGCCGCAGGTCTGCCATGAAACCGCCGCCTGCCGCGCTCACCCCGCTGCTCGGACTGCTGCTCGGACTGCTGCTCACCACCCTGCCCGTCCGGGCCGAGCCGCAGCGCTACCGCCTCGATCCCGAACATACCAGCATCGGCTTTCTGGTATTTCACATCGGCTACGAGCGGGTGCTGGGCCTGTTCCGCAAGTCCGAAGGCAGCTTCGTCTTCGACGAAGACAGCGGCGAGCTGCGCGATGTTCGCATCGTCATCGACACCGACAGCGTCTTCACCAATCACGATAAGCGCGATCAGCACCTGCGCAGCAAGGACTTCCTCAACAGCGCCCAGTACCCGCAGATGATCTTCACCGCCGCCACCGCCGAGCGCACCGGCGCGCGTAGCTACAAGATCCACGGCGACCTCACCCTGATCGGCAAGACCCGGCCGCTTACTCTGGACTTCACCTGGAATAAGAGCGGCGACTATCCTTTGCTCCTCGGCGGAGCGTTCAAGCCCTATGTCACCGGCATGTCCGGCCGCGGTGTGATCAAGCGCAGCGAGTTCGGCATGACGTATGGGGTGGACAACGGCTGGGTGGGCGACGAGATCGAGCTGATCATCGAGTTCGAGGCGCAGCGGCAATAGCCCGCCTGCGCCGAATGCGCCTCCCGGCGGGCGCAAGACTCAGCTCAGGCTGTCGCGCCAGGCCGCCAGTTCCTCGGCGCCGATCAGGAACACCCCATCCTCGCCCCGCTCGAACTCCACCCAGGTCAGGGGCAGCTCGGGGAAGGCGTCCATCAGCGCGTATTGGCTGTTGCCCACCTCCACCACCAGCAGTCCGCCCGGATTGAGGTGATCGGGGGCGCGGCGCAGGATCTCGCGCACCACATCCAGGCCGTCGTCGCCGGCGGCCAGGGCCAGGGCCGGCTCGTGGCGGTACTCGGCGGGCAGGCTCTCCATGTCCGCGCGGTCGACATAGGGCGGGTTGCTGACGATGAGGTCGTAGCGCCGCCCGGCCAGCTCCTGGAACAGGTCGGACTGCAGCGCCGTCACCCGCTCTTGCAGATGGTGGTCACGGATGTTGCGCCGGGCCACCTCCAGGGCGTCGGCGGAGATGTCGGCCAGTTCCACCGCGGCCTCGGGGAAGGCGTAGGCGCAGGCGATGCCGATGCAGCCGCTGCCGCAGCACAGGTCGAGGATGTGGCCCACGCCGTCGGGATCGGTCAGCCACGGGCTGAAGTGCTTGTCGATCAGCTCGGCGATGGGCGAGCGGGGGATCAGCACCCGCTCGTCGACGTAGAACGGCAGCCCCATGAACCAGGTTTTGCGCATCAGATAGGGCGCCGGGATCCGCTCCTCGATGCGGCGGCGGAACAGTTCCATGACCGCTGCCTTCTCCTGCGGGGTGAGTGCCGCGCGGAAGTACTCGGCGTGCAGATCCGGCGGCAGGTGCAGGGCGTGCAGCACCAGGGCAGCGGCCTCGTCGATGGCGTTGTCGGTGCCATGGCCGAAATGCACCCCGGCCGCGTTCATGCGGCTGGCGCCCCAGCGGATGAAGTCGCGCAGAGTATGCAGATAGTCGAGGGCGGAACTATAGACGGACATGAGGCTCTTGGCGGAACGGTTGCAGAGGGCGTCATGATACACCCTGCGCCGTCCCGGCTGCTTGGTTTACACTGACAACTTTCCCGAACGGACCCGGAGTCCCATGCCACGCATCCGCATCCTGCTGCTCATCCTGGTCGGCGCACTCGTGTTCGGCACCGCCACCTGGCTCGGCCTGCGCGCCTGGCGCAGCGGCGAGCCGCCGCTGGCCATCAGCGGCTTCTACCTGAGCGAGCCGCGCCCGCTGCCGGAGTTCACCCTCACCCACCACAGCGGCCGTCCCTTCACCCCCGGCGACCTGCACGGCCACTGGTCTTTCATCTACTTCGGCTACACCTTCTGCCCGGACGCCTGCCCGCTCACCCTGACCGTCCTCAACGAGGTGCAGAGGAAGCTGGCGCAGCAGGACGCCGACGGCGACAATGCCTATCTGCTGATCTCGGTGGACCCCAAGCGCGACACCCCGGCGCGGCTCAAGGAATACACCGGCTTCTTCAACCCGCGTTTCCAGGGCGCCACCGGCGATCCGCGGGAGCTGGACAGGCTGGCGCGCCAGCTCGGCGTGGTGTACATGTTCCCCGACGGCCAGGAGGGCGACAGCTATCTGGTGGACCATTCCGCTACGCTGCTGCTCATCAATCCCCGCGGCGAGCTGCAGGCGGTGTTCACCCCGCCCCAGGACCCGGAGGCCCTGGTGCGCGATTTCCTGCTGATCCGCCAGCGCTACCAGGAGTACCATGGCTAGAGATACCGCCACCCCGCGCGGGCGCGAGGCCGGTCCCGGCTGGTTCGAGCGGCTGCGCACCGCGCCCCAATACCTCTACCCGCAGCGACGCCTGAGCGGGCTGGTGTACCGTCTCACCCGCATCCGGGCGCCCTGGTTCAAGAACGCCTCGATCCGCGTCTTTGTACGCCTGTTCCGGGTGGATCTGAGCGAGGCCGCCGAGCCGGACCCGCGCGCCTACCCGCACTTCAACGCCTTCTTCACCCGCGCCCTGCGCCCCGGCGTGCGGCCCATCGCGGCGGGCAGCGACGAGCTGTGCTGTCCGGTCGACGGTACGGTGAGCCAGGCCGGGGCCATCGACGGCGACCGTCTCTACCAGGCCAAGGGTCAGTGGTACACCGTAGCCGGCCTGCTGGGCGATGACGCCAGCTTGGGGCTGCGCTTCCAGGGCGGGCGCTTCGCCACCCTGTACTTGTCGCCACGCGACTATCATCGCATCCACATGCCCTACGCCGGATGCCTGACCCAGATGATCCATGTGCCCGGCAAGCTGTTCAGCGTCTCGCCCCTGAGCACGCGGGTGGTGCCGCGCCTATTCGCCCGCAACGAGCGGGTGGTGACGCTGTTCGAGACCGAGTTCGGCCCCATGGCGGTGATCCTGGTGGGCGCCATCAACGTCTCCTCCATGGAGACGGTATGGGCCGGCACCCTTACGCCTCCTTATGCCAAGACCATCCGCCGCTGGTACTACCCGGCCGCGGGTGCCGGCCGCGTGTTCCTGGACAAGGGTGCCGAGCTGGGGCGCTTCAACATGGGCTCGACGGTGATCCTGCTGTTCCCGCCGGGAGCGGTGGAGCTGGATCCGGCGCTGCGCCCCGATGCCCCGGTACGCCTGGGCCAGGTGCTGGCGCGGCGGATGTGACGACCATGGCCGGCGATCTGCCTCTCATCCTTAGCACGCGCAGCTACGGCGCCGAGGCCGACAGCCACAGCCATGCCGGCCACCATCAGCTCATCCTGCCGTTGCGCGGCCGCCTGGAGCTGGAGGTGGGCGGCCGCGGTGGGCGCGTCGACGGCGTCACCGGCGCCATCATCACAGCCGGCGAGCGCCACAGCTTCCGCGCCGGTGGCGACAACGCCTTCCTGGTGCTGGACCTGCCGCTCGGCGATGCCGCCGGGGAGGATCTGGAAGCCCTCTGGGAGCGGGCGCAGCGCGAGGTGTTCTTCCTCCTCGATCCCGCCCTGCATCACTGCCGCGAGTTTCTGGCCCTGGAGCTCGCGCACGGCGATAGCGCGCTGCTTGCGGGCAGCGCCCGGCTGCTGCTGTTGGCCCTGGCGCGGCGCTTGCTGGGCGAACGCGAACCGCAGCCGCCGGTGCGGCTACGGCGGGCGCTGGCATTCCTGCAAGCAGAGCTGCATCGCCCGCTGAGTGTGGCCGAGGTGGCCGAGGCCGCCTGCCTCAGCTCTGGCCATCTGCACCATATGTTCCAGCGCTGGCTCGCCCGCACCCCCATGGACTACCTGCACGAGCTGCGCCTGGAGCGCGCCCAGCGCCTGCTCGCCGACAGCGAGCTGCCCATCGCCGCCATCGCCCAGAGCTGCGGCTTCGCCGACCAGAGTGCGCTGACTCGCGCCCTGCGCCGGCGCCACGGCATCACCCCGGCGCAGTACCGGCGCCGCTGCCGGGCACAGTCGGCGCCCAAGAATGCACAGTCCTGATCAAGCCGCTGTGCCGCCACCCAGGCTAAATTGATAACGCCGGCATCACTGTGATGTTGTGCGCCTCTCACTCCCTCCGCCCGCCCCGGGCGGGGGGCCGTTTAGCCTTTTGCTCGTCGGCATCGTGCCATGCCCCACGTCAGCTTCAACCAGACCCGCGCCACCCTGATCGGCGGCATCGCCATCCTGCTGTGGGCGCTGCTCGCCCTGCTCACCAGCATCGCCCGCGGCATCCCGCCGTTCCAGTTGCTGGCCCTGACCTTCGGCGTGGCCTGCCTGGTCAGCCTGGCTCTGCTCGCCCTGCGCGGACGCGAGGCCCTGGCCCGGCTGCGCCAGCCGCTGCCAGTCTGGCTCACCGGCGTCGGTGGGCTGTTCGGCTACCACTTCTTCTATTTCGTCGCCCTCAACAACGCGCCACCGGTCGAGGTCAGCCTGATCGCCTATTTGTGGCCGCTGCTCATCGTGCTATTCGGCGGGCGGCTGCGCTGGTTCCACCTGGCCGGGGCACTGTGCGGCCTGGCCGGAGCGGTATTGCTGGTGACCCGCGGCGGGCAGGTCAGCTTCCAGGCCCAGTATGCTCTGGGCTACGCGGCGGCCCTGGCCTGCGCCTTCACCTGGTCGAGCTACTCGGTGATCAACCGCCGCTTCGGCCAGGTGTCGACCGAGGTGGTGGCCGGCTTTTGCGGCGCGGTGGCCGCCCTCGGCCTGCTCTCCCACATCCTGCTGGAGCAGTGGGTGACGCCCGCCGCCGGCCAGTGGTTGGCCATCCTCGGCTTAGGGATAGGCCCGGTGGGTCTGGCCTTCTTCGCCTGGGACCATGGCACCAAGCATGGCAGCCTGCCCACCCTGGGGGCGCTGTCCTATGGCGCGCCGCTGCTCTCCACTCTGTTGCTGATCGCCTTCGGCCAGGCCGAGGCAAGCTGGGCGGTGGGCCTGGCCTGTGCCCTGATCGTCGGCGGCGCGCTGCTGGCCTCGCGGGGACTGCTGCGCCCGGCGCTGCGTGGCGCCACCGCGGTGGCCGACAGCGATTGAAGACGGGCGCTCAGCTCTGTACCGCCGCCACTGTGGCCCGCAAGCGCGTCAGGGCGATGAGGAAGAACACCACCCCGCCCGCCGCCACCGCCAGCAGATCGGGCCAGATCGTTTCCAGGCCGGCGCCGCGGTAGAGGATGGCCTGGGCCAGGGCGACGTAATGGGTGGACGGTGATAGCTGCATCAGCCACCACAGCGGCTCGGGCAGGCTGTCCAGCGGCGTGGTGCCGCCGGAGAGTAAATTCATGGTGATGAACACGGGGATGGCCAGCAGGGCAAACTGGGGCATGGAGCGGGCCAGCGTCGCCAGCAGGATGCCCAGGGCGGTGACGGCGAACAGATACAGCGCGCTGGCGCCGGCGAACAGGACGACCGAGCCGGGGATGGGCGTCCCCAACACGCCCTGTACCACCGCGTACAGCGAGGCCAGGGCAGCCAGCACGATCACCAGAGCATTGGCCCAGACCTTGGCCAGCATGATCTCTGCCGGTTTCAGCGGCATCGCCAGCAGGTGCTCCAGGGTGCCGTGCTCGCGCTCGCGGATCAGCGCCGCCCCGGTCAGCACGATGGCCAGCAGGGTGATGTTGTTGACCAGCTGCATCACCCCCATGAACCAGGTGGTATCCAGGTTGGGATTGAACGCGGCCCGGGTGATCAATGTCACTGGCAGCGGCGCTCCAGCGTCGGGGCGCTGGGCACGCAGCTCGCGTATGAGGATGCGCTCGATGTAGCCGGCGCCGATGCTGGCCTGACTCATGGCCGTGGCATCGACGTTGAGCTGCAGCGCCGGCTGTCGGCCGACCCGCAGATCGGCTTCGAAGTCCGGCGGGATGTGTAGCACGAAGGTGTAGCGGCCGCTGTCCATGGCCGGGTCGAGCGCGTTCGCAGCGATGCGCTCGACGCGGTGGAAATAGGGCGGCAGCAACGCATCGGCCAGGCGCTGCGACAAGCTGGAGCGATCCTCGTCCACCACGGCCACGGCGGCGTGCTTGACCTCGGTGTTGGCGCCGGTGGCGACGCTATAGACGGCGAAGGTGAAGGTGTAGACGATCAGCGCCACCAGCACGGTGTCGCGCCCGAGGCTGGCCAGCTCCTTCAGCCCCAGGTGCCAGACGTTGCGCAGGCTGATCCCCATCTCAGCGCTCCTGACCGCGCATCAGGGCCACGCTCAGGCTGAGCAGGAGCACGGCGAACAGCGCCAGCATCAGGTGCTGCGGCCAGAGCTCGGCAAAGCCCAGTCCCTTACCGAAGGCGCCGACGCTGATCCTCTGGAAGTAGGCGCTGGGAAAGCCAGCGCCCATGAGCCGCCCGGCGCCAGTGAGCGAGGCCAGCGGCACGATCAGCCCGGAGAAGTTGACCGCCGGCAGCGTGGTGAGAATGGCGGTGGCGAACAGCGCCGCCACCTGGGTGGCGACGAAGCTGGAAATCAGCAGCCCGAAGGCGGTGGTGGCGGTGACATAGAGCAGTGCCCCCAGAGCCAGGGCGGCGAAGCTGCCCTTGACCGGCACCTGGAACAGCAGCAGGGCGAGCAGCAGCATGCCGAAGAAATTGAGCAGGGCGACGCCGATATAGGGCAGTTGCTTGCCCAGCAGGAACTCCAGGCGCGTGGTGGGCGTGGCATAGAAGTTGAGGATCGAGCCCAGCTCCTTTTCCCGCACCACGCCGACGGCGGTGAGCATGGCCGGGATCAGCGCCAGCAGCAGCATGACCACCCCCGGCACGATGGCGTTGACGCTCTGGAACGCCTGGTTGTAGCGATAGCGGGTTTCGATGCGCGCCGGCACGGTCTGCGGCACCTCACCCAGCGCGCGCCGCGCCAGCTCGGCGAGAAAGCTCTGGTGCACCCCTTCCACGTAGCCGCGGGCGGTCTCGCCGCGAAACGGCATGGCACCGTCCAGCCACACGGCGACCTCGGGGATACGGCCAGCGCGCAGGTCGCGGCCGAAGTCGGGCGGGATCTCGATGACCAGGCGCAATTCGCCGCTCTGCAGCCGCCGGCCGGCATCGGCGGCATCGCGCGGCGCTGGGCGCTCGGCGAAATAGCGCGAGCCGGCGAATTCCTCGCGGTAGGCGCGGCTGTCCAGGCTGTCGTCGCGGTCCAGCACCGCATAGGGCAAGTGCTCGACATCGAAGGAGATGCCGAAACCGAACACCACCATCAGCAGCAGAGTGCCGAGCAGGGCGAAACCGAGACGGATCGGATCACGGCGCAGCTCCAGTGCCTCGCGCCGGGCATAGGCCCAGAGGCGGCGGGTGGAGAAGGGGCGGCCATTCCCCTCTCCCGCTGGTAGCGGCGGGTTGGAGTGGGGGCTGCACTCTTGCCCCGTTACGGGGAGCGGGGATTCCACCACCCCCTCCCCGTTCGCCTCCTCCAGGTAAGCGATGAATGCCTCCTCCAGGCTCTCCACCCCACACCGGGCCACCAGCTCCGCCGGACTGCCCTGGGCCAGCACTCGGCCGGCATGCATCAGCGAGATGCGGTCGCAACGCTCGGCCTCGTTCATGAAATGGGTGGAGATGAAGATGGTCACCCCCTGCTGTCGCGACAGCCGGCTCAGCAGCTGCCAGAACTGGTCGCGGGCCACCGGGTCGACGCCGGAGGTGGGCTCGTCCAGGATCAGCAGCTCTGGGCGATGGATCACCGCCACCGCCAGCGACAGACGCTGCCGCAACCCCAGCGGCAGACGCTCGGCGCGCTCGTGCAGCACGCCCTCCAGGCCGAACTCGGCCACCAGTTCGGCGACCCGTCCATCGACCTCGGCTTCGGGCAGATGAAACAGCCGTGCGTGCAGGGCCAGGTTCTGGCGCACGCTGAGCTCGCCGTAGAGGGAAAAGGACTGGGACATGTAGCCCACGCGCCGGCGCATGGCCAGGTCCCGGGCATCGACCGGGCGGCCGAGCAACCGGGCCGCGCCCGCGCTGGCCGGCAGCAGCCCGGTGAGCATCTTCATGGTGGTGGTCTTGCCGCAGCCGTTGGAGCCGAGGAAGCCGAAGATCTCGCCGCGCTCGATACGCAGGCTGACCCCGTCCACGGCGACGAAATCGCCGAAGCGCCGGGTCAGGTCCTGCGCCTCGATGGCGACCGCGCTGCCGTGCTCTGGTCGTGGCGGCAGGCTGAAGCGGCGATGGTCGCGCCGACGCGCCTGCGGCAGCAGGCCGATGAAGGCCTCCTCCAGGGTGGCGGCCCCGGTGCGCGCCTTGAGCTCGGCCGGGCTGCCCGTCGCCAGCACCCGGCCGCCGTCCATGGCCAGCAGGGTATCTAGGGGTTCGGCCTCCGCCATGTAAGAGGTGGCCACCAGCAGGGTCATGCCTGGCTGGCGCGCCCGGATGCGCGCGATCAGCTCCCAGAACTGACGCCGGCTGAGGGGATCGACACCGGTGGTGGGCTCGTCCAGGATGAGCAGCTCGGGATCGTGGATCAGCGCGCAGCACAGTCCTAGTTTCTGCTTCATGCCACCGGAGAGCTTGCCGGCCGCGCGCTCGGCGAAGGGCAGCAGCCCGGTGGCGGCCAGCAACTCGGCGCTGCGCTCGCGCCGTGCAGCCGCGTCATGGCCGAACAGGCGGCCGAAGAAGTCCACGTTCTCGGCCACCGACAGCGTGGGATAGAGATTGCGCCCCAAGCCCTGCGGCATGTAAGCGATGCGCTGGCAGATGCGGCGGCGGTGGCCGGCGTCGGCCATGTCGCCTCCTAGCACCCGCACCTGCCCCTGCTGTATCCGCTTGACCCCGGCGATCAGCCCGAGCAGGGTGGACTTGCCCACGCCGTCGGGGCCGATGAGCCCGAGACTGCTGCCGGCCGGCAGACCCAGCGCGACCTCGGCCAGGGCCTGCTGCGCCCCGTAACGGTGGCCAACGCCACGCAGTTCGACAGCCATCGCGCTCATGGCGCCAGGTCCGTCTGCAGCTCACGCGGCCAGGGCTTGTCCGGATCGAGCCGGATCCAGCCCACGCCGGGCAGACCGGTCTTGACCTGCTCTTTGTGCGCTTCCAGTAGTTCCCGGGGGATGCGCAGCCTGACCCGGAACATGAGCTTCTCGCGCTCACTGCGAGTCTCCACTTGCTTGGGAGTGAACTGGGCCTCGCCGGCGACGAAGCTGACCCGCGCCGGGATAGGGCGCTCGGGCAGGACGTCGAGCACGATGCGCCCTTCTGCCCCCAGCGCCACGCGCCCGACCACCGTTTCGGGCAGGAACACGCTCATGGTGACGTCGCCAAGATCGAGCAGGGTCAGCACCCGCCCGCCGGCTTCCAGCACCTCGCCGGGCTGCGCCAAACGGTACTGCACGCGGCCGTCGCGGGGTGCCCTGAGCAGGGCGTCGTCGCGCTCGGCGCGGTACTGCTCCAGCCGCGCCTCGGCGACGGCGATGCTGGAGTCGGCCGCCACCGCCTGGGCTCGGGCTGCCGCCAGGGTGGCCTCGGCCACCTGCACTCGGGTCTGGTCGCCATCCACCTTGGAGCGGGTGACGAAGCCCTTGAGCAGCAGCTCCTGAGCACGCGACAGCTCACGCCGTGCGTATTCCAGCTCGCTTGCCCGCTGCGCCACCTGGGCCTGGGCGCTGAGCCTGGCGTCGCGGGCCTGCTGCAGGCTGGCCTCGGCCTGCTTGATCTGGGCATCCAGCGTGGCAGTGTCCATGCGTGCCAGTAACTGACCAGCACGCACCCAGTCGCCCTCCTCCACCAGCACCTCCGCCACCCGCCCGCCGTAGCGCGTAGCCACATCCACCTGGGTGGCCTCGAGCCGGCCGTTGCCGCTGGCGAAGCCTTCCGGCAGGGGTGGATTGAGATAGCGCTGCAGCACCACCGCACCGACCGCGCTCAGGGCCAGCAGGAGCACGATTGCCAATATCCGTAACATGTGCCGGGCACTCATGGGACAGCCTCGATCTTCCCTTTCCAGAACTCATTATGGGGCGCCCGGACCACGGCGGTATTGACCGGAGTCATTCCAGGTGCCGCCCTCCGGTTGCCGGGCAAGGATCATTGGCTATCGTGGATCACGGTGGCGGCAGTGTGCGTAGGGACGGGACTTGCACCGGCGGATTGTGGAATAATGCAGCTTTCCGTGCATTGCCACCGCAGCCGATTGTCCATGCGTCCTGATTCCGCCCCCGACGCCGCCGTCGCTCGAGCCAGCCGCCGCGCTGCCGGTGAGCGCGCTCCGGCCCTGATCTACCGGTTGGCCTCGCCCAATTATTTCTACGACCTCACCGGCCGCGCCCTACCCTGGCTGGCCGCCGCCACCGCCCTGCTGTTCCTGATCGGCCTGCCCTGGGCACTGGCCTTCGCCCCGCGCGACTACCAGCAGGGTGACAGCTTCCGCATCCTCTACATCCACGTACCGGCCGCCGCCTTCTCTATGGGCGTCTATGTCGCCATGGCGGTGACCGCCGCCATCGGCCTGATCTGGCGCATCAAGCTGGCTGCCGTGATCTCCCGCCACTGCGCGCCGGTGGGCGCCGCCTTCACCTTCCTCGCCCTGGTCACCGGCTCGCTGTGGGGCAAGCCTATGTGGGGCACCTACTGGGTATGGGACGCACGCCTGACCTCGGAGCTGATCCTGCTGTTCCTCTACCTCGGCTACCTGGGCCTGTACGAGGCCTTCGAGGAGCGCGAGAGCGGCAGCCGCGCCGCCGCCATCCTGGCCCTGGTAGGCGTGGTCAACATTCCCATCATCCACTACTCGGTGGAGTGGTGGCACACGCTGCACCAGGGGGCCACCGTCTTCAAGCTGGATCGCCCCTCCATCGCCCCGGAGATGCTCTGGCCGCTGCTGGTGATGCTGGCGGCCTACGGATTGCTGGCGGTCACCGCGGTGCTCGCCCGAGCCCGCAACGAGGTGCTGGAACGCCGTCTGGAAACTTGACCCCGATCATTCTGCAGTGCCGCCGCCGGCCGGAAACTTACGCCGCCGCCGTCGGGCTCCAAGCGCAACGCGACCACCCGCGACACGACAGCGAAGACGATGAGTTTTTCCAGTTGGCAAGAGTTCTTCCACATGGGCGGCTACGCCGCCTACGTATGGTCGGCCTACGGCATCACCCTGGCGGTGTTGGCCTGGCTGGTCATCTCCCCGTTGCTGCGCCAGCGCCGGCTGAAGCGGGATCTGGCCCGCCGCCAGCGGCGTGCGCAACGTCAAGAGGGCAATTCATGAATCCGGTACGACGCAAGCGTCTGCTCCTGGTGCTGCTGCTGCTCGGCGGCATGGGCACGGCGGTGGGCCTGACCCTGTACGCCCTGCAGCAGAACATCAACCTGTTCTTCTCCCCCAGCCAGATCGCTGCGGGTGAGGCGCCGGTGGGACGCAGCATCCGCGTTGGCGGCCTGGTGGAGAACGGCAGCGTGCAGCGCGATCCGCAGAGCCTCAAGGTGGCCTTCGTGCTCACCGATGGCGCGCAAAGGGTACGGGTGGAATACGAGGGCATCCTCCCCGATCTGTTCCGCGAGGGCCAGGGCATCGTCGCCCTCGGCATGCTAGGTGACAACGGCGTGGTGCGGGCCGACGAGGTGCTGGCCAAGCACGACGAGAACTACATGCCGCCCGAGGTGGCCGACAGCCTGAAGAAGTCGGGCATGTGGCAGCACATGGGCCAGCAACAGTCCAAGCAGCCGTAGAGGAGGCGCCATGCTCCCCGAGATCGGACAGTTCACCCTGCTGCTGGCCATCGCCAACGCTGCCCTGCTGGGGACGCTGCCGCTGCTGGGCGCGGCCCGCGGTGACGGGCGCCTGATGACCGTGGCCCGGCCCCTGGCGGCGGGGCAGTTCGCCTTCGTCGGGCTGGCCTTCCTCTGCCTGGCGCTGGCCTTCGTCGACAACGACTTCTCCGTGGCCTATGTCGCCAACAACTCCAACACCCAGCTGCCGCTGTGGTACCGCATCACCGCGGTGTGGGGCGGACACGAGGGCTCCATGCTGCTGTGGAGTCTGATCCTGGCCGGCTGGACCCTGGCCGTGGCCCTGGCCAGCGCCGCCCTGCCGCGCGAGCTGCTGGCCCGGGTGCTGGGGGTGATGGGGCTGATCAGCCTGGGCTTCCTGCTGTTCCTGCAACTCACCTCCAACCCCTTCGCGCGCAATCTGCCGTTCTTTCCCCTGGATGGGCGCGATCTCAACCCGCTGCTGCAGGACTTCGGCCTGATCGTCCATCCGCCCATGCTGTACATGGGCTATGTCGGCTTCTCCGTGGCCTTCGCCTTCGTCGTCGCCGCTCTGCTCTCCGGCCGCCTGGACAGCGCCTGGGCACGCTGGTCACGGCCCTGGACCACCGCCGCCTGGTGCTTCCTCACGCTGGGAATCGCCCTCGGCAGTTGGTGGGCTTACTACGAGCTGGGCTGGGGCGGCTGGTGGTTCTGGGACCCAGTGGAGAACGCCTCGTTCATGCCCTGGCTGCTGGGCACGGCGCTGATCCATTCGCTCGCCGCCACTGAGAAGCGCGGCGTGTTCCGCGCCTGGACCGTGCTGCTGGCCATCGCCACCTTCTCGCTCTCCGTGCTCGGCACCTTCCTGGTGCGCTCGGGGGTGCTGACCTCGGTGCACGCCTTCGCCAACGACCCGGAGCGCGGCCTCTTCATCCTCACCCTGCTCGCCCTGATCAGCGGCGGAGCGCTCACCCTGCTGGTGCTGCGCGCCCATGTCATTCGCAGCGAGGGCGAGTTCGCCCCTCTGTCCCGGGAGAGTGGGCTGCTCGCCAACAACCTGCTGCTGGTCGGCGGCTGCGCCGTGGTATTTACCGGCACCCTGTTCCCACTGGCAGTGGACGTGCTGAACCTGGGCAAGCTCTCCGTCGGCCCGCCCTACTTCAATACCCTGTTCGTGCCCCTGGCCCTGGTGCTGCTGGCGGTGCTCGGGGTAGGTCCGCTGCTGCGCTGGAAGCGCGACTCGGCCGGGCGGCTGTGGCGCCCGCTGGCGCCCTGGCTGGCTGCTGCCGGGGTGCTGGGCCTGACGCTGCCCAGCCTGGTCGGCGCCGAGTTCCGCTGGCTGGTGAGCCTGTCCTTGGCCCTGGTGCTGTGGGTGCTGTTCAGCAGTCTGCAGGATCTGCGCGAGCGCCTGGAGCATCGCAGTCGGCCGTGGTATTCGGCCTGGCATTTGCCACGCGCCTACAAGGGCATGCTGCTGGCCCACCTCGGCCTGGCGGTCACCGTCACCGGCGTGGCCCTGACCAGCCACTACAGCGTGGAGCGGGACGTGCGCCTGATCCTGGAGCAGAGCGTGCAGATCGGCCCCTATCGGTTCCGCCTCGACGCCCTGGAGAACGCCGACGGACCCAACTACACCGCCACCCGGGCGCGCATCGAGGTACGCGACGGCGCGGACCGCATCGTGCGACTGATGACCCCGGAGAAGCGACTCTATACCGTGCAGCAGATGCCCATGACCGAGGTCGCCCTGGCGCCCGGCCTGCTCCGCGATCTCTACGTGGCCCTGGGCGAACCCCTGGATCAGCGCAGTTGGGCGGTGCGCATCTACTACAAGCCGTTCGTGCGCTGGCTGTGGCTGGGTGCGCTGCTCATGGCCGCCGGCGGCCTGCTCGCCCTGCTCGATCCCCGCTACCGGCTGGCGCGGCGCCGTGCCACCGTTGCCGCAGGAGGTAGCGCCAATGTCGCGCGGGCTTAAGTTGACCCTGCTGCTGGCCCTGCCCCTGGCCGGTTTCCTGGCACTGCTCGGACTGCTGTGGCAGGGGCTGGGGCGCGACCCCAGCCTGCTGCCCTCGGCCCTGATCGACCGGCCGCTGCCGGCCTTCCGCCTTGCCGCCCTGGGTGAGCCCGGCCGTTTCATCAGCCAGGATGATCTCAAGGGCAAGCCGGCGCTGCTCAACGTCTGGGCCACCTGGTGCCCGACCTGCCGCGCCGAGCACGAGATGCTGCGCAGCCTCGCTGCCCAGGGGGTGACCATCTACGGAGTCAATTACAAGGACGACCCGACCAAGGCGGTGCAGTGGCTGAAGGACCTGGGCAATCCCTACACCCTCAATATCGACGACCAGAGCGGCCAGCTCGGCATCGACCTGGGCGTGTACGGCGCCCCCGAGACCTTCATCCTCGACGCCCGCGGGGTGATTCGCTACCGCCATGTGGGGGCAGTGGACGAGCAGGTGTGGCGCGAGGTGCTGGAACCGCGCCTGAAGCTGCTACAGGGGGGACAGGGATGAGGCGCTGGCTGCCCCTGCTGCTGGCATTGCTGGCGCCGCCGGCGCTGGCCGCCATCGATGCCGAGCACCGTTTCGACGACCCGGCCCAGGAGGCGCGCTATCGCGACCTGATCGCGGAGCTGCGCTGCCCCAAGTGCCAGAACCAGAACATCGCCGACTCCAATGCCCCGCTGGCCCAGGACCTGCGGCAGAAGGTCTACGACATGATGCAGGCCGGGCGCAGCGACCAGGAGATCGTCGATTACCTGGTGGCCCGCTACGGCGATTTCGTCCGCTACCGGCCGCCGCTGCGGGCCGACACCTGGCTGCTCTGGTTCGGTCCCTTCGCCGCCATCGGCGCCGCCGCCCTGGGCGTGGCCCTGTGGCTGCATAGCCGCGCCCAGCGCACCCGCCCCGCTCTGGATGAGCACGCGCGGCAGCGGCTCGCCGAACTGCTGCGCCAACACGACGAGGATTCCCGCTGATGGTCCTGCCTCTTCCCCATGCCGCCGGAGGCGCGGCATGACCCCGTTCTGGCTGATCGCCGGCCTGCTCACCCTGCTCGCCTGCGCCCTGGTGCTGGTACCACTGTGGCACGCCCGGCCACGGCCTGCGCCCGACCGCGACGCGATCAATGCCCAGCTATTCCGCGAGCGCCTGGCGGAGCTGGAGGCCGAGCGCCGCGCCGGCCGCCTGAGCGAAGCCGACTACCAGGGGCTGCGCGAGGACCTGGAGCGCACCCTGCTCGCCGACATTCCGGAAGCGGCGTCGACCGCCGTTCGCACCGACCACCCGGCCCTGATGCTGGGCATCGTGGCCGGCGTGGCACTGCCCCTGGCGGCCCTGGCCTGGTTTTATCTGCATGGCTATCGCGGCGAGGTGGCCGACTGGCTGGCCGCCCGTGCCCGTCTCGGCCCCCTGGTAGAGATGCTGCTGGGCGACCCCGAGGCGCAGCTTCCCGAGCAGTTGCAGGCCGAGCTGCCCAACTTCATTCGCGTGCTGCAGGCACGGCTCGCCGCCGACGGCCTGCGCGATGCAGAGGGTCTGTACCTGCTCGGCCTGGCTTATCTGCAGGTGGATGCCTCGGCCGAGGCCCAGGCGGTGCTGGAGCGCGCCCACCGGCTGGCGCCGGAGCGGGCCGACATCACCGTATCCTATGCCCAGAGCCAGATCATGGCCAACGCGGGCCGGCTCGACCCGGCCAGCGCCAAGCTGCTGGAGGAGGTGCTGCGCACCCACCCCGAGCATCAGGGGGCGCGCATGCTGCTCGGCTTCGCGGCTTTCAACGCCGGCGACTACGCCATGGCCATCACCGCCTGGCAGTCGCTGCTGAGCGCGCAGCCACTGCAGAGCGAAGTCGCCAGGTTGCTGGGCGAGGCCATCGAGCGCGCCCGGCAGCGCCAGAGCGAAGCCGCCAACGCTCCGGCCGCGCCGCTGGCCCAAGGTGCGGACGCGAATGCCCAGGCGCGCATCACCGTGACCGTGGAACTGTCCCCGGAGCTGCAGAGCCGGCTGAGTACGGACGACAGCCTGTTCGTCTTCGCCAAGGCCAGCGCGGGACCGCCCATGCCGCTGGCAGTGGTGCGTCAGCCGGCCACCGGCTTCCCGGTGCAACTGGTGCTGGACGACAGCCGCGCCATGATGCCGGAACACACGCTGTCGCGCTTCCCGCAGGTGGTGGTGCAGGCGCGGGTGAGCAAGGGCAGCGGCGCCACGGCGGCAAGCGGCGATCTGGAGAGCACGCCGCAGCCGGTGGACTTGTCGGCCGGTCCGCAGACGGTCAGGCTGGCCATCGATCGGGTAGTGCCGTGAGCAAACCGCACCTGCAAGCCTCGAATCTTGCCTGCGTGCGCGACGGCCGCTGGCTATTCCGCGAGCTGCATCTGGAGCTCGGTCCGGGCCGGGCGCTGCAGGTGGAAGGTGCCAACGGCGCCGGCAAGACCAGCCTGCTGCGCATCCTCTGCGGCCTCACCCCGCCGCGCGCCGGCGAGGTGCGCTGGCGCGGCCTGGACATTCGCCGCTGCCGCGAGGACTATCACGCCAGTCTGCTCTATCTGGGCCACCAGCCCGGCCTCAAGGACGAGCTCACCGCTCTGGAGAACCTGCGCTTCGCCCACGCCCTGCACGGCCACACTCACGAGGAGCAGGCCCTGGAGGCGGCGCTCGACCAGGTCGGCCTGTACGGCTATGAAGACGTGCCGGTGCGCGCCCTGTCCGCCGGCCAGCGCCGGCGCGTGGCCCTGGCCCGGCTGTGGCTGAACCGCGCGCCGCTGTGGGTGCTGGACGAGCCCTTCACCGCCATCGACCGCCGCGGCATCGTCGCCCTGGAACAGGTGATGGCCGGGCATCTGGGCCGCGGCGGGCTGCTCATCCTCACCAGCCACCAGCCGGTGGAACTGCCAGGCATGACGCTGGAGCGGCTGGAGTTGGCGGCGTGATGACGAATCGTGTCGCCTGCGGGCCGTACCCTGGGGGTGCTTGCGGGAGCGGCGTCGATAGCCGGCGCAGCCAGGAGGGTGAAGCCGAGACATCGTCGCAGCGAGCTGGCCCGGGAAGGCCGGTGAGCGTAAGCGAGAGCAAGCACCCTCAGGGTACGGGGGTGCGCCAAGGGGATGGATCATGAGCACCGGCGCCGCCTTCCTCGGCCTGCTCGCTCGCGACCTGCGCCTGGGGGTGCGCAAGCGCGCCGAGCTGATCAACCCTCCGCTGTTCTTCGTACTAGTAGTGACTCTGTTTCCCCTGGGGGTGGGGCCGGGACCGCAACTGCTGGCCACCATCGCCCCCGGGGTGATCTGGGTGGCGGCGCTGCTCGCCACCTTGCTGTCCACCGAGCGACTGTTCCGCTCCGACTTCGACGACGGCTCCCTGGAACAGCTCCTGCTCAGCCCGCAGCCACTGCCGCTCCTGGTGCTGGCCAAGGTGCTGGCCCACTGGCTGCTCACCGGGCTGCCGCTGATCCTGGTGTCGCCACTGCTGGCGCTGCTGCTCAATCTGCCCGGTGAGGCGCTGCCCGCCCTGCTCGCCAGCCTGACCCTAGGTACGCCCACCCTCAGCCTGATCGGCGCCATCGGCGTGGCCCTGACCGTCGGTCTGCGCCGCGGCGGCGTGCTGCTCACCCTACTGGTGCTGCCGCTGTACGTGCCGGTGCTGATCTTCGCCGCCTCGGGGGTGGTGGCCGCCGCCAGCGGTCTGGACTACAGCGGCCAGACCGCCCTGCTCGGCGCCATGCTGGCGCTGGCCCTGACCCTGGCACCCTTCGCCACGGCGGCGGGGCTGCGGATCAGCGTGGAATAGTCCCGCCGGGGCGGCCGACGCTCCACCGTCCGATCATCCGGCGTCAATCCGCCGGCCCTGGCTTCTTCCCGATACCGCTCACCCAGCGACCGGGCATGGGCTCGCGCTCCTCGGCCTCGAAGCCACTGCGCAAGCGCAGATCCCGCTGCGGAATGGGCACCTCGATGCCGTACTTGCGCAGTATCGTCTCGATTTCGCCCTTGTAGGCGGCGTATACCGCTCCGGGCCGCTTGACCGCGGCTGGGGTGATCCACACCACCAGCTCGTAATCCAGGCTGTTCTCGCCGAAATCCACCAGCCATACCCCAGATGTGCGCTCCTTGGCCGTGTACGGCAATCTGTCGGCCACCTCCAGGGCAACCTGGCGGACCCGCTCGATGTCGCTGCCGTAAGCGACCCGGAACGGCACATGGATACGGCGGGGCCCCTCCTCCAGGGTCCAGTTGACGATTTTGGCGTTGATGAACTCCGAGTTGGGAACGACGATGTCCACATCGTCATTGGTCCGGATCAGGGTGCTGCGCATGTTGATGGCCTGCACCTCGCCGGCCAGCCCGGAATCGAGCTCGATGAAATCCCCTACCTTAAGCGAGCGGTCCACCAGCAGGATCAGGCCCGCGACGAAGTTGAAGAGAATCGCGCGCAGTCCGAAGCCGACGCCGAGTATGACGGCGCCGGCCACCAGGGCAAAATTGGTGAAATCGAAGCCGATGGAGGTCAGCCCGATCATCAGGCCGAGGATGATGATGAGGTAGTGGGAGAGCCGGCCAATGGTGTAGAACAGCGCCTGGGTGGCGCTGTCGCGCCGCTCGCCGGCCCGTTTCAGGGCGCGGCGTAGCCCATGGGAGACCCACCACGCCACGAACAGGATCAGCGTGATGCGCAACAGCCCGAGCATGGTGACGGGAATGCCGGCGATCTTGAACAGACTCTCGCCCGCCCAGCCGAGCGCCGTCTCCCAGAACTGACGCAGCGCCAGCCCCGCCCGCGCCAGCCAGTCGCGCAGCCTGCCCTCCCGGTACCCCAACTCACTGTCCAGCAGCTGGACCACCTGCTCGGCCTGGGCCAGACCGATCTCCAGGCGCTGCAAAGCCACCAGCGTCTGCTGGGCGAGTGTCAGGCGATCCTCGTTGAACAGATTGGTGAGGTCGAACCGGGATGGGCCGGCACCGCTCATGCCGACGGCGCTGGCCAGCCGTTCGCTGGCCCGGTCGCGCTCCCGCGCACTGGCTCCGGCCCAGATCACACTCTGCTGACGGATATCTGCCAATTCGCCCTGCCACTGGGCCAGCCGCGCGTGCAGCGCCGCCGTGTCGCTGTCCGATGCATCCAGCAGCAGGCCTACCAGATGGCGCTCGGCCTGCAGCCGCACTAGGCGCGCTAGGGCGATGGCCTGCGCCACGGCGGCGCTCACCACCTGTTGCTGACGGTATAGGGCGAGGGTCCGGGATTGCAGATCCTCTCCCACCACGCTCAAGGCCCGCCCCTGCGCCCCGATGAATTGCTCGTGGGCCTGCTGCCACTGGTTCCGCGCTTGCTGCAGTTCCGCATCCAGCCGTGCCGGATCGGTCTCCATGGCCGCCAGTCGCTCGGCCGCCACGACCTGCTCCTGGGCGAGTTGGTTGACCAGAGCCTCGTGCGCGCTCAATGCCGCCCGGTCGATACGCAACCGCTCTTCCGCCAGCGCCAGCGCGGAGCGGTCCGCCATGATCTCTAAACCGCGCAGGCTACGCTCGGGGTCGCCGGGCGCCAGAGCCAGGTAGGCTGCGAGCAGGGTATCGACATGCCCGCGCGCGGCCCTGACTGCCTTCTCGGCCGAAGCGGCGTCGATACGTTCGGCTGCCAACGTCGTGCGCTCGCCGCTGAGACGGCCCACGATGTCCAGCAGTTGCGACACCGTGTAATGCTGCGCGTACGCCTGCGCTAGCGGCGGCTCGGGGCTAGGTCGCGCCCGAGCCTCTGGCAGAGCCCGGAGATTGGCCTGGATACGCGTCACGACGGGGCGCGCGGCCTCAGCAATGTCCGCGGGCAAGCCGGCCAGAAAGGCATCCAGCCACTGCCGGGTCTCCGCCACGCGCTGCTCCAGTTCCGCGCCGCCGGCTTCGAAATACTGCCACCAGTTGGCGTCGAGCCGGGCCGGCTCGGGTCTGGCGCTGGACCTGGAGGGGGTCTGCAGGGACAAAGTGCCTTCGAGGAAAGGCACTTGCACCGCGCCGACCAGGGGAGAGGCGCCCAATGTCAGTGCACAGACGATGCCGAGGACAGCCTTCGTCGTCATACCAGTCCTCCTGCGCCTGGACCAGTCCCCGCCGACATCATGGGCAATGCTGAAGTCTCTGATGAAAAGTATGGAGCACTCTGCCGCCGAACGCGCGCTGCGCAAATTTGGGATGGGCGCGCAAGAACGGGGCACGGGGAGCGGTGCGAAACGGCGTCTTCAGGCGAGCGCGCCCCAGCCCAGCACCAGCCCCAGCGCCACCAGGACAAAACCCAATGCTACCTGGCGCGCCAGGACTCCCCCTGCCACCGTCATCACCATACCCAGCTTGAAGCCCAGGTTCGACAGCACCGCCAGGCCGATGGCGGTGGCCGCTTCCCGGGCACCGAGCTTGCCCAGGCCGTAGAGGCGCAGGCTAGAGAGGGTGATGGCATCCACATCGGTGAGGCCCGATACCAGGGCCACGGCGTACAGACCGCGGCTGCCGGCGTAGTCGGACAGCCAGGCGGAGAGGAACAGCACCACGGAATAGACTAGGCCGAAGCCCAGGGCGGCGCGAATCTCGACCGGGTTGGCCAGTTCCAGCGGCGGCGTCGCTGCCGCCTCCCGCAGTGAGCGCCAGGCCCACAACCCCATGCCCAGCCCGGTCAGCAGGCCGCCGCCCAGCAGCGGCAGCAACGCCGGCAGCGCCGCCGGCGCCACTACGGCGGTCAGCACCCCGAGGCGCAGCAGCACGACCAGATTGGCGGTGAGGATCACCACTAGCGCCAGCCGCTCCAGGGTCGCATGCGCATGCGCGTGGCGGGCATAGACCAGGGTGGTCGCGGTACTCGACACCAGCCCGCCGAGCAGACCCAGCAGCGGCGCGCCGCGGCTCGGGCCGGCGATGCGCAGGGCGGCGTAGCCGGCCAGGCTGATGCCAGAGATCAGCACCACCATCAGCCAGATCTGGTGCGGATTGAGGACGCCGTAGGGACCCAGATCGCGGTCCGGGAGGATGGGCAGGATGATCAGGGCGAGCACGGCGAACTGCAGGATGGAGATACGGTCGCGGGGCGTCAGGCGGGCGACCATGCCGTGCAGTTCCGCCTTGAAGTACAGCAGCAGGGTGGTAAGGATGGTCAGCATCACCGCCAGGGTGCGGTAGCCGTACCAGACCATGGCGCCATAGCCGTAGCAGAGCAGCACGGCGACCACCGTGGTGGTCCCCGGGTCCTCGGCGTCGCGATGGCTGAGGTTGGCGGCCACTGTCATCAGGCCGCAGGCTAGCAGCCCGGCGGCCAGCAGCCAGGGCGATGCGATCTTCTCGCCGAGCAGCGCCAGCGTGGTACCGAGCAGCGCCACCAGGCCGAAGGTGCGCAGGCCGGCGCGGGCACTGGGAGTGCGCTCCCGCTCCAGGCCGATGAACAGCCCTATCCCCAGGCTGATGAGAAAGGTCTGCAGCAGCTCCAGCCCTACCACGTCCTGCCCCGCCTCCAGCATCGTCCCCTCCCCTGCGGCAGCATGCCGCACTACCGGGCAGTCATAGCACAGCGCAAGGTAGCGCGCTCAGGCACGCTCGAGGGGGAAGGCGAGCACCTCCTCCAGCCGTGTCTTGCCAGCGGCGAGCATGAGCAGCCGATCGAAACCCAGGGCCACCCCGGCGCAGGGCGGCAGCCCCGCCTCCAGGGCGGCGAGCAAGGCCTCGTCGAGGGGCACCTCGGGCAGGCCCTGAGCGCGGCGGCGGGCGTTGTCCTGTTGAAAACGGCGCCGCTGCTCGGCGCTATCGCCCAGTTCGTGGAAGCCATTGGCCAGCTCGATGCCTTCCAGGTACAACTCGAAGCGCTCACCCAGCGGTGGATCGCCGGGGCGGATGCGAGCCAGGGCGGCCTGGGAGGCGGGATAGTCGTAGACGAAGGTGAGCCGGCCGCGGCCCAGTTGGGGTTCAATGCACTGGGTGAGCAGCAGGTCCAGCCAGGGATCGGGGTCGGCGTCCGGCATGCCAGGCGGGACGGGAACGCCCAGCGCCTCGGCACGCGCCGCCAGTTCCGCCACTGCGCTGCGGTGCGGGTCGAGGCCGATGTGGCGCAGAAAGGCATCGCGGTAGCTCAGCCGTTGCGGCGCGCCGAGCTCGACCCGGCCGGCCAGCAGCTCGTGCACCAGCTCCGCCACTTCGAGCGCTAGCCGCTGATGGTCGAAGCCCACCCGGTACCACTCCAGCAGGGTGAACTCGGGGTTGTGGCGTCTGCCGGCCTCGCCGTCGCGGAAGACCTTGCACAGTTGGTAGATGCTGCCGCTGCCTGCTGCCAACAGCCGCTTCATGGGAAATTCCGGCGAGGTGTGCAGGTACAGCGTGGTCCCGTAGCGTCCACCGGGGCCGTGGTAACGCGTGCTGAAGCTGTGCAGGTGAGGGTCAGTGACGCCGGCTACCGACAGCACCGGCGTGTCCACCTCCAGCACCCCGCGGGCGGCGAAGAAGGCGCGCACCTTGGCTGCCAGTTCGGCGCGCAACCGAAGCATGTCGAGGCTAGCGCTCGGCCGCCAATCGACCGCTGCGTCATGGGCACTGCTCATGGCAATCCCAAAGATGGCGCCTTATTCCTTGACGCGGGACACGTATTCGCCGGTACGGGTGTCGACCTTAATCACCTCGCCGGTCTGCACGAACAGCGGCACGCGCACCACCGCACCGGTCTCCAGGATGGCCGGCTTGCCGCCACCGCCGGAAGTATCGCCACGCACGCCAGGGTCGGTCTCGACGATGGTCATGACCACGAAATTTGGCGGTGTGACGGTCAGCGGCACGCCGTTCCACAGGGTCAGGGTGCAGATGTCCTGCTCCTTCAGCCACTTGGCATTATCGCCCACGGCGTTCTTGTCGGCCGAGATCTGCTCGAAACTGGTCTGGTCCATGAAGTACCAGAACTCGCCGTCGTTGTAGAGGTACTGCATCTCCACGTCCATCACGTCGGCCCCCTCGACGGTGTCGCCGGATTTGAAGGTACGCTCGATGGTGCGGCCGGTCTTGAGATTCTTGATCTTGACGCGGTTGAAGGCCTGCCCCTTGCCGGGCTTGACGAACTCGTTCTCGACGATGGCATAGGGGTCGCCGTCCAGCATGATCTTCAGGCCAGACTTGAACTCGTTGGTACTATAGGTGGCCATGGGAATTCCGCCTCTGATGAGGTTGCAACGGGGGTTTTCAGGAAAGCCGGCTATTTTAACCGGCTTGTCGGTTTTACGTCAGGGGATTGCCGGCTAAAATTCTGCGGCGCCTCGTTGAGCTGGATCATGGTAGGAGCGATGGCCTAAGTTTAAAAATAAAGTCGTTGCCGTCAGAACTGAAACTATTACAGGGATAACAACAAGCGTGTCCGCTCAAGCCGTCATCAATCTATTGGTCGTCGATCGCGCGCTCTCCGACATCGAGAACCTAGTGCAGGTCCTGCGTGGCGCCGGCTATGTGGTGCAGGTCCAGCACACCGACCAGGAGGGGGTGCTGGAAGAGCTGTTGCAGACCCGTCCTGCCGATCTGGTCATGGTGCGCATCGGCGCGGGGCTGCCTAGTCTGCGTAATGTAACCGCCATCCTCAAGCGCTGTACCTGCGAGGCGCCGGTACTGGCGATCGTCGATGGGGAGTGCAGCGTCAAGCCGGTCGAACTGCTGCGCCAGGGCGCCGACAATATCATTCCCCTGGATAGCCCCGAACATATCATCCTGGTGACCAGCAAGGAGCTGCGCCACCACTATATGCGCCAGCTCGCGCAGCACAGCGCGGCGCGGCTCAAGGAACTGGAGGAGCGCAGCCAGGCGCTGCTCGATAGCTCCCGCGACGCCATCGCCTACATCCACGAGGGCGCCCACATCTACGCCAATCCGGCCTATCTCCAATTATTCGGCTATGGCGCCGAGGCCGAGCTGGAAGGGGTCACCCTGATGAACATGGTGACCCGCGACGATCGCGACAAGCTCAAGAACTACCTACGCCGCAGCACCAAAGCCGGCGCTCTGCTGGAGCCCATCGCGCTCACCGGCCTGCACAGCGATGGCCACACCACCTTCCCCATCGTCATGAACTGCCTGCCGACGCGCATCAACGACGAGCCCTGTCTGCAGATCATGATCCGCGCTGCAGCCGCGCAGGAGGCCAGCCCGACGGCGCTGGAGGCCATGCGCCATGACATCGCCACGGGGCTCTACAATCGTAGGTACTTCATCGAATATCTCAACCAGGTCCGCTCCCAGACGGCCAGCGGCCGGCCCGCCGGCGCCGTGTTCTATATCCTGCTCACCGACTACCGGGCGAACAGCGAGAAACTCGGCCTGGAAGCGGTGGATCAGCTGGTCATCGACCTGGCCGGGCGGCTCAAGGAGATGATGGACGGGCAGTCGGTGCTGGCACGCTTCTCCGACGCCGTGTTCACCGTCTATACCCCGCTCACCGAGCGGGCACAGGTCACGGCTCTGGCCGAGCAGATGCGCGATCTCATCCGCGACCACGTCACCCATAGCGGGCACAAGCTGGCCAGCACTCGTTGCGCCATCGGCATCTGCCCGATCAAGGGCGAGTACGAATCGGCCTTCCAGATCGTCGCCCTGGCCGATCGCGCCTGCGAAGCGGCACGCCAGGCCGGCCCCAACCAGGTGCAGGTTTACACCCCGCCGGCCGCGGACACGGGCGAGAGCGCCCAGGAGAAGACCCTGCTGGCCCAGATCCGCGACGCCATCGCCCAGGAGCGGCTGGAGCTGTGGTATCAGCCCATCGCCAGTTTCCAGGACGCCGGCCAGGAGCGCTACCAGACCTATCTGCAGTTGCTCGATGAGCAGCGCCGGCCCCTGTCCCTGCGTGAGCTGCTGCCGCTGGCCAGTCGCCGCGGCCTGATGTACCCGCTGGAGAAGTGGGCGATCGTCAAGATGCTGGAGCAGCTCACCCTGCGCTACCAGCAGGAACGGCGCATGCCGGCGCTGTTCTTACGGCTCACTGACAACACCATCACCGCCGCCGACTTCGTCCCTTGGCTGGAGCTGCGGCTCAAGGATACCGGCCTGTCCGGCCAGGTGCTGGTGATGGAGATCGACGAGGACGACGTCGAGCAGTACTTCAAGGAGGTGCGCACCCTGCGCGTGCAGTTACAGCGCCTGGGCTGCGGCTTCGCTATCTCCCACTTCGGCGGCAAGGCCAATTCGGAGCGCATCTTGCGCCACCTCAAGCCCGACTATATCGAATTGGACGGCAGCCTGATCGAGCGGCTGGCCAAATCCAGGGAAGAGGAGCCGCGCGTCGCCATGGCCCAGCTCACCGCCCTAGCCCAGGAGATGCGAGTGCAGGTGGTGGCCGCCGACATCTCCAGCGCGCCGCAGATGGCTAGCATCTGGCAGTATGGCGTAACCCTGGTGCAGGGCGACATGGTGCACGCCGCCAGCCGCGAGATGGATTTCGACTTCGAGCAGTTCGCGGCGTGACTCAAGAGCGCTGTAGCGCTGCGATGCGTTCCTCCAGCGGCGGGTGGGACATGAAC
>DATLYF010000035.1:0-26810 GCA_035575095.1 Candidatus Competibacteraceae bacterium
CCGCCGGTGCGCCGGCCCTGGTGGCGGGCGCTGTTCGGCGGCTGGCGCACGCCGGCGGCGGAGGCGGCGCCGGGGTGAGGGGATCACAGCGCCGCCAGCGCCGCTCCGGCCTCCTCCACCTGCTGCCGCTGCTGCAGCGCCCACAGCCGGGCGTAATGCCCGCCCAGGGCCAGCAACTCGTCGTGGCTGCCCTGCTCCACCACCCGCCCCTGGTCCAGCACCACGATCTCATCGGCGTCGACGATGGTCGACAGGCGATGAGCGATGGCCAGGGTGGTGTGGTGCGCCGCCGCCTCGCGCAGCGCCTCCAGAATGGCGCGCTCGGCCTTGCTGTCCAGGGCCGAGGTGGCCTCGTCGAAGACCAGGATGCGCGGGCGTTTGAGGATGGCGCGGGCAATGGCCACGCGCTGCTTCTCGCCACCGGAGAGCTTGAGGCCGCGCTCGCCGACGATGGTGGCGTAGCCCTGCGGCAGGCTGGCGATGAAGTCGTGGAGCTGGGCCAGGCGCGCGGCCGCCTCGATCTCCTCCTGGGAGGCGTCGGGGCGGGCGTAGCGCAGGTTGTACTCCAGGCTCTCGTTGAACAGCACCGTATCCTGGGGAACGATGCCGATGGCGGCGCGCAGGCTGTCCTGGGTCACGGCGCGCAGATCCTGGCCGTCGATGAGGATGCGCCCACCATCGACGTCGTAGAAACGCAACAGCAGCCGCGCCAGGGTGGACTTGCCGGCGCCGCTCACCCCGACCACGGCCACCTTGCGCCCGGCCGGGATGGTAAAGCTCACCCCGCGCAGGATGGGCCGGTCGGGCTGGTAGGCGAAGTGCACGTCCTCGAAGCGCACCTCCCCCGACCCTACGGCCAGGGGCAGCGCCCCGGGAGCGTCGCGGATCTCCGGCTGCCGCGCCAGCAGCCGCGCCAGTTCGGCCATGTCGGTCAGCGCGTAGCGGATCTGGCGGTACATGATGCCCAGCGCCCCCAAAGGGATGAACAGCTGCAGCAGCAGGGCGTTGACCATGACCAGGTCGCCCAGGCTCATGCGGCCGGCCAACACCTGCTGCGCCGCCGCCACCATCACCGCCGTCGCCCCCAGGGCGATGATGGCGCCCTGGCCGAAGTTGAGGATGCCCATGGAATTCTGGCTGAGCACGGCGCTGTCCTCCCACTGCCCCAAGGTGGTGTCGCAGCGCCGCGCCTCCAGGCGCTCGTTGCCGAAGTACTTGACCGTCTCGTAGTTGATCAGGCTGTCCAGGGCCTGGGCGTTGGCCTCCGACTCCAGACGATTCATGGCCTGCCGGTATTGCACGCGCCAGTCCATGATCTTGACCGTGAAGCCGGCATAGAGGGCCACCGAACCGAAGACGATGGCCGCGAAGTACGGCGGAAAGCGCGACAGCAGCAGCACCGCCACCAGGGCGAACTCCACCAGCACCGGCAGGATGTTGAACACCAGGTAGTTGAGCAGGGTCGACAGGCTGGCGGCGCCGCGCTCCAGGTCGCGGCCGATGGCGCCGGTGCGCCGCTCCAGATGGAAGCGCAGTGACAGGGCGTGCAGATGCGCCAGGGTAGCTACGGTCAGCCGCCGCATGGCGTGGTAGCGCACCCGGGCGAAGATGCCGTCGCGCAGCTCGCTGAACAGCACGCTGGACAGGCGCAGGGCGCCGTAGGCGGCGAGCCAGGCGACGGGCAGCAGCAGCAGTCCCTGACGGCCGGCATCGAGGCGGTCGACGATCTCCTTCAGCGCCAGCGGCACGCCGACATTGCCCAGCTTGGCGACGATCAGGCAGGCCAGGGCCAGCAGCACCCGGCCGCGGTATTCCCAGAGATAGGGCAGCAGACTGCGCAGCCGCGTCCAGTCGCGCCCGCCGCGGGCTGGCAGCGGATCGTGGTCGAGTTTCTCCAGCCTGTCCAGACGACGCATCGACGAGCCCCCGCCTTCAACCGGCGCCGGATGCGGCACGCACCCCGCACGGTAACCTGGACGAGATGGACGGCGCGGCGGAATGAGACGAATAGCGCATAGGGACAGACCGGCGATGGAGGCAGAACAAATTATGCTACTGCGGCACGGGGCATGCGGTCACGCCCACAGAGCGGCTCGGCATCAGCCAAGGCGTGGGAGGGCGACCTGCAAGCACAACGGCGTAACGAGGGGGACACCGCATGATCCTGGTGGACTCGTCGGTCTGGATCGACTTCTTCAACGGCATCGCCTGCCCAGAGACCGATCGTCTGGACTGCCTGCTTGGGCAGCAACTACTGATGACAGGCGATCTCATCCTGGCAGAGGTGCTGCCAGGCTTCCGCCGCGACACCGATTTCCAGACCGCCCGCGATCTGCTCGCTATCCTGCCCTGCCATGATCTCGCCGGCGAGGCGATCGCACTGCAAAGCGCTATCGGCTACCGGCTGCTGCGCAGCAAGGGTGTCACGATACGCAAGACCACCGGCATGCTGATCGGCACCTGAGGCATCGAGCAGCGGGTGCCGCTGCTGCATCGGGACCGTGACTTCCAGCCCGCGGCCACGGCCTTTCAAGCGGATTTGTCCCGGCCTATCGGCCATCATAGGGTATGCCGATGCGCAACTTCGGAGAAACCGCCCATGCAACCGCTGTCCACCTGGGAAGTCATCGCCCTGGGCCTGCTCGCCCTGCTGGTGGTGTGGCTGTTCCGCCCGGGCCTCAAGGCCGCCCTGGAGCAGAGCCGCAATGCCCCCAAGGACTGGCCGGCCGTGCTGCTACCCCTGGGACTGGTGGTCCTGTTCGTGCTCCTGCTGATCGCTCTGGCGCGCTGAGCCACTACGTCTGGCGACAGCGCGCAGCGGCGCGGCGGCGGGCGCCTCGACGAGTTCGCCGAACCCGCTTTTCAGGTGCAGATCGCGCTGCGGCAGCGGCACCGGAATGTTGTGCTTGCGCAGCGCGGTATCGATCTCCCACATGTAGGCGGCGTGCACGTTGCTCGGGCGCTTGACCGCGCGCGGCGTGATCCACACCACCAGCTCGAAGTCGTAGCCGTTCTCGCCAAAGCCGACCAGCCACACCGCCGGGTTGCGCCCGGGGATGCCGCGCAGGGTGTGGGGCAGTGCCTCGGCCGCCTCCAGCACCGCCTGGCGCACCCGCTCCTTGTCGGTGCCGTAGGCCACTCGAAACGGCAGGTGGATGCGCCGGTAGGCCTCGAGCAGCGTCCAGTTGGTGACCTTGGTGTTCATGAACTCGGAGTTGGGCACCACGATGTCGACGTTGTCGTTGGTGTTGATCAGCGTCGAACGCACGTTGATCTCGCGCACCTCGCCCTGGATGCCGGAGGCGAGCTCGACGAAGTCGCCCACCTTGAGGCTGCGCTCGAACAGCAGGATCAGCCCCGAGACGAAGTTGTTGACGATCGACTGCAGGCCGAAACCGATGCCGATGGCCACCGCACCGGCGACCAGGGCGAAGTTGGTAAAGTCCACCCCGATCGAGGACAGTCCAACGATGAAGCCGAGGATGATGATCAGGTAGTGCGAGAGCCGGGCGATGGTGTAGAAGGCCGGCAGGTTCACCCCCTCGCCGCGCTCGCCGAGCTGGATCAGGCCCTTGCGCAGCCAGTAGGAGATCCACCAGGCGATGGTCAGGATGAGCGCGATGCGCAACAGTCCCAGCGCCGTGACCGGGGTTTCGCCGATCTTGAACAGGCTCGCGGTGAGCAACTCGCGCAGCAGCGTCCACACCTTCTCCAGGATCTGTTCGGCGCGCGCCAGCCAGTCGCGCAGCCGTCCTTCCTTGGCGAGCAGTTGCTCGTCCACTAGCCGCAGCAGCAGCTCCGCCTGATCCAGCTCGAGCTGTAGCCGTCGCCCCTCGACCAGGGTCTCCTGGGCGAGCTGGAAGCGCTCCTGGTTGATCTGGCGGATGGCGGCCGGCATCTGTTCGGCGCCGGGCTCGACGCCGGGCGTGGCGGCAACATCGGTGCGGCCGCGCTCACGCTCGCTGTCGGCGATCCAGCCGGCGAGCTTGGTCTTGAGCTCGCCGAGGCGGGCACTGCGGTCGGCCAAGCGGGCGCGCAGACCCGGCATGATCGTCTCGGCCTGATCGAGCAACAGCGCGGTCAGCGCCGTGCGCGCCTCTAGGGCGATGAGCTGTATCTCGGCGTCGGCCTCATCGACCGCCGCCCGCAGCACCTGCTGCTGGCGCAGGCGGCCGATGGCGCGGGCCTGGGGATCGTCGCCCAGCACCTCCTGAGCCCGGGCCTGCACCCGCACATGGCGGTTCTGCGCCTGCTCCAGGAAGCGCTTGGCTTCTTCCAGGGCGACGTTCAGCGTGGGTGGATCGTCGGGTCGAGCCTGCAAGCGCTCGCTCGCCACCTCGACCTCCTGGGCGAGCCGGGCGGCGCGCACCTCGTCGGCCTGGAGCTCGGCGCGGCGCAACCGCAGCCGCTCCTCGGCGAGCGCCAGCGCGGTGCGTTCGGCCATGATCTCCAGGCCCTTGACCACCCGCTGCGGATCGCTGGGGGCGCTGGCCAGATAGGCCGCGAACAAGGTATCGATGCGCTTGGCGCTGCTCTTGAGGCTGCGGTCGCTCTCCTGCACCTCGTTGCGCTCGGTCTCGAGCTTGCGCTCCAGCTCACGGCGGCGGCGATCGAGGTCTAGCACCTGGTCGATGCGGTAGCCCGGGGCGTAGGCGGTGGGGGCGGGAGGCTCGGCGCTCGTCTGGCTGCGGGCCTGGGGCAGGGCCTGCAGGTTGGCGCGCAACAGCTGCAGGAAGGGCGCGGCGGCGCCGGCGACATCGGCCGGCAGTTCGGCGGCGAGGGCATCGAGACGCTTGAGCGCAGCCTGGACACGGCTCTCTAGGGTCGCGCCGTCGGCCTCGAAGTAGCGCCACCAGCTCGGCTCCAGGGCGGCCGGCTCGGGCAGGACCGGGGGCTGCTCGGTCGTCGTGCCCGGTTGCAGCCCCTCCTTGATCAGGTTCAGCGGGGTGGGGGCCTGGGCCAGAGCGCCCAGGGCCGGGACCAGTGTCAGGACCAGGCAGAACAGGATGCGTAGCAGTCTCTTCATGACTCGTTTCCGGGGCGGGAGCGCGCCCGCCCGCGTTCGACTTCGTCTGCGCCTCGCCGCCCCGCCCGCCCGGCGGCCTGCCCGGTGGCGGGGGCTCAGCGCGGAATCACTAGTTCCATGCCCACCTCCAGATCGGTGGGACTCTTCATGCGCTCGCGGTTGGCTTCGTAGATGTCCTGCCAGCGCCCGGACTCGCGGTAAAAGCGCCGGGCGATGGAGCTCAGGGTATCACCGGGCTGCACCGTGTAGCGCTGCATTTTGGCCTGCTCCAGCGCCTGCTCGGCGCTGGCCAGGCGTGCCGCCAGCGCCTCGCGCTCGATGCGGGCCTGAGCGAGCGCTGCTTCCAGCTCCTGCAGCCGGCCCTGCAGGCGCTCGAGCGCTTCGCCCTGGCGCTGGAGTTCACTCTGCAAGGCTTCCTTCTCGCCGGTCAGCGCAGCCTGCTGCGCGCGTTGCTCCTCCAGCGCCGCTTCTAGTTGCTTGCGACCTTCGAGCAACTCATCCCGTTCCCGGGTCAGGGCCGTCAACTGCTCCTTGAGGGTGTCGCGCTCGCCGGCCAGGGTCTGGCGCTCCTCGCCAGCGGCCTTGAACTCCTCCAGCGACTTCTTCAGCGCGACGTTCTCCGCCTGCAACTGCTCGATCTCCTTGGCCTTGGCCTGAATCGCCTCGAACTGGGCCTGCAACTCGTCGCGCTGGGCGCGCAGCTCCTCGAAGGCTTTCTGCAGATCCACCGGCGGCGCCGGGGCTTCGGCAGCGGGCGCCGGGGTCGCGCTCTGCGGGGCGCCGCTGCCGGCCGCCGGCGGCGCCGCTTCCTGCCCCCACGCCGCCAGCGACGACAGCAGCAGTCCGGCTCCCAGCCACCAGTAGCCGGTCGGTTTCTTGTTCATAGGATGTTCCTCCTCAACCCCTTGCAGAATGATTAAGTTCCCCACTCGGGCGCGCGCGCGCCGGGCCCCCTCCCCGCCGCGCAAGAATCGGGTGGTTGCACTGGCGCCACAAGACTACCCTAAAACCGATTACAGTCCCACGAGGGAACGCTGCCATGAGCGACGATTACACCCGCATCGAGGCCGCCATCCGCCTGCTGCAGGGGCGCGTGCAGGAGCAGCCCGACCTGGGCTGGCTGGCGCAGCAGCTCCATCTGAGCCCCTATCATCTGCAACGCCTGTTCCAGCGCTGGGCTGGGGTCAGCCCCAAGCGCTTCCTGCAGTTCCTTACCGTGGAGCACGCCAAGCGCCTGCTGGCGGAGTCCCACAGCGTGCTGGAGACCAGCCTGGCGGTGGGACTGTCGGGGCCGTCGCGGCTGCACGACCACTTCGTCGCCCTGGAGGCGGTCACCCCCGGCGAATACAAGCAGGGCGGTGCCGGCCTCACTCTGCGCTACGGCGTGCACGACAGCCCGTTCGGGCCGATCTTCCTGGCGCTCAGCGAGCGCGGCGTATGCGCCCTCGAGTTCCTCGGCGGGGACGAGCCGGAGGCGGCCCTGGCCGAGCTCGCGCGGCAATGGCCGCAGGCGCGCCTGCTGGCCGATGCCAGCGCCACCGCGGCGGTGGCGGATCGGCTGTTCGCCGGTCCGCCGCAGGCGCCGCTCACCGTGCAGGTGCGCGGCAGCAACTTCCAGATCCAGGTCTGGAAGGCCCTGCTGGCCATCCCCCCGGGCCAGGTCACCAGCTACCAGGAACTGGCCCGGGCTCTCGGCCGCCCCGGTGCGGCGCGCGCCGTCGGCCAGGCGGTGGCGGCCAATCCGGTGGCCTATCTCATTCCCTGCCACCGGGTGATCCAGGCCATCGGCCTGCCCGGCGGCTACCGCTGGGGCACGCCGCGCAAGCAGGCGCTGCTGGCCTGGGAGGCGGCGCGGCGGGAGGGGCAGGCGGTCGCGGTTCAGGCGGATCAGGCCTGCTGAGACGCGGCGGACTGTGCTAAGCTGCGGCAATCTTGTACTGCCAGCTCCGGGGCGTCGTTATCCTGCGGAAAGGATAGGATAGTATTGCCCGCTATCTGATAGCCCTTGAGCTGTAATTATTGATTCAGATTGCTAAGTTTAACTTTGTGGAGGCTGTATGAAGTTCTCGACTCAATTAAGCGGGCTGATTTTCAACTTGCTTCGCAAGAAACCAGTGCTGAGATCTGCGGAGGCAGAAGATCAGAGCTATGCAAACAAGATAAAGCGAGAAATCGACAGCTACAAGCATGTAGTGAACGTCGCAAACCTTCCGGACATTCATGGCTATTGGGCACACAACTATGTGCTGCCTTTGCTTGAGCAGTTTGGTTTTCGAAACGAAGAAGAATTTTATCAAAATTATATTATTAAGGTTTGCCGCAGCAGCGAGAGCAAGATAAATCGTATAATCGCGCTCGGATCAGGAAATTGCGAACTCGAAGTCTCTCTTGCAAGAAAATTGCTCGACGCCAAGATTACTAATTTCGTATTTGAGTGCACAGACCTTAATCCTTTTATGCTTGAGCGCGGCAAAGCCCTCGCCCAAAGCAAGGGGGTTTCCGAGCATCTTTTGTTCACAGAAGTAGACATCAATAAATGGACGCCAAACGTCGAATATAATATAGTAATCGCTAATCACTCGCTCCATCACTTTGTAGAGCTTGAGAATATTTTCGGGTCGATTCGTCGCTGTCTTTCGCCTTCGGGTTATTTCTTAACTCACGACATGATCGGTCGGAATGGGCATATGCGCTGGCCAGAAGCTCTGGATGTGGTAAATAAATTATGGAAGGAGCTTCCAGAGAAGTACAAATACAATCATCTTCAGCGACGACTTGAACTAGAGTATGATAATTTTGATTGTTCTGTGGATGGTTTTGAGGGTATCCGAGCACAAGACATTCTCCCTTTATTGATAAAGAATTTTCATTTCGAACTTTTTGTGCCTTTCGGAAATGTAATTGATATATTTGTTGATAGATGTTTTGGGCATAATTTCGATGTTTCAAATGAATGGGATCGAAATTTTATTGACAGAGTTCAACATCTAGATCAAGCCAGTATTGAGTCTGGTGAACTCAAGCCCACACATATGTACGCAGCGTTGACTACCGTTTTACCAAAAGAGCAACATTTCCACAAACATCTAACACCAGAATTCTGCGTACGTATAGCCAATTAGCGATCAGATTGGGTTCGAAAGGCCCTCCGCCTATCGGGCTTGGGTCATAGTGTTTTTGTGGAAAGTCTTTTTTGCATGAATAAGGAGAATGGATATGCTGAGATGGTCGTTTGGGATAGTTGGGATTATGTTTTTCACGTCTGCCAATGCGGATACTTGGGCAGACTATACATTAATGACCAATAAGCTTGCTGGCATGACAAACCTTACTCCCTCCTACTGGGCGTGGGATCCTCAAGGGAATAATACTTATGATCTTTATTCTGATTGGCAAGAACAGTGGCCACATCCATATCACGAAGTCTATAAAGTGCAAGACTTCAATGAATGCCCAGTGCGGTTAGTACGCCTTCTTGGAAATTACAATTATTATGGATCTGCAATAAAATTCTATCAATATAGAATGCAAAAAGAAGAATATGTTGCTCCAGACGGAACATATGATGTCACGAGTTATTGTGGAAGCGGTGGTCAGCACTATGCCTTGTTCGACGTGCAGCAACACACTTATGTCTTGAAATCTTGGGGTCAAATTCTGGTAGATAACAAGCTTGTGGCAAATTTCTATCATGAACAGCGAGTGTCTCCACCACAATCCGTCTACAACCCAGCTTGGGCAGGTGATACAATTCGTACAGTACCCGCAATCAAACAAGAGGAAAAATTTTGGCAACAAACGTTTGATGTTAATGGAGCACAAACCTTCAAAGGTTGGGTATTGGGTTCAGGACCAGTCGATGCCCAGGGCAAACCTACGGGGGCAGCTGGCGGATACTACGGGCGTGTTAATTATCACGGCAAGGGGAAGGGACTTCTTTGGAAAGTAGACGAAATTAACAGCCAAGGTGGAACAACAACTCGATACCTTTACGACACATGGATCTGGCAATAACAACCCTTGAAAGGGTGAAATGCATGACTAATCTCTTCTTTGCAGTCAAATAAGTCTACACAGCGAGAGTATTCTCCGGATATTGTCTATGGAGAATACTCTCACGCACACTCATAATATAGAATCAGATAAGCCAATAGCGTACCCGCTCGGGCACGCAAAATGTGCAAACCAAACGCAACTCTCATCGCAAATCACCAACAGAACAATTCATCTATATAAACAGTTAGACTGTGCTATAATTAACAGTATCTTTCTTGAGATTATTTTTTGCGTGATTCATAAATGGAAATCAGCGTAGGTTTTGCGGAAGCAATAAACGCTCAAACTAATCGAATTTAAAGGAGCAAAAAAATGACCTCAAAAGTCCTGCTCAAGGTTATATTCTGTACGATCGGGTTGCATAGTACAGCAGAAGCTACTTCTTTAGTGCAAAACTGGCTTTGGGAGGACATGAAAGTCGATGGAACATGTACGTTAATAAGCTACCAGAACACTGATCAGTATCCCGGATGCTTACAAGAGCCACCATACGTTCCATTCAGCTGTTCTATACTTGCTGGTTTCAACTTTGGAACGTTCAGTTCAACAGATAGGCCAGAAGATGCAATAGACTGCACGATTCCCGGGCCGAATGCATGTTACGATGCAAACACATCGGCAAACCGCCTCTATTTTCATGGGGAGGACAAGTGGAATAATGATTCGTCTTGGGAGGGGTATGCACTTATCTCAAGCACAATGTTGGACAAGAGCCAGTACTTGAGCATTGAGACAGATGTTTCTGCCTATTGTGGCCCAAATTCAACAACAGCAGGTTGCTTCTTTGGTTTGACTCTTTATAATGGCGAGACTAACTATCGAGCAATAGCATATGAAAAAAAGGGTGGCAGTCAAAATATATCCATAAAAAAATATGCCCCGAGACTCTGCTATGACGAGCCAATCCTCAAGACAATATCACAAGGAACCAACCATAAGCTGAGGCTCGATTATTTCGGACATGAAGGTGGAAAATGAATTTATTACATTGATGACATAATCCACAAGATTGAAGATGGTAAACCTCTTAATGCAAATCCTAGGCCCTCCTTATTCTTCGCTGGAGAGACTTACGGTAATTATTCAGAAGGCAATCTCGGAAAGGTCACCGTTTGGTATGGCAGCTATATTGATCAACAACAACCGCAAAGAAACGATGGATATGCTGCGACTGGCTCTACATGGTTTGCACAAGAAATATTCATGGGAAGTACGGTGACAAACACCACAAGAGTCAATCTTTATCTTATCTATAACAAAACCTATATCATCTCTGCTCACCTCGACAATGGAGGAAAACCTGGAACTCTAATCAACTCTACAACTTACAGAGCAGACAAGAACGGATTCCAGGATGTCCCATTATGGGTTCCAAACCGATATCCATCGATTTGGTTAGTAATCAAGTCGGGAAAGCCACAGGGTGCTCCCACTGATTTCGGTACATCCGCACAGAATACAAATCCTTACCAAGGCTGTTTCCTGGCGACCTCTAACTCTGGCCAGTCTTCCTGAGTTCGACAGTTCAGACCAAAAAAACGCCATTTTCGGGAAACCCGCCCCAGCATTCATGCGGGTTTTAGCCCGATTTTTCCGAAACTCGTGTGGTGGCACGTTTGTAACAGCATCGGCCTGACTTGACGGGGTATGTACCGCTGATAAAGTGGCGGCATGTTCGTCAAAATCACCACCTCCGGCGGCCGCCGCTACGTCCAGCTCGTCGAGTCCTACCGGGACGATGCCGGTCGGGTGAAGAAGCGCACCGTGGCGACGCTGGGCCGGCTCGACCAGATCGGCGGCGAGCTCGACTCGGTGATCAACGGGCTGCTCAAGGTCTCCGGCCGCGAGCCGCGGGGCGAGCGCCCCGCGACGCCGTCGGTCGCGTTCGAGTCGGCCCGCGCGCTGGGCGACGTGTGGGCGCTCACCGAGCTGTGGAAGGAGCTGGGCTTCGGGGCGCTGCGCCGGGTCTTTCGCCGCACGCGCCACACGACCGACGTCGAGGCGCTCATCCGTGTGATGGTGCTCAACCGCCTGTGCGATCCGGATTCCAAGCTCGGTGTGCTGCGCTGGCTCGAGACGGTGGCGCTGCCCGAGCTCGACGTCAAGACGATTACGCATCAGCGGCTGTTGCGCAGCATGGACGCGCTGATGGACCACCAGGCCGCAGTGGATGCGGTGATGACCGGGCTGCTGCGCCCGCTCGTCGATCAGGATCTGTCGGTCGTCTTCTACGACCTCACCACGATCCGCACCGAAGGGCTCACGACGGTCGAGGGCGACGTGCGCGCGTTCGGCATGGCCAAGGAGGGGCTGATTGCCCGCCAGTTCATGCTCGGCGTGGTGCAAACGGGCGATGGGCTGCCGATCTACCACGAAGTGTTCGCGGGCAATGCGGCCGAGACGGCGACGCTCCTGCCCACGCTCACGGCGGTCCTCGAGCGCTTCCCGCAAGTGCGCCGGCTCATCCTCGTGGCCGACCGGGGACTGTTGAGCCTGGACAACCTCGAGGCGCTCGAGGCGGTGCGGCTCGCGAGCGGTGAGCCGCTCGAGTTCATCCTCGCGGTGCCGGGCCGGCGCTATCACGAGTTCGCAGCGCTCCTCGGCCCCTTCCAGCGCACGCACTGCGCGCAGGGCACCGAGGAGGTGATCGGAGAGCTCGCCTGGCAGGGGCTGCGGCTCATCGTCGCCCACGATCCAGTAGCGGCCGCGCAGCAGACGGCGCGGCGCAACGCGCAGATCGAGGCGCTCGTCAGCCAAGGCGAGCAATGGGCGGGCAAGCTCGTCGAGCAGGACGGCGGGGTCAAGCACCGCGGCCGCAAGCTCTCGGACAGCGGGGCCAAGGCGCGCTTCTACCACGCCGTGTGCGAGGCGCATCTGTCGAAGATCATCCGCGTCGATCTGAAGGCCGAGCTCTTCAGCTACGAGATCGACAAGACCGCCCGCGGGCTCGCCGAGCTCATCGACGGCAAGCTCCTGCTCGTCACCAACGCCAAGGATCTCGCGCCCGCCGAGGTCGTGGCGCGCTACAAGGCGCTCGCCGACATCGAGCGCGGCTTCAAGGTCCTGAAATCCGAGATCGAGATCGGTCCGGTCTATCACCGGCTGCCCGAGCGCATCCGCGCGCACGCCTCGATCTGTTTCATGGCGCTCGTCCTGCACCGGGTCATGCGCGCGCGGCTGCGCGCCGCGCACACCGGGCTCAGCCCCGAGCGGGCGCTCGAGCAGTTGCGCCGCATCCAGCATCACCGCGTCCGCCTCGGCGGCGGCGAGCCGGTGACGGGGGTGTCTTCCATCAACGCACATCAGAGCGAGGTCCTCAGTGCCCTTCGGGTGAAAAAACCGGTCGCGCCGCAGCAGCTGACGCTGTTGTAGGGGCACGTTTGAAAATTGCAGCTCGTAAAATCAGATACTTACGAGATTAACTGTCGAACTCCGGAGTCTTGGCAGCTTCTACAAAGAGATCTGTATTTCAAGACGTTCAAAGAAAGTGAAGATTTTAAAATGATGATCCGAAATCACTCTCCCCTCTTTCTCAGAAAGGAGAGTGGTTTTCTTTCACTTCGGACAGGAAAATCGACGACCGCAGCCTACTGACTGGAACTCAGCGCCAGCCGCGCCGCCAGCCCGACCAGGGCCACGCCCATCACCCGCTCCACCCAGTGGCCGAAGCAGCCGAAGGCGCGGCGCACCTCGGTGCGGGAGAACACCAGAGACAGCGCTACGAACCAGGCGGCGGTGGCAACACTCATCCACAGGCCGTAAGCGAGTTGCCAGCCTAGCGGCGTGTCGGGGCGGATCACCACCGAGAACAGGGCGACGAAGAACAGGGTGACCTTGGGATTGAGCACGTTGGTGAGAAAACCCAGGCGGAAGGCCTGCCAGCCGCTCTGGCGCCGCACCCCGCCGCCCTCCGCCAGGGACAGCGCGCCGGGGCGGGCGCGCAGGCAGTGGATGCCGACGTAGAGCAGATACACCGCGCCCACTACCTTGAGCACGGTGAAAGCCACCAGCGACTGTTGGATGATCAGCCCCAGGCCGAGCAGCGAGTAAGCCACGTGCACCAGGATGCCGGCGCCGACGCCGAGGCTGGTCTGCACCGCCCGCCGCCGCCCCAGGGTGAGCGACTGGCGCAGCACCACGGCGAAATCCGGCCCGGGACTGGCCACTGCCAGGAAGTGCACCACCACCACGGTCAGGAACTGCGCCCACAGCATGCTCATGCGGCCTCCGTCAACGAGAATCAGAAACCGGCATGTTTTATCATCCTTCGGCGGTTTGCGCACCGCCTGCCGCAATAGGCTTGTCGGCGCCGACCCGGCGCGGTTCGGCCACCGCCCGCTCTCACACCCCCATGATCTGCCGCAGCTCGGCGCTCGATACGACGTGGCCATAGATCATGTTGAGGATCTCCAGCTCCTTGCGGTGCAGCTCGTCACAACCGGCGGCGTCCAGGCTGTCCCGCGGCGGCCGGTCCAGGTACTTGTTCTGCACATCGATGACGAGCAGCGCGGTTTCCTCCCAGGGCAGCCCCAGATCCTCCGGCTCCGGGGCGCCCTGGTAGTAGAACGAGCGGCAGGCGGTCTTCCAGTCCATCGGCAGCGACTCCTCGCGTGGGCCCGCTCCCAAGCATAGGCAGCGCCGCTGCCGCCCGCCCCCTAGCGCGGCACCCGCACCCGCTGCCAGCCATGCCAGCGCGCGCCCGGCGCCAGGATCACCGGCTGCTCCACCTGGGCGGCTTCGATGCAGACGAAGCGGTGCCAGCCAGCCGGCTCCAGATCGGTGAGCAATACACCCTTGGCGGGACCGGGATTCCACACCACCACATCGCGGAACCCGCCCTGCTCGATCTCCAGCACATCGCGCCCGGTCTCCAGACGCAGCGGCTTTCGCACCTCCAGGTAGAGGCGATCCACCTCGCCGGCGAAGGTCAGGCGTTCGGCACTCTCCTGCCCCATCGCCCCAGCGGCGGCGCTATCGCGGTAGGTCAACCCGGCCAGACCGGTGATGCCGGCGCGGGCAATGTCCGTCACGCGGAAGTAGCTGTGCAGGGCGACAGTGAAGGCGAAGGAGGTGCCGCCGGAATTGTGCACGCTCAGCGTCAGCTCCAGCTCGTAGCCGCTGCCGGCGATGTCGAGTAGGCACTCGAAGGCGTAGGGCCACAGGGCGCGGGTGTGCTCGTCATCGTGCAGGGCGTAGCGCAGGTGGATGCGCCCGTCGCTGTTGACCTCGGCGCGTTCCCGCCGCCAGGCATGGGTGCGGGCGAAGCCGTGCCTGGGCAGCGGGCCCAGGCCGGCGAATTGAGGAAAGATCACCGGCACCCCGCCGCGGATGGCCTTGCCCGGCCCGAATTCGGCACGTGGGCTCAAGTAGAGGCGTTCGATCCCGTCCGGGGTGATCCAGGAGGTGAGCTGGGCGCCGTGATTGTAGGCGGTGCAGGAGCTGCCGTCGGCAGCATGCAGGGAGATGGGAGTCATGGTGCTGAGCGTCGCTCCGTTGCGTGTTCTCCCAAAGCATATGCCGTCCGCGCCGCTACAGTATGTCGATCGCCAGGGCGGGGCGGCTTGCGGATTCTGCTACGATCCCTGCTTTCCGTGGTCTTAACACTCGGTGTGCAGCCAGGAGCCCATCCCCGCCATGCGCGACCAGCCCGACACTTCCCGCACGGACGCCATCCGCATCCGCGGCGCCCGCCAGAACAACCTGAAGAACCTGGATCTGGACATCCCCACCGGCCAGCTCACCGTGGTCACCGGAGTGTCCGGCTCGGGCAAGTCCTCGCTGGTGTTCGACACCCTCTACGCCGAGGGCCAGCGCCGCTACGTGGAAACCTTCAGCCCCTACGCCCGGCAGTTCCTGGACCGCATGGATAAGCCCCAGGTAGACGCCATCCTCGGCATCCCTCCGGCCATCGCCATCGACCAGACCAACCCGGTACGCACCTCCCGCTCCACGGTGGGCACCATGACCGAGCTCAATGACCACCTGAAGCTGTTGTTCGCGCGCATGGCCCACCTGCACTGCCGCGGTTGCGGCCGCGAGGTGCGCCGCGATACCCCGGACAGCATCTATGCCGAGCTGCAGGCGCGCGCCGCCGATGCGGGCGACCCGCCCCTGGCGCTGACCTTCCCGGTGACAGTGCCGGACAACTTCAGCGCCGCGGAGATCGAGCAGTTCCTGGCGGCCCAGGGCTATACCCGCATCCAGGCGCGGGCGGGAGCGACGCTGCACGTGGTGCAGGATCGCTTGCGCATCGGCAGCGCCGAGCGCGGACGGGTGATCGAGGCCATCGAGGCGGCGCTGACCCGCGGCCGCGGGCAGGTAGATGTGTATGTTCTGGGTGCCATCTGGCGCTTCTCCACCGACCTGCACTGCCCCGACTGCGACCTCCACTACGCCGAGCCCACGCCCGCGACGTTTTCCTTCAACTCCCCCATCGGCGCCTGCGAGAGCTGCCGCGGCTTCGGCCGGGTGATCGGCGTCGACTACGGCCTGGTCATCCCCGATGAATCCAGGTCGCTGCGCGACGGTGCCATCAAGCCCTGGCAGAGCGAGAGCTACCGGGAATGCCAGGACGATCTGGCCAGGCACGCCAGAAAGCGCGGCGTACCGCTGGACGTACCCTGGCGCGAGCTCGGCCCGGAGCAACGGCATTGGGTGCTGGAGGGCGATGCCGACTGGGTGAGTTGGGACGTCTCCTGGCCCGGTCGCTGGTACGGGGTGCGCCGCTTCTTCGACTGGCTGGAAAGCAAGGCCTACAAGATGCACATCCGCGTGCTGCTCTCCAAGTACCGTGCCTACACCCCGTGCACGGTGTGCGAGGGCGCCCGGCTCAAAGCCGAGGCCCTGGACTTTCGCCTCGGCGGCCGTGACGACGCCGATGCCGTGCTCGCCCCCGGCCGCCGCTTCCGCCCGCGCCACGTGGCCTACGGGCGCGAGGTGTTGGAGCGCCTGCCGGGGCTGGGCATCCACGATCTGATGCTGCTGCCCATCCAGCGGCTGCGGGACTTCTTCCGCCGCCTCACTCTGCCCTCTCCCCTGGACGAAGCCAGCGAGCTGGTGCTGGGTGAGATCCGCGCCCGGCTCGATTATCTCTGTGACGTCGGCCTGGGCTATCTGACCCTGGATCGCCAGTCACGCACCCTCTCCGGCGGCGAGGTGCAACGCATCAACCTCACCACCGCGCTGGGCACCTCCCTGGTCAACACCCTGTTCGTGCTGGACGAGCCTTCCATCGGCCTGCACCCGCGCGACATGCACCGGGTGATCGCGGTGATGCAGCGCCTGCGTGCCGCCGGCAACACTCTGGTGGTGGTCGAACACGACCCGCAGATCATGTTTGCCGCCGACCGCCTACTGGATATCGGCCCCGGCCCCGGCCGCCACGGCGGACGGGTGATGTTCTACGGCCCGCCGGGTGCGCTGCGCGGTGCCAGCCAGTCGCTCACCGCCGACTATCTGCTGGGCCGCCGCCGGGTAGCGACAAACCGTCAGCCGCGCCCGGTCGAGCTGGGGACCCCGCGACTGCGCCTGAGCGGTGCCGCCCAACACAACCTCAAGGGCATCGCCGTGGAGATTCCCGTCAACCGGCTGGTGTGCGTCACCGGCGTGTCCGGCTCGGGCAAATCCACCCTGGTGCAGGATGTGCTCTATCCGGCGCTCGCCAAGCGCCTGGGCAAGCCCACCGAGGCAGCGGGCGCGTATCGGGAGCTGCTCGGCGCGGAGCTGTTCAGCGATGTGGTGCTGGTCGACCAGAGTCCTATCGGCAAAACCGCCCGCTCCAATCCGGCCAGCTACGTCGGCGCCTTCGACGCCATCCGCGCCCTGTTCGCCAGGACCGAGACGGCCCGCGAGCGCGGCTACAGCGCCGGCACCTTCAGCTTCAACGCCGGCAACGGCCGCTGCCCCACCTGTCTGGGCTCGGGCTTCGAACGCGTGGAGATGCAGTTTCTCTCCGACGTCTATCTGCGCTGCCCAGACTGCGACGGGCGCCGCTACCGGCCCGAGGTGCTGGAGGTAAGCCTGCAGGAGAAATCCATCGCCGATGTGCTGGAGCTGACCGTGGCCGAAGCCATCACCTTCTTCAGCGGGCTCAAAGGCGGGCAGGAGGCGGTACGCTCACTCGCTGCGCTGGCCGCTGTCGGTCTGGAGTACCTCAAGCTGGGCCAGCCGGTACCGACCCTATCCGGCGGCGAGGCGCAGCGGCTGAAGCTCGCCGGGCATCTGGCCCAGGCGGCCCCGCACTGCCCTCACCCCAACCCCTCTTGGAGAGGGGTTGGGGTGAGGGCAGGAGCAGGAGAAAAAGGCAGAACCCTGTTCATCTTCGACGAGCCCACCACCGGCCTGCACTTTGATGACATCGCCAAGCTGCTGCGCGCTTTCGGTCAGTTGCTCGAGGCCGGTCATTCGGTTCTGGTGATCGAGCACAACCTGGATGTGATCGCCGCCGCCGACTGGATCATCGACCTCGGCCCCGAGGGCGGCGACCAAGGCGGCCAGGTGGTGTGCGCCGGCACGCCGCAGCAGGTCATGGCGCATCCCGCGTCGCATACCGGACGGGCGCTGGTGGAGTACGCGGCGCAGATGGCGCGGCTGGCTTCCGCCCTCACCCCCGGCCCCTCTCCCGGAGAGAGCGCCGCCGGGGGTGAGGGAGTCGCCCGCCCCGACGCCATCCGCATTCACCACGCCCGCGAGCACAACCTCAAGAACATCACGGTGGCCATCCCCCACCGCGGCTTCACCGTGATCACCGGGCCGTCGGGCAGCGGCAAGTCCACCCTGGCCTTCGACATCGTGTTCAACGAGGGCCAGCGCCGCTACCTGGAATCGCTCAACGCCTACGCCCGCTCCATCGTACAACCGGCGGCGCGGCCCGACGTGGACGCCATCTACGGCATCCCGCCGACGGTGGCCATCGAGCAGCGCATCAGCCGCGGTGGGCGCAAGTCCACGGTGGCCACGCTGACCGAGATCTACCACTTCCTGCGCCTGCTGTGGATGAAGCTGGGCACCCAGTTCTGCCCGCGCTGCGATGTGGCCATCGAGCCGCAGAGCCTGGACAGCATTACCGCGCGGCTGCTGCGCGCCCACCGCGGCGGGTGCGTCAGCGTGCTGGCGCCGCTGGTGATCAACCGCAAGGGGGTCTATACCGAGATCGCCAAGTGGGCCAGGGGCAAAGGCTACGCGCACCTGCGGGTGGATGGCGAGTATCTGCCTACCGCCTCCTTCCCGCGCCTGGATCGCTACCGCGAGCACACCCTCGAGCTGCCGGTAGCCGAGCAGCTCGCGGTGAGCGCCCGCGACGAGGCGGCGTTGCGCGCGGCGCTGGCGGCGGCCCTGGAGCACGGCCGCGGGGTGGTGCACGTGCTGGGCGGCGACAGCGTCGAGGTCTATTCCACCAAGCGCGCCTGCCCCTCCTGCGGCCAGAGCTTCCCCGAGCTCGACCCGCGCCTGTTTTCCTTCAACTCCAAACACGGCTGGTGCGAGAGCTGCCAGGGCACCGGGGTGCAGCTCGCCGGCTTCCAGCGCGACCAGAGCTTGAGCGAGGAGCGCATCGACCAGGCCATCGACGACTGGCTGGACGCCCGCGGCGACGACCGACCCTGCCCGGAGTGCCGCGGCCAGCGCCTCAACCCGGTGGCGCGCGCGGTGCGCTTGCGCAGCCTGTCCATCTCCGCCCTCACCGCCCGGCCGGTGGACGAGGTGGCGCGCTTCTTCGACGGTCTCCACTTGCACGGCCGCGAGGCCGAGATCGCCCGCGACCTGGTCGCCGAGATCCGCTCACGGCTGGCCTTCCTCGGCCAGGTCGGGCTCGGCTATCTGGCCCTGGACCGCTCGGCGCCGACTCTCTCCGGCGGCGAAGCCCAGCGCATCCGCCTCGCCGCCCAGCTCGGCTCCAACCTGCAGGGCGTGGCCTACATCCTGGATGAGCCCACCATCGGCCTGCACCCGCGCGACAACCGCATCCTGCTCGACACCCTGGAGCGGCTGGAGGCCAAGGGCAACACCCTGATCGTGGTCGAACACGATGAGGACACCATCCGTCGCGCCCACCACGTCATCGACCTCGGCCCCGGCGCCGGCAGCCGCGGCGGCGAGGTAGTGGCCGAGGGCACCGCCAGCGAGCTGGCCGCCCATCCGCGCTCGCTGACCGGCCGCTTTCTGGCCGAGCCGCTGCGCCACCCGCTCGCCGTGCGCCGCCCCGTGGACGGCGCCACCTCCATGCTCCAGGTCATCGGCGCCCACCGCCACAACCTGCGCTACATCGACGCCCGCATTCCGCTGGGGCGGCTCTCCATCGTCACCGGCGTCAGCGGCTCGGGTAAGTCGACCCTGGCCCGCGATGTGCTGTTCACCAATCTGCATGCCCTGGTCGGCGCCAAGGGCCAGCGGGTCGAGCTGCTGGGCTGCCAGGAGATACGCGGCTGGGAAGCGGTGGCCCGGGTGCTGGAGGTGGATCAGACCCCGATCGGCAAGACGCCGCGCTCCTGTCCCGCCACCTACGTCGGCTTCTGGGACGCTATCCGCAAGCTGTTCGCCGACACCCAGGAGGCGCGCATCCGCGGCTGGACGCCCTCGCGCTTCTCCTTCAACACCACCGGCGGGCGCTGCCCGGTATGCGAGGGCAATGGGCTAGTGCGGGTGGAGATGAACTTCCTGCCCGATGTCAAGTTGCCCTGCGAGGTCTGCGGCGGCACCCGCTTCGACGCCGAGACCCGCGAGCTCAAGTGGCGCGGGCGTTCCATCGGCGAGGTGCTGGCCATGAACATCGACGAGGCGGTGGAGTTCTTCGCCGCCCACCCCGCCATCCACCACGCCCTCAAACTCCTCCAGGACGTGGGGTTAGGCTATCTGACGCTCGGTCAGCCTAGCCCCACCCTGTCCGGCGGCGAGGCGCAGCGCATCAAGCTGGTGACCGAACTGGCCAAGGTCAGGATGCCATCGCCTCCTCCCACGGGAGGCCGGGGGAGAATGGGGGGGCGCCCCTCCCCCCACACCCTCTACGTCCTCGACGAGCCCACCGTCGGCCTGCACATGGCCGATGTGGAGAAACTGCTCCGCGTGCTGCACCGCCTGGTGGACGCCGGCAACACGGTGGTGCTGATCGAGCACAACCTGGACGTGATCGCCGAGGCCGACTGGATCATCGATCTGGGGCCGGAGGGTGGCGACGGCGGCGGCAAGATCGTGGTGCAGGGCACGCCGGAGCAAGTGTGCGCGGCGGCGCAGCGATCGCATACCGGGCGGGTGCTGGCAGAGTTTCTGGCAGAGCGGGGACAGGCGACTTGATCCTTTTTCGCTCGCCGCCCGGTGAAAACAGGGTTTGAAAAACGGTAATTTGCAACCTACGCTTCATGATTAGACGATGCGTGCCGCAGTATTCTCAGGCTTCTAGGTCTTCTAATACTCGTCAGGCGCCACGAGCTTAGAGTTTGGCGCAGTGAAAGCCATTCACTCGCCATCATCAGATCTTAATTTCCGTGCTATAGATTAAGATTCTGATTTTTGCTTTATGGCACACAATGCTCTTGGTCGAGATCATTCATCGTGAATATTTACATTGGCAATTTGTCTTATCAAACGACCGACGAAGAATTGAGGGCAGCCTTCGCGGTCTATGGTGAAGTCTCTTCGGCAACTGTCATAAAAGACAAATTTACCGGCGAAGCGAAAGGATTCGGCTTCGTCGAAATGCCGAAGCAGTCTGAAGCGGAAATGGCGATCAAGAAATTGAATGGAACCGAACTCAAGGGACGGACCATTACCGTCAATCAGGCCAAGCCTCGCAAGGAGAGTGACCGCGGTGGCCGCAGGCGCTTCTGATTTCAACAAGACCTGACCGAAGTTTGCACGGGCCCCGCCGAGGCGGCCCGTGAACTTGCCGTCAGACGGCGGACTGGCCATGAATCCGCGCGAAATTCTCTTGGTATATGACGCGGAGTGTCCCGTCTGCGATGCTTACTGCCGTATGGTGCGCCTGCGTGAGCCGGTCGGCACGCTGCGCCTGGTCAACGCGCGTGATCCCAGCGCAGTCCTGGACGAGATCACTGCACAGGGCCTCGACATCGATCAGGGCATGGTGCTCAAAGTCGATGACGTCCTGTATTACGGCGCGGATGCCATCCATGCCCTGTCCTTGCTGAGCGGCCCATCGGGTGTGTTCAATCGGCTCAACTACTGGATCTTTCGGTCCGCAAGACGGTCCCGGATCCTGTATCCAGTGCTCCGCTATTTCCGCAATCTGCTCTTGAAGAGCCTACGTAAGACCAAGATCAACAACCTGAGACTCCCGGGCAACGAGAGATTCTAGCTCGCCCAGGACTCGCACTCGCCGACGAACGCAGAACCGACAAAGGAGGACGCCATGCAACTCATCACCGTCAAAATCGACAAGCCGGAGACGACCAACTTCATTCTGGGTCAGACGCATTTCATCAAGTCCGTCGAGGACCTCCACGAAGCGCTGGTCGGTGCCGTGCCGGGTCTCAAGTTCGGGCTGGCCTTGTGCGAAGCTTCCGGCAAATGCTTGGTGCGCTGGTCGGGCACCGATCCGGCCATGATCGAGCTTGCCCAGAAGAACGCGACGGCCCTCGCGGCCGGCCATTGCTTCCTCATTTTCCTGGGCGACGGCTTCTACCCGTTGAACGTGTTGAACACGGTCAAGATGGTGCCGGAGGTGTGCCGCATTTTCTGCGCGACCGCCAATCCCACCGAAGTGATTCTGGCCGAGACCGACCAGGGACGCGGTATCCTGGGCGTGGTGGATGGCTTTCCTACCAAGGGCATCGAGGACGAGGACGACATCCAATGGCGCAAGAATCTGTTGCGGCAGATCGGCTACAAGCTCTGAGCAACGCACAGCCGCGATACGGGAGGCTCTAGCGGATGGACAAGGTCATCGTCATCACCGGCGCCAGCCGCGGCATCGGCGCCGCCACCGCCCGCCTCGCCGCCGCGCGCGGCTACGCCGTGTGTATCAACTATCTCCACCACCAGGCGGCGGCCGAAGCCGTGGTCGAGGCCATCGAACAGGCCGGCGGCAGAGCCCTCGCCGTGGCCGCCGACGTGGCTTCGGAACCCGATGTGGTGCGCCTGTTCGAGACCGTGGATCGGCGCCTCGGAACCGTCACTGCCCTGGTCAACAACACCGGCATCCTGGAACGGCAGATGCGGGTCGAGGACATGGATGCGGCCCGCCTCAGCCGCATCTTCGCCACCAACATCATCGGCAGCTTTCTGTGCGCCCGGGAAGCGGTGCGGCGCATGTCCACCCGCCATGGCGGCGCCGGTGGGGCGATCGTCAACGTCTCCTCGGTCGCGTCCCGTCTGGGCGCTCCCGGTGAATACGTGGACTACGCCGCCTCCAAGGGCGCCATCGACACGCTGACCCTCGGTCTCGCGCGTGAGGTGGCTGCCGAGGGCATTCGCGTGAACGCGGTACGCCCCGGTTTCATCTACACCGACATCCACGCCAGCGGCGGCGAGCCGAACCGGGTGGAGCGGGTCAAGGAATTCGTGCCCATGCAGCGCGGCGGACAGGCGATCGAAGTGGCGCACGCCATCCTCTGGCTGCTCTCGGAGGAGGCCTCGTATACCACCGGCACATTCATCGACGTGGCCGGCGGTCGATAGCCAGCCGCCATCAGCGCTCCCGCCTTGGAATGCAACATGTCAACGACTCCGCTGGAACTGCGCGCCTGCATCGACGTCCCCGATCTCGAGCAGGGCATCCGCTTCTACACGGAGGCGCTCGGACTGCGCCTCGGGCGCCGGCTCGGCGCCGCTTGGGTCGAGTTGCTGGGGGCCTCGTCACCCATCGATCTCATCGCTGAGCCGGCCGGGAGCGCCGCCTACGGCGGTTCGGCCGCGCCGCTGCGCGACTACCGCCGGCACTGGACGCCGGTACACCTGGACTTCGCGGTCACCGATCTGGACAGCGCGCTACGCCGTGCCCAGGCGGCGGGGGCGGTGCTGGAGCGTGACATCCAGGTCCTGGCGTGGGGCCGGATGGCCAACTTGGCGGACCCCTTCGGCCACGGCTTCTGCCTCCTCGAATTTCGCGGCCGCGGCTACGACGAGCTGCTCGATGCCGCAGGGGCAGCGTAGTGTTAGGGGCGGGATTTACACAGCGATACCCGGATACTGTCGATGATATGACGCACAATACTGCGATAACCGGAAAATCTTGTCAGGTGTGCGGCAGCAGCCGTTCTGGAGCGCTGCATCGAGCTATCGTCGTTCACCCCGCCCTGGTCGAACTGATCCGGCGCGAGCTCGGGCGGTGGGATGAGGGCGGCTGGATTTGTACCGATGATCTGCAGCGATTCAGCCATCATTACGTCGAGAAGTTGCTCGAGGAAGAGAAAGGTGAGCTGACCCAGCTCGAGCATGAAGTTCTGAAAAGTTTGCGCGAGCACGAGATCCTGTCCAGAAATCCCGATCAGGAATTCGATACCAAACTCACGGCAGGACAGCGACTTGCGGACCGGATTGCGGATTTCGGCGGTAGCTGGACCTTTATCGCGGCGTTCGGCTTCGTGCTCTTCGCCTGGATGTTTCTCAATTCCTATGTTCTGGCGACGCGCCCGTTCGACCCTTACCCTTACATTCTGCTCAACCTAGTCCTGTCATGCCTGGCCGCGATCCAGGCGCCGGTCATCATGATGAGCCAGAATCGTCAGGAAGCCCGCGACCGCTTACGCGCACTGCATGACTATCAGGTCAATCTCAAGGCGGAACTCGAGATCCGGCATCTCCACCAAAAGGTCGATCATCTGCTTTCGCACCAATGGGAGCGCTTGGTGGAGATCCAGGAGATTCAGATGGAGCTCATCAACGAGATCCGAGGGCGGAGATAAGATCATCACAAAAAACCCCCTCCCAGCGCTGGGAGGGGGCTTCGTACGCCGCCGGATAGCGGTCGGCTGCTATTTCTTGCGCTGCGGCGGCAGATCGGTGCACACCCCCTCGAACACCTCCGCCGCCAGGCCCACGCTCTCGCACAGGGTCGGATGTGGGTGGATGGTCATGCCGATGTCGGCCGGGTCGCAGCCCATCTCGATGGCCAGGGCGAGCTCGCCGATGAGATCGCCGGCGTGGGTGCCGACGATGCCGCCGCCGACGATGCGGTGGGTCTGCTCGTCGAACAGCAGCTTGGTGAAGCCCTCGTCGCGGCCGTTGGCGATGGCGCGGCCGGAGGCGACCCAGGGGAATACCGCCTTGCCGATCTTGCGCCCCGCCTTCTTGGCCTCGTCCTCGGTCAGGCCCACCCAGGCCACCTCGGGGTCGGTGTAGGCCACCGAGGGAATCACCCGGGCGTCGAAATAGCGCTTGTGGCCGGCGGCGACCTCGGCGGCGACGTGGCCCTCGTGCACCGCTTTGTGGGCCAGCATGGGCTGGCCGATGATATCGCCGATGGCGAAGATGTGCGGCACGTTGGTGCGCATCTGCTTGTCCACCGGGATGTAGCCGCGCTCGTCCACCGCCACGCCGGCGTTCTCGGCGCCGATCTTCTTGCCATTGGGACTGCGCCCCACGGAGACCAGCACCATGTCGTAGAACTGCGGCTCGGCCGGGGCCTGCTCGCCCTCGAAACTGACCAGCAGACCCTGGGGCCGGGCCTCGACGCCGACGGTCCGGGTCTTGAGCATGACCTTATCGAAGCGGGGGGCGTTCTTCTTTTCCCAGACCTTGACCAGGTCGCGGTCGGCGCCGGTCATCAGACCGTCCAGCATCTCCACCACCTCCAGGCGCGCGCCCAGGGTGGAATAGACGGTGGCCATCTCCAGGCCGATGATACCGCCGCCGATGACCAGCATGCGCTTGGGGATGAAGCGCAGCTCCAGGGCACCGGTGGAATCCACCACGCGCGGATCGTCGGGGATGAAGGGCAGCTTCACCGCCTGGCTGCCCGCGGCGATGATCGCCTTCTGGAACCTGACCACCTTGCGCGCGCCGGAGGCCTCGGCCACTTCCATGTGATGAGGGTCGAGGAACTTGCCCACACCCTGCAGCACGGTGACCTTGCGCGCCTTGGCCATGCCGGCCAGACCGCCGGTGAGCTTGCCGACGACCTTGTTCTTCCAGCCGCGCAGCTTCTCCAGGTCGAGCTCGGGCTTGCCGAAGCTGATGCCGTGCTCGGCCATAGTGGCGGCCTCATCGATTACGGCGGCCACGTGCAGCAGCGCCTTGGAAGGGATGCAGCCGACGTTCAGGCAGACGCCACCAAGCGTCGGATAGCGCTCCACCAGCACGGTGTTCATGCCCAGATCGGCCGAGCGGAAGGCGGCGGAATAGCCACCCGGGCCGGCGCCGAGCACCAGCATCTCGCACTCCACGTCGGCGCCGCCGGCATGGATGGCGGGAGCCGGAGCGGGAGCGCCCTCACCCCCGGCCCCTTTCTCGCTCACGGGAGAAGGTTGGGGTGCAGGCGGCTGGGCAACCTCGGCCGCCTCCAGCGTGAGAATCAGGCTCCCTTCCGAGACCTTGTCGCCGACCTTGATCTTCACTTCCTTGACTACACCGCCGGCGGAGCTGGGCACCTCCATGCTGGCTTTGTCCGACTCCAGCACGATCAGCGGCTGCTCCTTCTCGATGCGGTCGCCAGGCTTGACCATCACCTCGATGACGTCGACGTCCTTGAAGTCGCCGATGTCGGGGACTTTCACTTCGATGACGTTGCTCATCTCACTCCCCCTGTCCCGGTTTCAGCGTTACAGCAGCACACGGCGGAAGTCGGCCAGGATCTGCGCGAAATAGGTGTTGAAGCGCGCGGCTTCGGCACCGTCGATCACGCGATGATCCCAGGACAGCGACAGCGGCAGGGTCAGGCGCGGCACGAACTGCTTGCCATCCCACACCGGCTTGTGGAACGAGCGGCAGATGCCCATGATCGCCACCTCGGGGGCGTTGATGATCGGCGTGAAGTAGGTACCGCCGATACCGCCGAGCGAGGAGATGGAGAAGCAGCCGCCCTGCATCTCGGCCGGGCCGAGCTTGCCGTCGCGGGCCTTCTTGGCGAGCTCGCTCATCTCCTGGGCGATCTCGAGCACGCCCTTCTTGTCGGCGTCCTTGATCACCGGCACCACCAAGCCGTTGGGCGTATCGGCGGCGAAACCGATGTGGTAGTACTGCTTGAGGATCAGGTTGTCGCCGTCCAGCGAGGCGTTGAAGGTCGGGAATTTCTTCAGCGCCGCCACCGCCGCCTTGATCAGGAAGGCGAGCATAGTCACCTTGACGCCCTGCTTCTCGTACTCCTTGTTCAACTGCACGCGGAAGGCTTCCAGCTCGGTGATATCCGCATCCTCGTGATTGGTCACGTGGGGGATCATCACCCAGTTGCGGTGCAGGTTGGCGCCGGAGATCTTCTTGATGCGGCCCAGCGGTTTGCTCTCCACTGGCCCGAACTTGGCGAAGTCGACCTTGGGCCAGGGGATCAGGCCCAGGGCGGCCCCGGCTTCGCCGGCCGGGGCGGCGGGGGCGGCGGCGAGCTCGCCGCTCAGCACCTGCTTGACGTAGTTCTGCACATCCTCCTTGAGGATCCGCCCCTTGGGACCGCTGCCGCTGACACGGCCGAGATCCACCCCCAGCTCGCGGGCGAAGGCGCGCACCGCCGGGCTGGCATGGGCCTTGGCGAAGCCGGCTTCGATCTCGGCGGCAGGTATAGCCGGTAGGGGCCTGGCCGCCGGGGCTGGGACCGCGGCGGCCGCAGCCGGGGCGGGGACAGCGGGCG
>DATLYF010000036.1:0-11303 GCA_035575095.1 Candidatus Competibacteraceae bacterium
GACCAGGCCAGCCACTGGCTGGTGCAAACCTCCATCAACGCCCTGGCCCGTCTGACTCATCGCGGCGCCGTGGCCGCCGACGGCAAATCCGGCGATGGTTGCGGTCTGCTGATGAAGACCCCCGACCGCTTCCTACGCGCCGTGGCCGCCGAGGCCGGCATCGAGCTCGGCCCGCTCTATGCCGCCGGCATGGTCTTCCTCAATCCCGATCCGACCGAGGCCACCAAGGCCCGCGACCGTTTCGCCCAGGAGCTGGGCAAGCAGGGGCTGCCTGTCGCCGGCTGGCGCAAGGTGCCGGTCAACCCTGCGGTGGTGGGCGAGGAGGCGCTGAAGACCCTGCCGCTGATCGAGATGATCTACGTCAACGCCCCCGCCGGCATGAGTGGCGACGAGTTCGAGCGCCATCTGCTGTGCGCGCGGCGGCGCACCTCGCGGGTGTATCTGGACCAGGATCCGTATTTTTACGTGCCCACCCTGTCGTCACGGGTGATCGCCTACAAGGGCCTGGTGATGCCGGCGGCACTGCCGGTGTTTTACCCCGACCTCGGCGACGAGCGGCTGGAATCCTCCATCTGCCTGTTCCATCAGCGCTTCTCCACCAACACCCTGCCGCAGTGGCGGCTGGCGCAGCCGTTCCGCTTCCTCGCCCACAACGGCGAGATCAACACCATCCAGGGCAATCGCAACTGGGCGGTGGCGCGCGGTTACATGTACTCCTCGCCGCTGATTCCCAACATGGAGGATCTGCGGCCGATGGTGAACATGACCGGCTCCGATTCCAGTTCGCTCGACAATATGCTGGAAGTGCTGCTGGCCGGCGGCATGGATATCTTCCGCGCCATGCGTCTGCTCATCCCGCCCGCCTGGCAGAACGTGGAAGGCATGGACGCGGACCTGCGCGCCTTCTACGAGTACAACTCCATGCACATGGAGCCCTGGGACGGCCCGGCCGGCATCGTCCTGACCGACGGTCGCTACGCCGCCTGCACCCTGGACCGCAACGGTCTGCGCCCGGCCCGCTGGGTACTGACCAAGGATCGCCATTTCACCATCGCCTCGGAGATCGGCGTCTACGACTACCAGCCCGAGGACGTGGTGGCCAAGGGCCGCGTGCGCCCCGGCGAGATGCTGGCGGTAGATACCCAGACCGGCCAGATCCTGTGGCCCACCGACATCGACAACATGCTCAAGAGCCGTCAGCCTTACCGGCGCTGGCTGGCCAAGCACAGCCATCATCTGCAGTCGGTGTTCAAGCATGAGCGACCCTCCAGCGATCCGTTCGAGCCGGAGCAGTTCGCCGTCTATCAGAAGCTCTATCAGATCACCTTCGAGGAGCGCGACCAGGTGATCCGCATTCTGGCCGAGGCCGGCCAGGAGGCGGTGGGCTCCATGGGCGACGACACCCCGTTCGCCGTGCTCTCCAGCCAGGTGCGCTCGCCCTACGACTATTTCCGCCAGCAGTTTGCCCAGGTCACCAACCCGCCCATCGACCCGCTGCGCGAAGCCATCGTCATGTCGCTCGAAGGCTGCCTCGGCTCCGAGGGCAACCTGTTCGAGGAAACCGAATCCCTGGCCGCGCGCATCGTAGTCAGCTCTCCGGTGCTGTCCGAGGGTCAGTTCCGTGCCTTGCTGGCCATGCAAGAGCGCTTCCCCAGCCATCGCCTGGATCTCAACTATGCGCCGGTCGAGGGCCTGAAGAACGCCATCCGCCGCCTCTGTGACGAGGCGGTGGCGGCGGTGCGCGCCGGCAAGGTGATGCTGGTGCTCTCCGACCGGGCGATCGCCCAGGACAAGCTGCCAGCCCACGCCCTGCTGGTGGTGGGCGCGGTGCACCAGCGCCTGGTGCGCGAGGGGCTGCGCTGCCGCTGCAATCTGCTGGTGGAGACGGCCACTGCGCGCGATCCCCACCATTTCGCCGTGCTCATCGGCTACGGCGCCTCGCTGATCTATCCCTATCTGGCTTACGAGGTGCTGCACGATCTGGTGCGCACCGGCGAGATCCCCGCCAGCTACGACCTGGTCAAGCTGGGCGAGAACTACCGCAAGGGCATCGACAAGGGTCTGTACAAGATCATGTCGAAGATGGGCATCAGCACCGTCAACAGCTACCGCGGCGCCCAGTTGTTCGAGATCGTCGGCCTGCACGAGGAGGTGGTGAACCTGTGCTTTACCAACACCACTAGCCGCATCCAGGGCGCCACCTTCGAGGACCTGGAAACCGACCAGAAGCGCCTCGCCGCGCGCGCCTGGAAGGCGCGCGCGGCCATCGAGCAGGGCGGGTTGCTCAAGTACATCCACGGCGGCGAGTACCATGCCTACAATCCGGACGTGGTGCAGACCCTGCAGATGGCCGTCAACAGCGGCCGCTACGAGGACTATCGTCAGTATGCGGAGCTGGTCAACGCCCGCCCCATCGCCACCTTGCGTGATCTGCTGCGGCTTAGAACCGACGCCTGCAAGCCCATCCCGGTGGAGGAGGTAGAGCCGATCGAGGCCATCCTGCCGCGCTTCGACTCCGCCGGCATGTCGCTCGGCGCGCTGTCGCCGGAGGCCCACGAGGCTCTGGCCGAGGCCATGAACCGCCTGGGCGGACGCTCCAACTCCGGTGAGGGCGGCGAGGATCCGGAGCGCTACGGCACCATCCGCATGTCCAAGATCAAGCAGGTGGCCAGCGGGCGCTTCGGCGTCACCCCCGCCTATCTGGTCAACGCCGAGGTGCTGCAGATCAAGATCGCCCAGGGCGCCAAGCCCGGCGAGGGCGGCCAGCTGCCTGGCGACAAGGTCGACGAGCGCATCGCTCGGCTGCGCTACGCCCGCCCCGGCGTGGCGCTGATCTCGCCGCCGCCGCACCACGACATCTACTCCATCGAGGATCTGGCCCAGCTCATCTTCGACCTCAAGCAAATCAACCCCCAGGCGCTGGTGTCGGTGAAGCTGGTGGCCGAGCCGGGCGTGGGCACCATCGCTGCCGGCGTGGCCAAGGCCTATGCCGATCTCATCACCATCGCCGGCTACGACGGCGGCACCGGCGCCTCGCCCTTGACCAGCGTGAAGTATGCCGGCAGCCCCTGGGAGCTGGGTCTGACCGAGGCACACCAGGTGCTGCGCCGCAACAATCTGCGCGACAAGGTGCGCCTGCAGACCGACGGCGGCCTCAAGACCGGCCTGGACGTGATCAAGGCGGCCATCCTCGGCGCCGAGAGCTTCGGTTTCGGTACCGGCCCGATGGTGGCGCTGGGTTGCAAGTATTTGCGCATCTGCCACCTCAACAACTGCGCCACCGGCGTGGCCACGCAGAACAACGTGCTGCGCCTCAACCACTTCAAGGGCAATGCCGAGAAGGTGATGAACTACTTCCGCTTCATCGCCCAGGAAGTGCGCGAGATCATGGCGCAGCTCGGCATTCGCCGCTTCGAGGAGCTGATCGGCCGCACCGATCTCCTGGAGATCCTGCCCGGCACTACCGCCAAGCACGGCCGTCTGGACCTGACCCCGATCCTGTCCGACGGCGGTGTGCCGCCCGAGCGCCCGCAGTTCTGCATCGAGCCGCACAACGAGCCCTTCGACAAGGGCGAGCTGGCCGAACAGATGGTGCGCGACGCGCTGCCGGCCATCGAGAACAAGGCGGGCGGCGAATTCCACTACACGGTGAACAACACCAACCGCTCCATCGGCGCCCGCCTGTCCGGCGAGATCGCCCGCCGCTACGGCGATCTCGGCATGTCCGATGCGCCCATCATCCTGCGCCTGACCGGCACCGCCGGACAGAGTTTCGGCGTGTGGAACGCCGGCGGCCTGCACCTCCACCTGGAGGGCGACGCCAACGACTACGTGGGCAAGGGCATGGCCGGCGGCATGCTGGTGATCTACCCGCCGCGCGCCAGCGCGTTCAAGAGCCAGGACACCACCATCATCGGCAACACCTGCCTCTACGGCGCCACCGGCGGCAAGCTGTTCGCCGCAGGCCAGGCCGGCGAGCGCTTCGCCGTGCGCAACTCCGGCGCCATCGCCGTGGTGGAGGGCGTGGGCGACCATGGCTGCGAGTACATGACCGGCGGCGTGGTGGTGGTGCTGGGGCGTACCGGCCTCAACTTCGGTGCGGGCATGACCGGCGGCTTCGCCTACGTGCTGGACGAGGACAACACCTTCGTCGACCGCTACAACCATGAGCTCATCGACATCCACCGCATCGCCACGGAGAACATGACCCCGCAGCGCAACTACCTGCGCGGCCTGATCGAGGAGTTCGTGGCGGAGACCGGCAGCCTCTGGGGCCAGGCCATACTGGACGACTTCCGTCACTTCGCCAGCCGCTTCTGGCTGGTCAAGCCCAAGGCAACCGATCTGGAGTCGCTGCTCGACACCCTGCGCCAGGCGGCCTGAAAGCGGACGTCCCAGCGCTGCCGGCAGTGCTGGGACGGGATGTTCGTCGCGTCGGAATAGCCAACAGAAACAACGCTCTATGTCCAAAGCCAGACCCATGCAGTTCATCGACCTCGGCCGGCAGGACCCGCCCAAGACCCCGGCGCGGCTGCGTGTGACCGAGTTCAAGGAGATCTACGGCCAGTTCGACGCCCGCTCGGCCGCCGATCAGGCCGGGCGCTGCCTGCACTGCGGCAATCCCTATTGCGAGTGGAAATGCCCGGTGCACAACTACATTCCCAACTGGCTGCAGCTCATCAACGAGGGCAACCTGTTCGAGGCGGCCGAGCTCAGCCATCGCACCAACTCGCTGCCCGAGATGTGCGGCCGGGTATGCCCGCAGGACCGGCTATGCGAGGGCGCCTGCACCCTCAATGACGGCTTCGGCGCGGTCACCATCGGCGCCATCGAGAAGTACATCACCGACGAGGCGCTCAAGGCCGGTTGGCGCCCCGACATGTCCAAGGTCAAGCCCACCGGCAAGCGCGTCGCCGTGGTCGGCGCCGGCCCGGCCGGCCTCGGTTGCGCCGACATTCTGGTGCGCAACGGCGTCACCCCCGTGGTCTACGACCGCTATCCGCAGATCGGCGGCCTGCTCACCTTCGGCATCCCGCCCTTCAAGCTGGAGAAGGAGGTGGTGCAGATCCGGCGCGAAATCATGGAGGGCATGGGGGTCAAGTTCGTGCTCAATACCGAGGTCGGCCGCGACATCCCCTTCCAGCGCCTGCTCGACGAGTATGACGCGGTGTTCCTGGGGATGGGCACCTACACTTATATGAAGGGCGGCTTCCCCGGCGAGGAGCTGCCCGGCGTCTACGACGCCCTGCCCTATCTGGTCTCCAATGTCCGCCGCCTGCTCGGTCTGGAACAGGGCACGGAGGAGTTCATCGATATGCGCGGACAGCGCGTGGTGGTGCTCGGCGGCGGCGACACCGCCATGGACTGCAACCGCACCGCCATCCGCCAGGGTGCCACCTCGGTGGTGTGCGCCTATCGCCGCGACGAGGCCAACATGCCTGGCTCCAAGCGCGAGGTGGCCAATGCCAAGGAAGAGGGGGTGGAGTTCCGGTGGAATCGCCAGCCCATCGAGATCGTCGGCGAGGGCCGCGTGGAAGGGGTGAAGGTCGTCACCACTCGCCTGGGTCGTCCCGATGCCCGGGGCCGGCGCAGTCCGGAAGTGGTACCCGGCTCCGAGGAAATCATCCCCGCCGATCGGGTGTTGATCGCTTTCGGCTTCCGCCCCAACCCGCAGCCCTGGTTCGAGGAGTTCGGCATCGACATCGACGAGCGCGGCCGGGTCAGAGTGCGCCCAGCCGGCAGCGAGCGCCAGTTCCAGACCGGCCACCCCAAGGTCTTTGCCGGCGGCGACATGGTGCGCGGCTCCGACCTGGTGGTGACGGCAGTGTTCGAGGGGCGCGAGGCGGCCAAGGGCATTCTGGATTATCTGGGGGTTTGACAGCCCGCATTCCCTCCCCCGCCAGGAGGAAAGAGCACGCACCATGGACACCCTCGAGAACGACCGCCTCCTGCGCGCCCTCACCCGCCAGCCCGTGGACTGCACCCCTGTCTGGCTGATGCGTCAGGCCGGGCGCTATCTGCCCGAATACCGCGCCACCCGCGCCCGCGCTGGCGACTTCATGGCCCTGTGTCGGACCCCGGAACTGGCCTGCGAGGTCACCCTGCAGCCGCTCGCGCGCTTTCCGCTGGATGCCGCCATCCTGTTCTCCGACATCCTCACCGTGCCCGATGCCATGGGTCTGGGGCTCAGCTTCGGCGAGGGCGAGGGGCCGCGCTTCGCTCAGCCAGTACGCAGCGCGGCCGACGTGGCGCGCCTGTTCGTCCCCGATCCCGAGGGCGAACTGCGCTACGTCATGGACGCGGTGCGGCTGATCCGTCGCGAGCTGGCCGGACGGGTGCCGCTGATCGGCTTCGCCGGCAGCCCGTGGACACTGGCCACCTACATGGTGGAGGGCAGCAGCAGCAAGGAATTCGCCCGCATCAAGAGCTTGCTCTACGACCAGCCGGCGCTTCTCCACCGCCTGCTCGGCGTGGTCAGCGATGCGGTCACCGCCTATCTCAACGCCCAGGTGGCCGCCGGCGCCCAGGCGCTGATGCTCTTCGATACCTGGGGCGGGGCGCTGAGCAGCCGCGCCTACCGCGAATTCTCCCTGGCCTACATGGCGCGCATCATTGCCGGCCTGAGCCGCGAGGCCGAGGGCCGGCGCGTGCCGGTGATCCTCTTCACCAAGGGCGGCGGACAATGGCTGGAAGCCATGGCGGCCAGCGGCTGCGACGCCCTGGGCCTGGACTGGAGCACCGATATCGGTGATGCGCGCCGGCGCGTGGGCGAGCAGGTAGCGCTGCAAGGCAACCTCGACCCCTGCGTGCTCTATGCCGCACCGGCCGCGATCCGCACCGAGGTTGCCGCCATCCTCGCGGCTTACGGTGCCGGCAGCGGCCACGTCTTCAACCTCGGCCACGGTATCCACCCTGCGGTGAACCCCGAGCATGTCGCCGCCCTGGTGCAGGCTGTGCACGAACTCAGCGCGCCCTACCATAGCCGCCCCGCCTGAGCCGCGCCCACAGCCGTCCCGCGCGGTGGTATCCTGAGTCCGGACAGGCCGGGATCGAGGCGGATGACAACAACAATACTGTCGGCAGGGGTGGTGGTGGTACAGCGGCAGCATGGCCAATACCGCTATCTGTTGCTCAAAGCGTACGATTATTGGGACTTCCCCAAGGGCATGGTGGAGCCCGGGGAAACGCCGCTCGCCGCCGCCATCCGCGAGGTGGCCGAAGAGACTGGGCTACAGGACCTGAACTTCCGCTGGGGCCATCAGTATCGCCAGACCCAGCCCTACAACCACGGCCGCAAGATCGCCCGCTACTACATCGCCGAGACCGCGAGCAGCGAGGTGCATCTGCCGGTCAATCCCCAGCTCGGCCACCCCGAGCATAGCGAGTACCGCTGGGTCAGCCGCGAGGAAGCTTGGCGCCTGGTGACGCCGCGGGTGCAGAACATCCTGCGCTGGGCCGACCGCATCCTCGGCCGGGAAGCGCGCCGCCGGCACCACCATTGAGCCGGGTGGCGGACCGGACCGGATTTACAAGGGCACGACCGCAGTCTATTCGTTACCACTACCGCCCCACCGCATGGGAGTCGCACCATGGACAAGTCGCGCTACAAGCCTCTCCCCTTCCATCACCTGGAGACCGGCGCCACCTACTTCCGGCCGCGTCAGCATCTGCCCGAACGCGTCACCGAAGACGACCCGGCCATCGATTGCATGACCGATTTGCGCCAGGTCACCGCCATTCTGGTGTCGCTGACCACGCCGCTGCACATGGCCCACGAGCGTATGGTCAAGGGCGGGGTGCGGCTGTTGCTGGTGGCCGACCCGGATGGCACCGTGCGCGGACTCATCACCAGTCGTGACATCCAGGGCGAGAAGCCGATGAAGATCCTGGAGAAGACCGGCGGGCGCTACGAAGACCTACTGGTGCGCGACATCATGACCCTGCACGGCAAGCTGGAAGTGCTGCGCATGGAGGACGTGCTGCGCGCCAAGGTGGGCGACATCATCGCCACCCTCAAGGAAGTGGACCGGCAGCACGCCATGGTGGTGGACACCGACCCGGACACCGGCAAGCTGGCCATCCGCGGCATCTTCTCCCTGTCCCAGATCGCCCAGCAACTGGGCCTGCCCATCGATCCCTCGCAGCGCGCCACGACCTTCGCCGAGCTGGAGCAGGCGCTGACTCACCCCAACGTTTGACTCCGCTACCCTGCTCCCTCCCCCTGCGCAGCGGGAAGGAGCAGGGCTCTCCATCAACCCGCCTGGGCTTGGTGGGCGATCTGCGCATCGACCACGGCCACCGCCGTCATGTTGACGATACGGCGTACCGTGGCGGCGGCAGTCAACACATGGGCCGGCCGCGCCAGGCCCATCATCATCGGCCCCACCGCCACGCCGTCGGTCACCATCTTGGTCAGATTGAAGGCGATGTTGGCCGCATCCAGGTTGGGCATCACCAGCAGGTTAGCGACCCCCGACAACTGCGAGTTGGGGAATAGGCGACTGCGCAGCGGTTCATACAGGGCCGTATCGGCCTGCATCTCGCCCTCCACTTCCAGCTCCGGGGCACGCGCCCGGACCAGCCGCAGCGCCTCGGCCATCTTGCGTGCCGATGGGCTCTTGCGCGAGCCGAAGTTGGAGTGGGATATCAGCGCCGCCTTGGGGGCGATGCCGAAGCGGCGCACCGCCTCGGCGGCGCGCAAGGTCATGTCGGCGATCTCCTCGGCCGAAGGGTCGAGGTTGATCATGGTGTCGCAGAAAAACAGAGTGCCGCGCGGCGTGATCACCATGTGCAGAGTAGCCGGGCTCTTGACCCCGGGCGCCAGCTCCAGCACGTCGGTGACGTGCTCGACATGGCGCATATAGGTGCCGGTCAGGCCGCAGAGCATGGTATCGGCATAGCCGAGCCGCACCAGCAGCGCGCCGAGTACCGTAGCCCGGGTATTGACGCGCATGCGCGCGGTGTTGGGATCAACCCCGGCACGCTCCAACAGTCGGTGGTATTCCTGCCAGCACTCGTGATAGTAGGGGTTGTCCAGGGGGTTGATGAGCTGGAAATGCTCATCGGGGCGGATCGACAGGCCCAGATCGGCGATGCGCTCGGCCACCCGCTGCGGGCGCCCGATGAGGATGGGCTGGGCCAGGCCCTCCTCGACCACGTTCTGCACCGCCCGCAGTACCCGATCCTCCTCACCCTGGGCATAGATCACCCGCTTCGGATCGGCCTTGGCGCGCTCGAACACCGGCTTCATCATCAGGCCGGAGCGGAACACGTAGCGGTTCAGTTTCTCCTTGTAGGCGTTGAAGTCCTCGATCGGCCGGGTCGCTACCCCAGTCTCCATGGCCGCCTTGGCCACCGCCAGCGGCAGCACCTGGATCAGGCGCGAATCGAAGGGTTTGGGAATCAAGTACTCGGGACCGAAGCTCAGCACCTGGTCGCCGTAAGCCGCCGCCACCTCCTCCGAAGGCGGCACCATGGCTAGGTCCGCCAGGGCGCGCACGCAGGCCAGCTTCATCGCCTCGTTGATGGTGGTCGCCCCGACATCGAGCGCGCCGCGGAAGATGTAGGGGAAGCAGAGAACGTTGTTGACCTGGTTGGGATAATCGGAGCGGCCGGTGCCGATGATGACGTCGGGCCGCGCGCTCTTCGCCACCTCCGGCATGATCTCCGGGACGGGGTTGGCCAGGGCCATGATGATGGGTCTGTCGGCCATGGACTTGACCATTTCGGCACTGACCAGGCCGGGGCCGGACAGGCCGAGAAAGATGTCCGCCCCGACCATGGCCTCGGCCAGGTTGCGGGCCGAAGTGTCACGGGCGAAGCGCCGCTTGCTCTCGTCGAGGTCGCTGCGCCCGCTGTGCACCACGCCCTTGCTGTCGCAGACGATGATGTTCTCCGGAGTCAGGCCGAGCGCAATGAGCAGGTCCAGACAGGCGATGGCTGCCGCGCCGGCGCCGGAGGTCACCAGCCGCACCTCGCGGATATCCTTGCCTACCACGCGTAGGGCGTTGAGCACGGCGGCGCCGGTGATGATGGCGGTGCCGTGCTGATCGTCGTGAAACACCGGGATGCGCATGCGTTCGCGCAGCTTGCGCTCCACGTAGAAGCACTCCGGCGCCTTGATGTCCTCCAGGTTGATGCCGCCGAAGGTCGGCTCCAGGCTGGCGATGATGTCGACCAGCTTGTCCGGGTCGCGCTCGTTGATCTCGATGTCGAACACATCGACGCCAGCGAACTTCTTGAAGAGCACACCCTTGCCCTCCATCACCGGTTTGCCGGCCAGCGGCCCGATGTTGCCGAGTCCCAGCACGGCGGTGCCGTTGGTCACCACCGCCACCAGGTTGCCGCGGGCGGTGACACTGGCCGCCTCCTGCGGATCGCGCACGATGGCGTTGCAGGCCGCCGCCACGCCCGGCGAATAGGCCAGGGCCAGGTCACGCTGGTTGGCCAGCGGTTTGGTGGGTACGACCTCGATCTTGCCGGGACTGGGATTGCGGTGATAGTAGAGTGCTTGATTCTCGAAATCGTCGCTCATGGCTTGCCTCAGTGGTGCTGCGGGCGCATCGGTCGCGCCTTCTTAATTGAAGGTCGCATCCAACACAGTATAAGTCCAGCTCGCAGGCTATCGAGGCACTACCACATCGCTCCGCTTGGTCCGCCATTGGCGCTGCTACCCGCCCGGGCGCGGGCCGTACAGCGGCCGCGGCAGACGTAGACAAGCCTCCAGACGGCGCAGGGCGCGCCCCAGTGGCGAGCCGGGCCGGCCGAACAGTTCGCCGCCGCCGGCGCGGGCTCTGGCCAGGCCGCCGGGAATGACGATGAGCAGGGGCTTGCGGGGTGGCATGAGGGTGACTCCCGAAACTGTCCTCGACTCTTACCCTAGCGACCGCCGAGGGGTTGGTGAATTGGCCAAAGCCGCATCGCTGCCATGCAGGAACGCATGGCAGCAAGCTCATGCTCAGCGCCCGACGAACAGCTCCGCCAGAAACTCCAGCACCGCGCGCACACGTGCCACGTAGCGCAAGTCCTTGTGCACCACCAGCCAGGCCTGGCGCGGCGGCGGCCGGCAGCCGGGCAGCACCGGCACAAGACCCGGGCAATCCCGCCCCAGCGCCTCCGGCAGCAGAGCGATGCCCAGCCCGGCGGCGGCGGCCCGGGCCAACACCGGGAAGCTGTCGCTGCGCAGAACCACGGCGGCATTGCGGCCGTGCTCGGCCAGCCAGCGGATCTCCGGCACATGGGCCAGGGCCTCGCCGGCGCTGAGCAGGGTATGGCGCGGCAGATCGGCCAGGCCGTCCAGGGGC
>DATLYF010000037.1:0-4512 GCA_035575095.1 Candidatus Competibacteraceae bacterium
CGCTCACCGCCAGCCCCGCGCTCACCGCCGCCAGCAGGGTGGTGATACTGGGGCTGGTGTAGGCAATGCGGTAGGCGCGGCCCTCGGCTTCCAGCGCCCGCAGCGCCCATTCGCGGAAAAAGCAGCCCTCCATGAACAGCGCCAGGGGCAGCGGATCGCGCACCTGGGCGCAGCCGTTCTCGGCGGTGGCCCACACCGTGGGCTCGCGGCGCAGCAGCACGCCGCGTTCCTGGCCGGGGCGGAAGGTAGCGATGAACAGGTCCAGCTGCTGGTCGCCGCGCAGCAACTGCTCGCTGGGCTGGCACAGTACCTCCACCTGCACCAGCGGATAGGCGCGGGTGAAGCGGGTCAGGATGTTGGGCAAGAAGGGCATGACGTAGTCATCGGGAATGCCGATGCGCACCGTACCGACCATGTCCGGCTGGCGCAGCACGCCCAAAGCCTCGTCATGCAGGCGCAGGATGCGGCGGGCGTAGCCGAGCAGCAGCTCGCCTTCGCCGGTGAGCCTGACGCCGCGGCCGTCACGCTCGAACAGCGGGCGCTGCACGATGTCCTCCTCCAGCCGTTTCATCTGCATGCTTACCGCCGACTGGGTGCGGTTGACTGCCTCGGCGGCGCGGGTGAAGCCGCCCTGGTCGGCGATGGCGACGAAGGTGCGCAGCAGATCGTGCTCGATACCCTGGTACATAGTGCCTCTCCAATCCATCATCATGTTTGATGGATAAAATCAAAATGATTCGTTAGATAAATATTAGTCCATCCGCCACACTGTGCCCACAGTCGCAAGCGGAGGACGCACCATGAGCACTGTCGTCAAGCTGTCCAGTCTTTCCAGCCGTTCCGCCGCCGCCGTGCAGCCGCGCCCGACCGGGTGGTTGCGCACCATCCTGGCCCGCATCGTCCGCTGGCACGAGCTGGCCCGTCAGCGCCGGGCGCTGGTCCGGGCCAGCGATGCTCTGCTCAGGGACATCGGTATCAGCCGCATGGAGGCCGACTACGAGGCGTCTCGGCCGTTCTGGGACGATCCCTTCGGCGGCCGCCCGCTGCTCAGGCGGCGCGACCAGCGTTGATGCCGCTCTCTTGCCGCCGTCCCTCGGGGCGGCGGCGCCTTGCTCTGCGCCGACTTTCCGTTCATGGTGTAGAAAAACGGGCAGTCGGACGCCGGGCATGTCGCAATCTATCCTGTTCTCGCTTTTCGTGATCTTCGCGGGGGCCGCCGCGGTGGCCACCCTGGCGCTGTTCGCCCGCCAGGCGCTGCCGGTGGCCTACATCGTGCTGGGCGGGCTGATCGGCCCGTTCGGGTTAAAGCTGGTCACCGATCCCGGCATCATCCGCCAGATGTCCGAGGTCGGCATCATCTTCCTGCTGTTCCTGCTGGGCCTGGACCTATCGCCCCAGGAACTCCTGCACATGCTGCGCAAGGCCACCCTGATCACCGTGGCCAGTTCCCTGGCCTTCGCCGCTGTCGGCCTCAGCATCGCTTTGGCCTTCGGCTTCGGCACCCTCGATGCGCTGCTGGTGGGGGCGGCGATGATGTTCTCTAGCACCATCATCGGCTTGAAACTGCTGCCTACCACGGCGCTGCACCACCAGCATACCGGCGAGGTCATCATCAGTATCCTGCTGCTGCAGGACCTCATCGCCATCGTCATCCTGCTGCTGCTGCGGGCCTTCTCCAGCGGCGAGTCGCCCCTCGAAGGGCTGGGTCTGCTACTGGTGGGATTGCCGCTCTTGCTCGGCTTCGCCTTCCTCTTCGAGCGCTACGTGCTGATCCGGCTGATCCGCAAGTTCGACAAGATCCGCGAGTACATCTTTCTCACTGCCATCGGCTGGTGCCTGCTGGTAGCGGAGCTGGCGGCGCTGGCGGGTCTGTCCCACGAGATCGGCGCCTTCATCGCCGGGGTGGCGCTGGCCACCAGCCCCATCGCCCTGTACATCGCCGACAGCCTCAAACCCCTGCGCGACTTCTTCCTGGTGCTGTTCTTCTTCTCCCTGGGGGCGGGCTTCGATCTCGCCATCCTGGTCGAGGTGCTGCTGCCGGCGCTGCTGCTGGCCGGCCTGATGCTGGCGCTCAAGCCCTGGGTGTTCCGCTGGCTGCTGGCGCGCGCTGGCGAGACCCCTAAGCTCGGCCTGGAGGTGGGGGTGCGGCTGGGGCAGGTGAGCGAGTTCTCGCTGCTCATCGTGGTGCTGGCCCTGGAGCGCGGACTGATGGGGCGCGAGGCGGCCTACCTGGTGCAGGCGGCGACGCTGCTCACCTTCATGATCTCCACCTATTTCGTGGTGCTCAACTATCCCTCGCCGGTGGCCGTAAGCGATCGGTTGCGGCGGGACTGATGTCAGGTTCGCTTGATCAGTTCGTGCATATCGGGGCGGGAGTATTCGTTTCCGTTCTCACGGCGCTCGTCTATCCATGACTCGCTTGCGGCCACGGCACCGGGTTGCGACTCCTGCCTCCACCCGGCGCCGAGGTCACTTCGACGAACACTCCCGCCCCGTACCAGGACCGTTTTGTGCAACTTCGTATGAGGATTCTCCGTGGATTTGCATTTCGACCATTCCCTGCGCGCCCTCAACACCTTCGGTGTGGAGGCGCGCGCCGCCGTCTTCGCCAGTCTCCACGAGGCCGGCGAACTGGCCGAGCTGCTGGCCCTGCCCGAGCTGCGCGGCTTGCCCCGGCTGTGGCTGGGTGGCGGCAGCAACGTGCTGTTCACCCGCGATTTCCCCGGACTAGTGGTGCGGGTGGCGCTCTGCGGCCGGGCGCTGCTCGGGGAGGACGAGGCGGCCTGGTACGTGGCTGCCGCCGCCGGCGAGAATTGGCACGAGCTGGTGTGCTGGACCCTGGAGCAGGGCTGGGGCGGGCTGGAGAACCTGGCGCTGATTCCCGGCACGGTGGGCGCCGCCCCCATCCAGAATATCGGCGCCTACGGGGTGGAGCTCAGGCAGCGCCTGGCCTGGCTGGAGGCGCTGGACACGCAGAGCGGGCACACGCTGCGCTTTGACAACGCCGACTGCCGCTTCGCCTACCGCCACAGCCTGTTCAAGGAACTGCCCCGCGACCGCTATCTCATCACCCGCGTGGTGCTGCGCCTGCCGCGGGAGCCCGAGCTGCACCTGGACTACGGCGAAGTACGCGCCGAGCTGGAAGGCTGTAAGCGCCTTACCCCGCGCGATGTGGCCGAGGCGGTGATGCGCATCCGCCGCCGCAAGCTGCCCGATCCGGCCGTACTCGGCAATGCCGGCAGCTTCTTCAAAAATCCCATCGTCCCCGCCGCCCTGGTCGAAGCCCTGCGTGCCGAGTATCCGGAAATCCCCTGCTACCCGGCAGGCGAGGGCAGGGTCAAGCTCGCCGCCGGCTGGCTGATCGAGCGCGCCGGCTGGAAGGGGCGGCGGCAGGGTGCCGCCGGGATGTACGAGAAGCAGGCCCTGGTGCTGGTCAACCACGGCGGCGCCACGGGGACGCAGCTCTGGGAGCTGGCCCAAATGGTGCAGGCATCGGTGCGGGAGCGCTTCGGGGTGGAGCTGGAGCCAGAGCCGCTGGTGGTGTGAAGCGTATTGCCTGGCGTATCCGCCGGACGTAGGTAGCGGTCCGCCGAACCTGTCCAAGCCTCGACCAGCAAGCCAGAACCCTTTGGCTTGACTAGGTTTTTTCTTTATACTGCGCCCCTTCCGCAGCCCCCCGGCAGCGCGCCGGGAGGCATCATCGTTTTCCTGAAGACCTGGGAGAGATCACGATGCCCTCGCGCAGAGACCTGGCCAACGCCATCCGTGCCCTGTCCATGGACGCGGTGCAGAAGGCCAACTCCGGCCACCCCGGCGCCCCCATGGGTATGGCCGACATCGCCGAAGTCCTGTGGAACGATTTCCTGGTCCATAACCCGGCCAACCCGCGCTGGGCCAACCGTGACCGCTTCGTGCTCTCCAACGGCCATGGCTCGATGCTGCTCTATTCTCTGCTGCATCTGTCCGGCTACGAGGTCTCCATCGACGATCTCCGCAACTTCCGCCAGCTCGGCTCCAAGACCCCCGGCCACCCCGAGTACGGCTATGCCCCGGGCGTGGAAACCACCACCGGGCCGCTCGGCCAGGGCCTGGCCAATGCCGTGGGTATGGCGCTTGCCGAGAAGGTGCTGGCCGCCCAGTTCAACCGCCCTGGCCACGCCATCGTCGACCACCACACCTATGTCTTTCTCGGCGACGGCTGCCTGATGGAGGGCATCTCCCACGAGGTCTGCTCCTTGGCCGGCACCCTGGGACTGGGCAAGCTGATCGCCTTCTACGATGACAACGGCATCTCCATCGACGGCCATATCGGGGGCTGGTTCACCGACGACACCCCGCAGCGCTTCGCCGCCTACGGCTGGCAGGTCATCGCCGGCGTCGACGGCCATGACGCCGCAGCGGTCAAGGCCGCCATCGAGCAGGCCCTGGCCGAGACTGACAAGCCCAGCCTGATCTGCTGCAAGACCGTGATCGGCTGGGGCGCACCCAACAAGGCCGGCGGTCACGACGTGC
>DATLYF010000038.1:0-34828 GCA_035575095.1 Candidatus Competibacteraceae bacterium
CTGCCCATCGAGGCCGAGCCGCGCCAGATCGGCGGCGATGCGTGCCCGCCACTGGCGCCCGCCCAGGCCGTGCAGGCTGGCGTGGAAGCGCAGGTTGGCGGTCAGCGACAGGTCCAGGTCCAGGGTGGGCTGTTGGAAGACCACGCCGAGAGCGGCCAGCGCCGGCACCGGATCGCGCTCGATGGCATGGCCGAGCACCTCGATGCGCCCGGCGTCGGCCACGAACAGGCCGGTGAGCAACTGGAACAGAGTGCTCTTGCCGGCGCCATTGGGGCCGAGCAAGACCACGAACTCGCCGGCGTCCAGGCGCAGCGATACGCCGTCAAGGGCGATCCGCGGCCCATAGGCTTTGCGCACCTCGCGTACGCTCAACACCGTCTCGGTCATGCCCTCATCCTCCGCTGTTAGCCTGGCCGCTGAGCAGATGCGGATGCCGCGCCAGCAAGTCCCGTTGCAACTGCGCGCGCAGCTCCGGCGGGCGCGGCCGCGGCGCCGTCAGCGACAGCTCCAGCACGGTGCGCGCCGGCCGCCCGCCGAGGAAGACGATGCGATCGGCCAGCCCCAGGGCCTCATCCAGGTCGTGGGTGACGAACAATACCGTGGCCCTACTCGCGCGCCACCAGAGCAGCAGCAGTTCGCGCAGCCGCTGCGCGCTGGGCGCATCCAGGGATACGAAGGGCTCGTCCAGCAGCAGCAGTTGCGGCTCCACGGCGTAGGCCCGAGCCAGGGCCACGCGCCGCTGCTGGCCGCCGGAGAGCTGGCCCGGATAGGCGGCGAGCTGCTCGCCCAGGCCGACGCTCTCCAGCGCCGTGCGGGCGCGGCGCCGCCCTTCCTCCCCGGCCGGCAGCACCAGACGCACGTTGTCCAGGGCGTTCAGCCAGGGCATCAGCCGCGGCGCCTGGAATACCATGCCGAGCCGCGTCCCAGCCTCGATATGCCCGCTGTAATCACGGTCGAGGCCGGCGATGAGGCGCAACAGGGTACTCTTGCCGCAGCCCGAGGGGCCGACCAGGCAGACCAGCTCACCCGGCGCCAGGCTCAGGTCGAGGCCGCCGAGCACCGGAGTGGAGCCGTAGCGCTTGCAGACTCCCTGAAGTCGCAGGCCGGTCATGGCGTTGGACCATGATAGACCGCACTCCCCGCTCCCCCAACGCCAGACCACTCGCTCATAGCCGCCACCGCGTCAGCCGCCGCTCCAGCGGCCGAAGCAGCCAGCCTTCCACCGCCACCACCAGCAAGGCGAAGGCCAGGGTATAGGCGAGGATGCCGGTGATGTCGAAGAGCTGGAAGAACAGATGCAGTTGGAAGCCGACACCGTTGCTGCGCCCCAACAGCTCCACCACTAGCACGATCTTCCAGATCAGCGCCAGGCCGGTGCGGGCGGCGGCGAGCAGATAAGGCAGCAATTGCGGCAGGTAGACGCGCAGCAGGCAGCGTCCCGGCGCCACGCTGAATACCGTGGCCACCTCCAGCAACTGGCGGTCCACTGCCCGCGCCCCTTCGCGCAGCAACACTACCACCGTGGGCGTCTTGTTCAGCGTCACCGCCAGCACCGCCGCGAATTCGTTCAGCCCCACCCAGATATAGCAGAGCACGATGGTCACCAACGCCGGGATGTTGAGGCCGAGCACCACCCAGCCGTCCAGCAGGCTGTCCAGGCGCGGCCAGCGGGCCAGGGCGATGCCGAGCAGGCTGCCGGCCAGCATGGCCAGCAGGAAACTGGCCAGCACCCGCCCCAGAGTGAGCGCCAGATGGGCGGGCAGCGTACCGGAGCCGAGTTCCGCGCCGATGCGCCGTGCCACGGCAGCAGGACCGGGCAGGATGCGATCGGCCAGCCACCAGGACAGTCCCTGCCAGAGCACCAGCAGCAGCAGCCAGGACGCCCAGCGCCAGACGGCGGACGCGCTCCCCTGGGTAGCCATTCAGTCGCGGTAGCCGTCCCAGAAGGTGCCCGGCGCCAGCGCCTTCTGCGCCCCCACCAGCTCGGCGCCGCCCTCGGCCGCAAGCACGGCGAACAGCCGCGCCGCCGGCTCGGCATCGGCCGGCCCGACGTGGGCGGGGATGGCGGCGCGATAGGCGGCGCGCAGCGCCTGGAATTCGGCCTCGTTCTCGGCCTTCATCAGCGGTCTGAGCGTCTCCCACACGGCATCGTCGGCGAGCAGGCGCTGCTTGGTAGCGCGCGAGGCTCGGAGCAGTCCGGTGATGGCCTGGGGATGGTCCTTGGCCCAGTGCTCATCGAACACCCAGCCGAGCAGCGCCACCGGCTCCTCCATGCCCAGCGCCGCCAGCATCTGCCGCACGCTCAGCAGCGGCTTCATGCCAGCCGCCTCCAGCCGCGCCGAGAAGTTCCAGAAAGTCAGCACCGCCGGCAGCTCGCCGCGCAGCAAGAGCTCCGACAAAAGCGGCGGCGCGGCGAAGTCCGGCGCCGGCAGGCTCACCCCCTGGCGCTTGGCCAGCGCGCGCAGCAACAGCCAGTTCTTGTCGAGCGCGCCGCCGGCCACGCCCAGGCGCTTGCCGCTCAGCTCGGCGAGCCCATCGATGCCGGCATCGGGACGCACCAGCAGCGCGCCCGCAGCCAGGGAATGGGCGACGAAGGTGAAGGGCTCGCCCTGGTGGCGCTGCTGGCTGACCCAGGGCCAGTCGGTGACGATCACATCCACCTGGCCGCCGCGCAAGGCGATGGCGGTGGCATCCTTACCAGCCAGGGGTACGCTCTCCACCTGGATGCCCTGGGCCGTATCCAGCCCCTCCTTCTGCATCACCGCCAATTCCCACTGCACGGTGCCGAATTGCAGCACGCCGATGCGCACCGTCTCGGCGGCCGCGGCGCTGGCGCATAGCCATAGAGCAAACAGACTCAGGATCGGGGATCGCAGGCTCATGCTCATCAACTCCTGATAGGCAGCGCGTTACTGCGCCTGCTTGGCTGCCGCCTCCGGCGGCGGCACCGGCTCAGCCTCTATCAGCGGCAGTCCGGCACGCTGCCAGCCGTCGGTTCCCGCCCGATACCAGTACAGATTCCGGTAGCCGTAACGGGCAGCACGGCGCACCGCATTCCAGCTCATCCAGCAGTCCTCCAAGCAATACAGCACGATGGGGCGTTGCATATCGCCGCCGCTGAGACGCTCCAGATGCTCACGGTAAAATTGCTCCATCTCGGGCGGCAGTCGAGCATAACCGACGTTGGGCAGCCACACCGAGCCGGCGATGTGCTGGCGCACTTTGTTGGGGATCCAACTGCCGCCACCGCTTTGTCCTGGCGCTGGCGGCCGTTTGGGCACAGCCATGACATCGAGCAGCACTAGGCGCTCGCCCCATTCGGCCATGAGCTGGCGCAGCTCGGCGGTATCGATGGTGGTCGCCTCGGCTACGCTTGGCGGCGGCGGGCTGCGGTAATCGTGATCGCGCAGCCCCTCGGCATTGACCGCTCCCGGTGGCAATTGCGGAGCGGTCGGTGGTATCGCGGCCTGCACCGCGTCCATGGCCAGGGCGAGCAGCGCTGCCGCCGCAAGCATTGGGTCGATTCTCATCGCCGGACCTCCAGGGCAGATTGTTCTAGCGCCGGGTAGAGATAGCCTACCGAGCGCTGATACTCCTCGCGCAGCAAGGCAAAATCACTGAAGCGCTCGGGGATGGGCGCTGACAAGGCTTCGGCCATGTCCACGCCGGCTTCGGCCTGGGCTTCGAGACTCTCTCCCAGCCAGCGCAGATAATCGGCATTGTGTTCGATTAGGCTGCGCTCGCCGGCGGGGCCGGCCGCCGGCACCAGCAGCCGGAAATCCAGCGCCTGGAGCCGCTGCAGGCTGGCCAGCCAACGCCCGAGATCGGAGTAAGGCGTGGCCGGGGCGCGGCGATTGAACACCATGGCGCTGACCAGCACCCCGGTACTGTGATCGAGGATGGCCAGGTCCCCCGCGCTATGGCCGGCGAGCGCGATGAACTGCAAGCGATGGCCGCCGATTTCCTGTATCCCTTCGGAAACCGTCGCCGTCGGCTGTACCACCTCGGTGCCCTGCATCCAATCCCCGACCAGGCGATAGAGGTTGGCGCTGAGCTCTCCGCCCTGCTCGCGCAGCGCCTCGGCGGTGCCGGGCAAGGCATAGATCGGCACATCCTGGAACGCCTGGTTGCCCAAGGCATGATCCGGATGATGATGGGTCAGGTAAACGGCCAGTATCGGCTGGTCGGTGACCGCGGCGATGGCCTGGCGCAATTGCACGCCATAGCGGCGCGACGGTCCGGTATCGATGACCACCACGCCGGCAGCGGTGACGATGAATACGACGTTGGCGATGTTGCCGCCATTGCGGCTGTCGAAGAACTCGGTCGTGCCCTCGACCAGCCAGGTATCGGGCGCAATCTGCCGCGGCTGCAGACGATAGTCGAGATCGGCAGCCAGCGCCGTCAGCGCCACGGCGCAGAGCAGCCATGCCAGCAATCCGCGGCTCATGGCAGCACCTTCTCGATGCGCGTGCCGCTGCTGTCGCGTCCGCTCACCTTGTACGGACCGGCGGCCGCACTCTCCAGAGTGAGCAGCGGGCTTTCGCTCAGCGGCGGGAACAATTCCATCTCGGCCAGCATTTGCCCGGCGGCATCCTCGACCTTCAGGGATTCGACGAAAAACGGCGGCACTCCGGCCACCAACCCAGTATCGTTGGGATGCAGGATCTGGAACTTGAGGCGATTGCCGCCCTCGGCCAGCGGCCAATGCCGCCCGCGCACCTGTCCGATCAGCTCATCGGCGAGGCGCGAGGACTGGTTCGGCGGCATGGTGCAGCCGCCACCGGGAGCATCCACCCAGGCCCCGCCGACATGCCACAGGCCATCGGCGGTACGCACCGCGGCACGGATCGGCGTCGCTTGCTGTACCCGCACATGAAACCCCAGATGCGGCTTGAGGTTATGGGGGCGCAGGCGCAGCACCGGCGGAATCGGGTTGAAGTCGATGAAGACCAGCACTTCCCGGACCTCGGTCAGAGCGTCGTAGCGTACCGTCACCGGCACCCGTAGCGGGTCTTCGGCCGCTTTCGGCACGCTCACGCGCACCCGCTCATCGAAGCGCAGCGGCGCTTGCGGAAAAAACATCCGGCGCATGGTCGGCCATTGCACGGAATCGAGCGGATCGGCCGGCTCCTCGGCCGCCCGCGCCACGTTGAGCAACAACGCCGCCAAGGCCAGCATCAGCCTTTGCCACCAAGCCATAGTCGTCGGCTTAGCTGGCGGGCGGCTGATAGCGCAGGCCGTTACCATCGAAGATGCTCTGCAGGCGCCCCTGCTGACGCACCTGCTCGAAGGCCGCCTCCAGAGCCTGGCGCAAATCCTCGGCATCGGCCTTCACAGCCAGGCCGACGCTCCAGGTGAACAGCACCACGTTGGGCTCGGGCACGGCGCTGATGGCGAACTCCTGCGCCGCGGCGCCGACGCAGTGCTCCAGTTGCGCACGCTGCGCCATGAGCGCCGGCACCTGGCCCTGGCGCAGAGCTTGGCAGGCCTGGTCCACGCTGCGGAAGTGCACCACGTTGGCGCGCAGCGCGCCGCCGCGGGTGGTGATCAGGTAGCGGTCGGCGACGCTCTCCAGCTCCACCCCCACCTTATGCTCGGCGAACACCTCCAGGCTGGCCACGTCAGCGATCTCGGCCTGACGGTGGGCGATGGCGATGCGCTCCTGGTAATAGGGGGCGAAGATGCGCACCCGCTCGTTGCGGGCGGCGAAACGCGGATCCACCGGTACGTGCATCATCACGTCGGCGGTGCCGCCGCCCAGGTAATGGCCGCGCCACACGGCATTGCGCAGATCGTCCTCCACCGACTCGTCGGCGGTGATGGGCATGAGCGCCAGGCCGACCCCGAGCCGCTCGGCCAGCGCCCGGGCCAGATCCACGTCGAGGCCCTTGTAGCGGCCGCCCTCCTGGTAGGAATAAGGGGCGAAGTCCTGGTACACCGCTACCCGCAGCACGCCCTTCTCGCGGATCTCGTCCAGCGCCCCGGCGCGGGCGGTGCCGGTAGTGGCGATGCCCAGCGTGGCCAGCAGCATGATGCCGAGCAGACGGAAACGGTCGCGTATGCCTTGGAGCATGGCTGTATCCTCCTTCTTGGTGGTGGCGGGCCGCTACTTGGGCGACCCGGATTCGTTGTTCATACCCTCCCCCTGGCAGGGGGAGGGTTGCCTGCCATTTACCCCTTATGCAGCTTGAACACCCATAGGCTGCCGCCCTGGTTGAGGTAGTTGACGCGCTTGGCCACCTCGCCGCCCCACAGCGGCACGGCGCCGCCCCAGCCAGAGGGCACGGCGATGTACTGCTCGCCGTCCATCTCCCAGGTGATGGGGCAGCCGACCACGCCGGAACCGGTCTGGAATTTCCACAGTTCCTTGCCGGTCTTGGCGTCGAAGGCCTTGAGGTAACCCTCGGGCGTGCCGGTGAACACCAGGTTGCCGGCGGTGGTCAGCACCCCGCCCCACAGCGGCGCATTGTTCTTGTACTCCCAGACGATCTTGCCGGTCTTGGGGTCGACGGCGCGCAGAGCACCGATGTAGTCCTCGTAGAGCGGCTTGATGTTGAAGCCGGCGCCGAGGTAGGCGGCGCCCTTCTTGTAGGTGATGGGCTCGTTCCAGATGTCCATACCCCATTCATTGGCCGGCACGTAGAACAGCCCGGTGTCCTTGTTATAGGCCATGGGCATCCAGTTCTTGGCGCCGAGGAAGGAGGGTGCGACGGCCACCGTCTCGCCCTTCTTGCCGTCGGCGCTCTTGGCCGGATCGCCGGGACGGTTGCCGGTCTCGATGGGACGGCCGGTCTTCATGTCCACCCCGCTGGTCCAGGTCTGCTTGGTGACGAAGGGCGTGGCGCTGATGAGCTGGCCGTTGCTGCGGTCGAGCACGTAGAAGAAGCCGTTGCGGTCAGCCTTGGCACCGGCCTTGATGGTCTTGCCGTCCTTCTGCAGATCGAAGGAGACGAATTCATTGACCCCGTCGAAGTCCCAGGTATCGTTGGGCGTGCTCTGGTAATGCCACTTGATCTGACCGTTGCTCGGATCTATGGCCAGGGTGGAGGTGGCATAGAGATTGTCGCCAGGACGGGTATGGGCGTTCCAGGGCGCCGGATTACCGGTGCCGATGAAGATCGAATCGGTCTCGGCATCGTAGTAGCCACCGAGCCAGGTGGCCCCGCCGCCGGTCTTCCACATATCGCCAGGCCAGGTCTTGCCGGCCGCGCCACCGGTGACGCCGGCCTCGGTCTTCTTGCCGTCCTTGTCGAAGGTATAGCCCATATGGCCCTCGATCACCGGGCGGGTCCAGATCAGCTTGCCGGTCTTGGCGTCGCGCGCATCGACGCGGCCGACCACACCGAACTCGCCGCCGGAGACGCCGGTGATGACCATGCCCTTGACGATGATCGGGGCGGCGGTGTTGGAATAGCCCTCCTTGTAATCGTCCAGTTTCTCCTTCCACACCACCTTGCCGGTGTCCTGGTTCAGCGCCACCAGTTGCGCATCCAGGGTGCTGAAGATCACCAAGTTGTCGTACAGGGCGGCGCCGCGGTTGATCACATCGCAGCAGGGCAGGATGCCGTCGGGCAGGCGATGCTCGTACTGCCAGAGTTCATCGCCGGTCTTGGCATCGATGGCGAACAGCCGCGAGTAGGAAGCGGTGACGAAGATCTTGCCGTTGTAGACCAGGGGTTGCGCCTCCTGGCCGCGCTGCTTTTCGCCGCCGTAGGAGAAGGACCAGGCCGGTACCAGGTTCTTCACCGTCTCGGTGTTGATCTGCTTGAGCGGGCTGTAGCGCTGCCCCTGCAGGCCCATGCCCCAGGTCAGCACATCGCCCGGGGTTTCGGCGTCTTTGGCGATGTCCTCGTCGGTCACGGCCGCCATGGCGCTAGCGGCGCCTAGGGCCAGGGTCAGGGCCAGAACGACGCGACTGTGGGAATAGCGGGGTTTGGACATTGTTCGGTTCTCCTCCTGCAGGATGGTGGTAGGCCGCTCGTGTCACGAAGGCAGCGGTCAAGAAAGCAGGAGCAAAACAGGTGCCAAAAACACCGCAAACCGCGTTGGAATGCGCTCCAGCGCCCAGCATGCGTGATCCGACGTGATGCCGGACGGAAAAGAAAGTAATGAGCGTGTCACGCCGCGTGACAGACTGTCACTGCCGCTGTGACACTGCGCGATTCAGGCTCGATCAATAGCATCGGCGGGCATCTCACCATCCCAGGCCGCCATCAGCAGCGCCAGCACCAGCCTCTCGAACTCGCCGGCGAAGCGGCCGATGACCGTCTCGGGATCGGGCACCAGGCGCTTGTCGGTGACCAGGCCGAACTGCACCCTGCCGTTGTAGCTGAGGATGCTCACCCCCATGCCAATGTTGCCGGACTGGGGCACCCAGAACATCATCTCGGCGATACGCGCTCCGGCCAGATACAGCTCGTGCTGCGGACCGGGGACGTTGGTCATCACCGCCGTGGCCTTGCTGCCCAGGGTATCGAGCACCGCCTGCTGCAGCAGCCGCGGCCCCATGCCCACCGCTCCCAGCAGCCCCAGGGCCAGCACCGCCTGGTAGGAGCCCTTCAGCGTTTGCATGCGCCGGCGCACCTCGAAAAGGCGCTCGACGGGGTGTGCCATGCCTACCGGCAGTTCCAGGAACACCAGACCGAAGTGGTTGCCCAGCCGGTGCGCCTCCTCCAGCGGCCGCAGGTTGACCGGCACGGCGGCGCGCAGCTCCACGCCATCGACCGCATCGCCGTGCTCCAGCAGATAGCTGCGTAGCGCCCCGGCCACGCAGGACAGCAGGATGTCGTTGACCGAGCAGCCCAGCGCCCTGCCCACGGTCTTGATCTCGTCTAAGGGTAACGGCTCGGCCCAGGCCACCCGCTTGACCATGCCGGGCACGCCCTTGAAGCGGGTCGGCGCATCGTCGGCCATCAGCGCCACGCGCGCCGCTTCGCCGGCGATGCCGCTACCGTAGCGGGCATATTTGAGCAGCTGGCCCGGGTTGCATAGCAGCTCCAGGCTCTCATCGATCAGCCCTTTGCCCAGGCGCAGAGCGCCGCCCACCATCCTGTTCACCGGCCGGAACAGCCGGGCGAGGATCTCGTCCTCGTCCTGTCCGGCGCCGGTGAGCTCAATCTCCGGCAGTGCCGTGTCCGGCTCGCTGTCGGTCATGGCCAGCAGCACGCAGATCAGCGCGATGCCGTCGGCGTAGCAGTGGTGGATGCGGATGATGAGCGCGCTGCCGCCCCGGTAGTGCTCCACCAGGTGGAACTGCCACAGCGGCTTGCTGAAATCCAGCGGGGTGCTCATCAGATCGCTGGCCAGGGCCTGCAGCTCGGTCTTGCCGCCGTCACCGGGCAAGGCGATGCGGTGCAGATGGCTGTCCAGGTCGAAGGTGTCGTCGTCCTCCCAGTACGCCCCCCCGATCTTCTCCACCGCCTTCTGGCGGAAGCGCCGGTAGCACAGGAAGCGGGTCTCGATGGTCTCGCGCAGCCGCGCGTACTCCATCGGGCGCTCGAACACCAGCACCCCGGTGATCATCATCGGATTGGTGGGCCGCTCCATGCGGAGCCAGGCGGTATCCACGCTGGACATGCGCTCGCGATCGGCCATGGCCTGTTCCGTCCCCTTCATTCGCTGTTTTCGCCGTCATTGCATCAAGTGTAGGCGTGGCACCGACATCCCATCCTGCGGACCGCTTGCAGCAACGGCGCGACCCTGGCACCGCCTTCGCTGCCCGGCATTGTCGCCGCCACGCCCTGCCGCCACCCCACCCGCAAGAGGGGGACGGCTATAGTTAAATCCAGAGATGGGGCGGCGCGGTCGCCTGCCTTTCCCCCTTCTAAAGAGGGGTAACATCCCCGCACCGCCTCCCTAGAGTGCATCGCATCCAGGGGCATGGCGCGTTGGTACCGCCCTGCCGCAAGCAACCACGAAGGGAGCAGGACTCATGGCTTATCTCGTCACGGGCGCCACCGGTTTCATCGGGCGCAGGCTGGTCAAGAAGCTGGTGGAGACGCGCAAGGGCAAGATCTACGTGCTGGTGCGCGATCCCGCCAAACTGGAGGCGCACTACGCCTACTGGGGAGTGGGACGAGATCGGGTGATTGCGCTGACCGCCGACCTGGGCCAGCCCGGCCTGGGTCTGGAGCCGGCCGAGCTGGAACCGCTCAAGGGCGGCAAGATCAAGCATCTGTTCCACCTCGCCGCCATCTACGACATCAAGGCCAGCGCCGAGGAGCAGATCCGGGTCAACATCGAAGGCACCCGCCAGATGGTGGCCCTGGCCGAGACCCTCAAGGTCGGCTGTCTGCATCACATCAGCTCCATCGCCGCCGCCGGCCTGTACGAGGGCGTATTCCGCGAAGACATGTTCGAGGAAGCGGAAGGTCTAGACCATCCCTATTTCCGCACCAAGCACGACGCCGAAGGCATCGTGCGCCGCGAGTGCAAGCGCCCGTGGCGGGTGTACCGACCGGCCTTCGTGGTCGGCGATTCGCGCACCGGCGAGATGGACAAGATCGACGGCCCCTATTACTTCTTCAAGCTCATCCAGAAGATGCGCGACGCACTGCCGCAGTGGATGCCCACCGTCGGCCTGGAGGGCGGGCGCATCAACATGGTGCCGGTGGACTTCGTGGTGGACGCCCTCGACTACCTCGCCCACCTCAAGGACCAGGACGGCAAGACCTTTCACCTGGTGGACCCGGATCCGCACCGCATCGGTGACGCGCTCAACCTCTTCGCCAAGGCCGCCCACGCGCCGCAGATGGCGATGCGGGTCAATGCCAGGCTGTTCGACTTCATTCCGCCGGTGGTGCGCATGGGTCTGTCGATGCTGCCGCCGGTGCGCCGCATCAGCCGCCAGATTCTGCAGGATCTGGGCGTTCCCGAGGAGGTGCTACGCTTCATCAACTGGCCGACCCGCTACGACTGCCGCGAGACGCTGAAGGCCCTCGAGGGCAGCGGCATTCGCGTACCGCCTCTGCAGAGCTATGCCTGGCGGCTATGGGATTATTGGGAGCGCCACCTCGACCCGGACCTGTTCATCGACCGCTCCCTGGCCGGCCACGTCGGCGGGCGGGTGGTGGTGGTCACCGGCGCCTCCAGCGGCATCGGCAAGGCTACCGCCCTCAAGCTGGCCGAGGCCGGCGCCAAGGTGATCCTGGTGGCACGGGACATGGAGAAGCTGCAACAGACCCTGACCGAGATCGAGGTCCTGGGCGGCACCGCCCATTTCTATTCGGCCGATCTGTCCGACATGGAAGCCTGTGACCGCCTGGTGCAGCAGGTCTTGGCCGAGCACGGTGCCGTGGACGTGCTGGTGAACAACGCCGGGCGCTCCATTCGCCGTGCCATCGAGCACAGCTTCGACCGCTTCCACGATTTCGAGCGCTGCATGAAGCTCAATTACTTCGGCTCGCTGCGCCTGACCCTGGGTCTGCTGCCCGCCATGATGGCGCGCCGCAACGGGCACATCATCAACATCTCGTCCATCGGTGTGCTCAGCAATGCGCCGCGCTTCTCCGCCTACGTGGCCTCCAAGGCGGCGCTGGATGCCTTCACCCGCTGCGCCGCCTCGGAGTTCGCCGACAAAGGCATCAGCTTCACTACCATCAACATGCCGCTGGTGCGCACGCCCATGATCGCCCCCACCAAGATCTACCAGAACCTGCCTACCCTCTCCCCCGAGGAGGCTGCCGATCTGGTGGTGGAGGCCATCATCTACAAACCCACCCGCATCGCCACGCGCATGGGCATCTTTGCCCAGATCATGCACGCCGTTGCCCCCAAGGTGACCCAGGTGATCCTCAACACTGCCTTTCGCATGTTCCCGGACTCGGCAGCAGCGCGCGGCCTTGCAGAGGAGGCGGCCCAGCCCTCGCCGGAGCAGATCGCGTTCGCGCAGCTCACGCGGGGGATACATTGGTAAGCAAGTCCATCTCCCCTCCCCCGCGGGGTGGGGGAGGAAACATAAGCGGAGGTTCCCCATGACCCTCAAACCCGGCGATCCCGCCCCCGACTTCAGCGGCGTCACCACCGACGGCACGGTGGTCAGCCTCAAGGACTATGCCGGCCGCAAGCTGGTGCTGTACTTCTACCCCATGGACGATACTCCGGGCTGCACCAAGCAGGCCTGCTCGCTGCGCGACCACAACGCCGAGATCCTGGCCAGGGGCGCGGCCATCCTCGGCGTCTCCACCCAGGACGTGGACTCCCACCGCCGCTTCACCGACAAGTATCACCTCAACTTTCCGCTACTGGCCGATACCGACCACGCGGTGGCGAAAGCCTTTGGCGCCATCGGCGGGGGGCTGAAGGGCATGGTGCTGGGGGCGATGGGGGTGGCCAAGCGCATCACCTTCATCATCGACGAGCAAGGGCGGATCGCCCATGTCATCGACAATCCCGACTGCGCCCATCACGCCGAGGAGGTGCTGGCATTGTTGTAAGGTCGGAGCCTGGCCGCCGGGAGACCCAGGAGCCGAGGACAGGGGAGGCTCTGCAGCATGCATCCACAGTATTCCCCGCGCAATCGAGCGGAGCGTCTGATCGCCATCGCCCGCGTGCTCCTGGCGGCTTTTTCTCTGCTGGCGATCTGGCTGGATCCGACCACCCCCATACGCTATGCGGATACGGCCTACGGCCTGTTGGTCGCCTACCTTGGCTATGCCGTGTGCATAGTCCCCCTGGCCTGGCGCCTGGATTCGGCGTTCAACCTCCAGGCGCGTGTCACGCATCTCTTCGATCTGGCGGTCTTCACCCTGCTGATCTATTTCACCGAGGGCCTGACCAGTCCCTTCTTCACCTATTTCGTGTTCTCGCTGCTCTGCGCCACGCTACGCTGGCAGTGGTGGGGAGCGCTATGGACCGCGCTGGTGGCCCTGACGATATACGTCGGCATGGGCGCATACGCCGTCTATGTACTGCAAGACCCGGCCTTCGAGCTGCACCGCTTCATCATCCGCAGCGTCTATCTGGCGGTGCTGGGGGTGCTGATGGGCCATCTGGGCCTGTACGAACACCGCTTGCGCAGCGAGCTGTCGAAGCTGGCGGCGTGGCCATGGGCGGTATCCTCGCAGACCCTGATCCGCGACCTGCTGCGCTCGGCCGCCGACGTCTTCAACACCTCCCGGGTGCTACTGATCTGGGACGAGGCGGACGAGCCCTGGCGCTACGTCGCGACCCACTTCCGAGGCGAATTCCAGAGCTTCCGGGAGCCGCCGACGGCATTCGAGCCCCCCGTGGTCGAGCCTCTGCGCGAGACCCATTTCCTGTGCTCGGACACGCGGGACCGCACTCCCCTGACCCTGCACTCCTCGCTGACGGGCTTTCAGCGGTGGCGCGGCATGCCCCTTCATCCCGAGCTGCAGGCGCGCTTCGGCATCGGCAGCGTCCTTGCTCTGCACCTGCACGCGGAGAACATGCAGGGCCGTCTCTTCGTTCTGGACAAGTCGGACATGACCTCGGATGATCTGCTGCTGGGCGAGATCGTGGCCCGCCAGATGAGTACCGAGCTGGAGCAGCGCTATCTACAACGCTGCCTGCAGCAGGCCGCAGCCATGGAAGAGCGTTACCGTCTCGCCGGCGATCTGCACGACGGCCTGCTGCAGTCCCTGACCGGCATGGCCCTGCAACTGCAGACACTGCACCGCCTGGTAGAAGAGGATCCGAAGGCCGCCCGGGAGCGCCTGCAGGACGTGCAGGACCTGCTCCAGCTCGAGCAGCGTAACCTGCGCGCCTTCATCCTCAAGTTGAAACCCGCCCCCCTCGATCTACTAGGCGAAAGCTCCAACCTGGCCGTCAGCCTGAAGGAGCTCGGCAGCCGGATCGAGCGCTACTGGGGCTTGCCGGTGATCCTGACGCTGGACCCTGCGATCAGCCGGATTCGCCAACCCCTCGGGCACGAGATCCACCGCATCGTGCAGGAGGCGCTGATCAATGCCGCGCGCCACGCCAGCGCCTCCGTCGCCGAAGTCGAGGTCGGCGTGCACGATGGCCGAGTCCACATCGTCGTCGCCGACGACGGCCGCGGCTTCCCGTTCCGCGGCCGCTATGATCTGGCTACGCTGAGCGCCCGGCAGATGGGTCCTGTAGCCTTGCGCGAGCGGGTCGCCAGCCGCGGTGGCCAGATGGTCATCGATTCGAGTGAAGCGGGCGCACGCCTGGACATCAACCTGCCGCTCGATGGCCGTGGGGCCAGCAGCGGCCACGCCTCTGGAGGGAGTGACCATGCCGATCACCTTGGTGCTGGCCGATGATCATCCCATCGTCCTCAACGGCCTGCAGCAGCTCTTCAACCTGGAGCCGGATTGCCAGGTACTGAGCTGCTGCCTGGATGGCGCGCAGACCGTGCAAGTCGTGCGCCGGCAGCGCCCGGATGTGCTAATCCTCGACCTGCGCCTACCCGGCAAGGACGGTTTGACGATCCTGCGGGAACTGAGCGCGGAGCGGCTGCCGACCCGTGTGGTGGTGCTGACCGCAGCGCTGGACGAGGACGAGCTGCTCGAGGCCATGCGCCTCGGCGTGCGCGGTGTGATCTTAAAAGAGATGGCGCCGCATTTTCTGCTGCAATGCGTGCGCAAGGTGCATGCCGGCGGCGAGTGGCTGGAGCGGGATGCCGTCGGCCGGGCGCTGGACAAGATGCTGCAACGCCGGAGCGAAGCGCAACCGCTGGCCGCTGTCCTAACCCCGCGCGAGATCGAACTGGTGCGGATGGTGGCCCGCGGCCTGCGCAACAAGGAAATCGCCCGCAAACTCGCCATCACCGAGGGCACGGTCAAGATCCATCTGCACAACATCTACGAGAAACTGCAAGTGCGCGGGCGCATGGACGTCATCATCTATGCCCAAAGCAAGGGACTGCTTTGAGGAGGCTCTGAGCAACGGCATGCCCGCCTCGTTTCGCGCTCTCGTCACGGCCACCCCAGTTCTGGCCCGCGCCTAGTCGAGGAACGCCGATCCGCGCCGCCGCATCGCCGGCCCGACTGCTCCCTTTTCTTGCCGGCGCAGCATCGTAGCGACGATGCAAGATCGGGACGAGGTCGCCAAGGTGCGGCTCCGGGAGGTTGCCGAGACCGTCTGCCGCAGCGTCGATGCCAAGCCTGAAATCGCCTCTATCGAAAGATAGAGCGCTCTTTAACCTCGGATGGACAGATTTGCGCTCGCGACCTTCGTATCCTTCTTTCCAAGAACATAAAAAAACGCACTCGGAGGTGGATCATGAAGCGCCTGTCATTATTGTCCTGCCTGTTCGGGGGGTTGCTGCTTGGATCGACCCCGGCCATCGCCGCTTTGCCTATGCCGGTTTTGAACGTTCCTTCAAAGCAGGCATTACACACTGCAGGCCTGCTCGCCGACGAGCCCGACTCGCCCTCTCCTTACCTGCTGCAAACCAAGGCCGGCCATGGCGGGCCTTGCGTAGGTAGTGGCGGCGGCAACCTCTGCAATCCCGGCCATGGGCCTGGCAACGGTGGTGGCGGCAAGCCTGGCGCATGCAAAGGCGGCAAGGGCGGCTATGGTGCTGTCGGCAAAAGCACTAACAAAGGCTGCAAGCCGGTCAAGAAGCACAAGAAGCGCTCGCCGCGCCGCCACACGGCTTGAGCAGCCATTCGGCACGCCCAGGAGAAGCCCTACAACCGTGTGCCGACTCTGCGCAAGCGGCGCGAGGAACATCCCGCTGCTGGTGCAGCGCTTCATCGACAAGTACTCGGTGCGCCACGACAAGAAGGTGGCGGGGGTAACAGAGGCCGCGCTGCGCGCCCTGCAGACTTACGCCTGGTCCGGCAACATCCGCGAGCTGGAGAACATCATCGAGCGCGGGGTGATCCTCACCCCCCGCCTCGGCCACATCGACCTGCCGGACCTGTTCTCTCACGTCACGATCTCCCCCGAGCCGCCGGCCGCCGTAGCACCGGCCAGCCTGGAGGCGGTAGCGGATACCCTGCTGGATCTGGCCGCGCCATCGTAAGAACTGGAGCGCCGGCTGCTGGAGGCGGCGGTCAAGCGCAGCAACGGCAACCTCAACTGCGCGGCGCGCCTGCTCGGCATGACCGGTCCGCAGCTGGCCTACCGGCTGAAGAAAGGCGAAGGGGTGTGATGCCTGTTCTGCGGATGCGGCGCTACCCGCTGGATTGCGGCAGCAATGCCGTCTCGGCTCCGGCGTCGGCGGCCTGAGGCGCCAACCGCGCCGCCGCCGGCAGTCTGCGGATGACCATCAGAGTGATGTCGTCCGGACGCTGCTCCTCCGCTTCCAGGCCGAGCCTGCGAATCAGGGTATCGACGGTGATATCGGCATCCACTAGGGCGAGCAGCTCGCTCTCTTTGTCCTGCAAGCTGGTCTGGGGCATGACTTCGAGGATACCGTCGGACACCATGACCATGGCGAAGTCCGCCGACAGCGGCAGGCTCTGCGCGCGGTAGTGGGCGAATTCGAACAGGCCTACGGGCATGCTCTTGCACTCCAGATAGCGGGGACCGTTCCCATCCAGCACGACGGGAAACGGGAACTGGCCGCCGTTGGCGTAGCTCAGGACGTTGTCGCGGCAGTCCAACACCCCGTAGAACATGGTCAGGTACTTGCCCAAACGGGCGTCGAGCAGGTGGCGGTTCAGTCGCTCCAGCAGTACGGCCGGCTGCAGGATGGCCGGGTCACCGCTCTGGTGGTGGAGTTCCAGGCAACGGGCGACGAAACTCTTGAGCAGCACGGTGACCAGCGCAGACGGAATGCCGTGGCCGGACACGTCGGCCATGTAGAACCCGATATGGTCGTGGTCGATGGCAAAGTAGTCGACGAAATCGCCGCTCAAGAAAATGGAGGTCAGCAACTGCCGGGTGAATTCGTACTGCCCGAAGACCATGCGCTCCTCGGGCAGTAACTGGAACTGCAAGCGCTGCCCGGCGGCCTCATCCTGCTCCAGCCGCCGCAGGCTCTGCTGCAGTTCGGCATTGATCGTCTTCAGCTGTCGCTGCGCCCGGCGCAACGCTGCCTCGGTCTGCTTGCGCTCGCTGATATCGCGGCCTTCCGGAATGAGCAGCACCACCCGCCCGCTGTCGTCTTTCACCGGTTTCAGCGAGAAGTCGAACACATGCCGTCCGCCTTCGGCGCTCATCAGGATGACCTCGTAGCGGACGAACTTGCCGGATGCCGCTCGTGCCACGGCCTTGCGTAGACGTTCCCGGCTGCGCTCGGGCAGGGGGGACCACCACGGTGTCTCCCACAGCGGGCGCCCGATGACGTCTTCGAGACGGGCATCGACGAATTCCAGCGCGCTTTGATTGGCCTCCAACAGTGTCCCGTCGGGTTTGAGCAAGCCGATGAACTGGTAAGTTTGATTGAAGATGGCGCGAAAGCGCAGCGCACTCTCCCGTAACTTGGCCTCCATGCCCCGCAGCTCGGTGATGTCGCGTCCCTCGGGGATCAGCATGATCACCTGGCCGGACTCGTCCTTGACCGGCTTGAGGGAGAAATCGACGACGCGGATTTCCCCGCTCGCCCGCACGTGCTCGGATTCGAAGCGCACGAACTCGCCGTGGGTAGCAGCCCGGGTGATGGCATCGCGCAGCTGCACCTTGTCCTCGGCGGTAGGCCACCAGGCGGCGATCTCCCAGAACGGACGGCCGATCACATCGGCGCGCTGCAACCCGGCGACATCCAGCGCTGCCTGGTTGGCCTCGATCACCGTACCATCCGGAGTCAGTAGACCGATGAACTGATAGGTGGAGTCGAACAGTGCCCGCAGGCGCCGAACACTCTCGGCCAACTCCCGTTGCAGCTGCATGCGCTCGCTGACGTCGCGGATGGCAGCGAGAATGAGCGGCTGGCCCTCGAGCTCGAACGGATTGAGGCTGATGGCAACAGGAAATTCGCGGCCATCCTTATGCCGGCCCCAGAGATTGAGGCCGCTGTCCATGAGGCGCACACGAGGGTGCTCGGCATACGACAGGCGCTGCATGACGTGGCGATCCCGGAACCGCTCCGGCAGCAGTATTTCCACCGGCTGACCCAGCAACTCCTGCCGTTCGTAGCCGAACAACGCTTCGGCTCGGGCATTGACCAGAACGATACGGCCTTCGGCGTCGACGACTACGATGGCATCGAGCAAGGCATCCAGAAGCTCCTTGAAGCGCTGCTCCATCCGCTGGAAATTGGCGGCTTCCTGGTGTAACTGCGGATCGGGTCTCAACTGTGATTGCTCCTCGGCGGATAGCAGGAAATATAGGTCGCTTCCGATGATTCGACAGCCGCATCCCGACAAATTGCCAACAGCCCACTATCCTTCGATGACATGTCCCCTTTCCCTCGCCACCTACGCGATCCTGCAGACCATCGCCTTCTCGCTCTATCTTTTTACTCGGCCGAGCTCTATCCGACCCGTCTGCGCGCGGTCGGCACCGGATTCGACAGCGCCTGGCTCAGAGCGGGATCGTCGATCGGCCCGATCCTGGTCGGCTCGATCGTCGGCGACTTCGGGATCCGGTACGTGTTCTCGGCCTTCGCAGCGGTCGCGCTCGTCGGCGGCCTCGTGACACTGCTGTTCGCGATCGATACCAAGGGCAGGGTTCTCGAAGAACTGTCGCCCTGACTCCGCGCCGACAACCGGCGCAACGACACGCGACGAACCCAGACCTCGCCCCGAAAAAAAAGCGCCGGCGGTACCGCCGGCGCTCCATGAAGTATGCAATCGATGTATGCATGCATCACTCGTCTAAGCGAGTTAAATGCTTAGGAAGTCTAGTGATGCAGTCACCCACCCACGAATTATGCATGTTTTGGGTATAAGTCGCATTGCCGAGCCTTCGTCATCCATGGCGCTGCGGTCATCTCAGGCGCCGGTCATCTCGTCGCTCTTGGCGGCGCGGGTGCGGGCGGACTTCTTCTCGCCCTCGCTCTCCTGGCTTTCCAGCAGCGCCTGTACGCTGCGGGTCAGCTCCTCGACGCGGCGCGCCAGTTCCTGCACATCCTCGTGGGTGGGTACACCGAGCCTGTTCAGCGCCCGGGACACGCGATCTTCGAACACCTGTTCCAGCTTGTCGAAGGTACCGCCGGCGCGGTCCTTGAGGGCTACCACCTTCTCGCTGGCGACCTGCCTGGTGCGGGCTTCGATCTCGCGGCCCTCCTGGACCAGGTTGTCGAACAGCTTGCCGCCCTCGGCCTGGGCCTTGGCAAAGGCGCCCAGCCCGGCCAGCCAGATCTGGTGGGCGGAGTCCTTGATGCGCTGGGAGAACTGTTTCTCGTTCATTCTCTGCAGCTTCTTGGCCATGCTGTGATCCTCGCAGTTGGATACCATGGCCGCCAGTTTAGGGAGGGGAATTAGAATAATCACACTAGCCTACGCCATCCCCAACCAACGGCGCAGGGCCGACTCGTCGAACGGCCAGCCGAGCTCGTCGCCGTTGGCCCGCCGCAGCACCGGGATGCGCACCCCGTAGCGCTCCAACAGCACTTCGTCGTCGGCGATCTCCACTTCCCGCGCCGGCCGCCCCAGCACCCGCACCAGCAGGGCTTGGGCCTGCTCGCAGAGATGGCAGCCGGTGGTGGAATACATTAGCAGCTCCCCCTGCGCCTGCTCGGCGCATGGCAGCAGATAGCGGCGGCTCACCGACGGCATCCTCAGCTGAAGCGGGAGAAGTCCGGCCGGCGCTTCTCGAAGAAGGCCTGGAATGCCTCCTTGGCCTCGGGCGACTGCAGCCGCTCGGCGAAGTGGCGGCCCTCCAGGGCGATGGTCTCGGCCACCGCCTGTGCCTGGGCACGCTTCAGCAGGGCCTTGGTCAGCCGCACCGCCGCCGGCGGCTGGGCAGCCAGGGCCTGGCAGCGCTCCACGGCATGGGTCAGCAGTTGGTCGCCGTCCACCACGGCATTGACCAGCCCCCAGGCCAGAGCCTGCTCGGCGCCGAAAGACTCGCCCAGCAGCAGCAACTCGGCGGCGCGGGCATGGCCCAGCCGGGCCGGCAGCAGCAGGCTGGAGGCCGCCTCCGGGCACAGCCCGAGGTTGACGAAGGGCATCTGGAAGCGGCTGCCAGGGGCGCAGTAGACTAGCTCGCAATGCAGCAGCAGGGTGGTGCCGATGCCTACCGCCGCCCCCGCCACCGCCGCCGCCAGCGGCTTGCTGGCGCGGCTCGCCGCCAGTAGGAAGCGAAATACCGGGCTGTGCTCGTCCTGCGGCGGAGCGTTGAGAAAATCGCCCAGATCGTTGCCGGCGGTGAAGCTGCCGCCGCTGCCGGAGAACAGCACCACGCGCACCGCCGGATCGGCCTCGGCTCGCTCCAGCGCGGCGCGCAGGGCATCGTACATGGCGTTGGTCAGGGCGTTCTTCTTCTCCGGCCGATTCAGAATGACATGCAGTACCCCGTCCTGGAGTTCGGTCAAAATTTGTTGAGTATTCTCACTCATCGGCATGGGCTTGCTCCTTCAGGCAAATGCTATGCGTTATGGTCGTCGCGGTCGTTCTGGCTTCCGCCGGCCGGCGACGGCTTGGTAAAGTGCCTTACATTGGCTCACTGTGCGAGTAAACGGCCATGATCACCCTCTCCCCCGGCGATGCCCTGATCATCGTCGACGTACAGAACGACTTCCTACCCGGCGGCAGCCTGGCAGTGCCCGAGGGCGACCAGGTGGTAGGACGCATGAACGACTATATCAGCGCCTTCCAGGCCCGCCACCTGCCCATCTTCGCCACCCGCGACTGGCACACCCCGGACCACTGCTCGTTCCAGGCCCAGGGCGGCCCCTGGCCGCCCCACTGTGTGGCCGGCACCGCGGGTGCCGACTTCGCGCCCGGCCTGCGCCTGCCGGCCGATGCCGTGATCATCTCCAAGGCCACGCGCCAGGACCAGGACGCCTATTCCGGCTTCCAGGGCACGGATCTCGCCGAGCGTCTGCGCGCGGCCGGCGTCAAGCGGGTGTTCGTCGGCGGCCTGGCCACTGACTACTGCGTGCTCAACACCGTGCGCGATGCTCTGACCGAGGGCTTCCAGGTGCGGTTGCTGACCGACGCCATCCGCGCCGTGGACGTGCAGCCCGGCGACGGCGCGCGGGCCATCGCCGAGATGCAGGCCAAGGGCGCAATCCCCCTGAGCCTGGCCGAGGTGGCCTGATGAGCCTCAGCCACAGCCCGCTCGTCACCGACCTCTATCAGCTCACCATGCTGCAGGCCTATCACCAGGCCGGCATGGTCGACAGCGCCACGTTCGAGCTGTTCGTGCGCCGCCTGCCGGCCGAGCGCGGCTTCCTGCTCGCCGCCGGTTTGGAGCAAGTCCTGGAGTTCCTGGAGAATCTACGCTTCTCAGCGGAGGAGCTGGACTGGCTGCGCTCGACCGGCCGCTTCCGCGACGATTTCCTGGACAGCCTGGCGGGACTGCGCTTCCGCGGCGACGTGGACGCTCTGCCCGAGGGCACGGCCTGCTTCGGTCAGGAACCCATTCTGCGCGTCACCGCGCCCCTGCCCCAGGCCCAGCTCGTCGAGAGTCGGCTGATCAACATCGTCCACTACCAGACCCTGGTGGCCAGCAAGGCGGCACGCAGTGTGCTGGCGGCCCCGGGCAAGCTGCTGGTCGACTTCGGCCTGCGCCGGGCCCACGGCGGTGAGGCCGGATTGTGGGCGGCCCGGGCCAGCTACATCGCCGGCTTCAATGGCAGCGCCACGGTGCTGGCCGGGATGCGCTATGGTATTCCCGTCTATGGCACCATGGCCCACTCCCTGGTGATGGCCTTCGACCACGAGGAGGATGCCTTCGAGCACTTCGCCCTGTCCCAGCCCGACAACGTGGTGCTACTCATCGACACCTACGACACCCTGGCGGCTGCGGCCAAGCTGCCGGCGCTGGCGGTACGCCTGGCCGAGCGCGGCATCCGTATCAAGGGCGTGCGCCTGGACAGCGGCGACCTGGCCGTGCTGTCTCGGGAAGTGCGGCGCATCCTCGACGAAGGCGGCCTGCGGGAAGCCATCATCTTTGCCAGCGGTGACCTGGACGAATACCTCCTGGCCGAACTGCTGCGCGGCGGTGCGCCGATCGACGGCTTCGGCATTGGCACGCGGCTGACCATTGCCAGCGACGCACCTCACCTGGACTGCGTGTACAAGCTGCAGGAGTACGCTGGCCGGCCGCGGCGTAAGCGCTCCACGGGCAAGGCCACCTGGCCGGGACGCAAGCAGATCTACCGCTGTTACGCCGACGGCATCATGAGCGGCGACTGTCTGGGTCTGCTGGATCATGCCGAGCCGGGCACGCCACTGCTGCAGCCGGTGATGCGCCAGGGTCAGCGTCTGCGGCCGGCCGAGCCGCTGCCGGTGATCCGCGAACGTGCCCGGCGGGAACTGGCGGCGCTGCCGGAGCCGTTACGTGATCCCACGGTCCGCGGCGCCGCCTATCCGGTGACCATAGCCGCTACCCTGCAGGCGCTGGCCGACCGTCTCGATCTGGAAACCCATTGAGCCCGCCATGCCTACACCCATCACTTATTTCGATCCCCGCCCGCCGCGCGGTCTGCTGCTGCCCCGCACCCGCTCGACTATGGACGGCGGTCTACGCTACCCCGAAGACGTGCCGGACGGTGTGCGGCGCTGCGAACTGCTCGAGGCCGAGCTGCGCCCTTGCGGCGAAATCGCCATCTTGCTCGGCGACGGCGAAGCGAGGTGGGAGCGCTCCGGCGTGAGTGGGGTGCTGGAGGGTGAGGACGGCTCCTTGGCCCTGGTTCTGGACGGAGACGAGATCCTGCTGTTCCGGCCGCGCGATCGCGAGCGGGTCAGCGCCCTGTTCCTCAAGCTGGCCAGCCGCCAGTACTGAGCATCCGCAAAGCAAGCCCGCCGCGCTGGAGGCGACGGGTTCGGACGCGGAACGAATGTTCTTTGCCTTCCTCAGACGCTGCTGAGCTGTTCCTCGATGGCCAGCAGGGCCATATTGAGGCGCATCACGGCGATGCGTTCGACGCTGGAGCTTTCCCCCCGCTGTTCCAGGTTCTGGGCGTGCAGTTGCAATATTTCGGCGGCCTCGTGGGCAGCCTCCAGCAGTTCTTGTAGAGCTTCGCTAGCTTCCATTTTTCACTCCTAAACGGCCGGCTCCCCTCCGCTCGTCTCCCTGGATTGTTTACGGAATGCCGGTGCCGACGCCTCGTAAATTTAGCACCTATACTTGCGGATAAGTAACGATTTTTTTCATTTCCTGTCTATTTTTGTTTCATCTCCGTTCATTTTCGGGAGGATGCGATGGCTCACTACAGTACGGAATCCATCCGTAACATTGTCCTGGTAGGCCATGGTGGGGCCGGCAAGACCACCCTGGCCGAGGCCCTGTTGCTGGCCGCCGGACAGATCAATGTCGCCGGCAGCGTGGACAAGGGCAACACGTTCTGCGACTTCGATCCGTTGGAAAAAGAGCACCTGCATTCCTTATACGCCAGCCTGGTGAGGCTGGAGGCAGGCTCGGCCCACGTCAATCTCATCGACACCCCGGGCTTTCCCGACTTCATCGGCGAGGCCATCGCCATGCTGCCGGCGGTGGAGACCGCGGCCATCGTCATCAACGCCCAGACCGGCATCGAGGCGCTGACCCAGCGCATGATGGAGCGCGCCGCCGAGCGCCGGCTGTGCCGCATGATCATCGTCAACAAGATCGATGCCGAGCACCTCGACCTGCCCGGCCTGCTCAACCAGATCCAGGAGACCTTCGGCCGCGAGTGCCTGCCCATCAACCTGCCGGCGGACGGCGGTCAGCGGGTGGTAGACTGCTTCTTCAATCCCGACGGCGCATCCGATTTCTCCAGCGTGGCCGCCGCCCACGAAGCCATCATCGACCAGGTGGTGGAGCTCGACGAGGAACTGATGGAGCTGTACCTGGAGCAGGGCCAGTCGCTCCAGCCCGAGCAGTTGCACGATCCCTTCGAGCGCGCCCTGCGCGAGGGGCATCTGGTGCCGGTGTGCTTCGTCTCCGCCCGCACCGGAGCCGGTGTAGCGGAACTGCTACAGGTGTTCGAGCGTCTGCTGCCCAACCCGGCCGAGGGCAATCCCGAGCCTTTTCTGCGCGGCGAAGGGCCGGATGCCGAGCCGTTCCAGGCGGTGCCCGACCCCGATCGGCACGTCATCGCCCACGTCTTCAAGGTGATCATGGATCCCTATGTGGGCAAGCTGGCTTTGTTCCGCATCCACCAAGGCACAGTGCGCAAGGACACGCAGCTTTACATTGGTGATGCGCGCAAGCCGTTTCGCGTCGGCCATCTGTTCCAGATCCACGGCAAGGAACACCCCGAGGTCGAGATCGGCATTCCCGGCGACATCTGCGCCGTGGCCAAGGTAGACGAGATCCACCGCGACGCGGTGTTGCACGACTCCCACGACGAGGACCACATCCACCTGCGCCCGCTGCGCTTCCCCACCCCGCTGTTCGGTCTGGCCATCACCACCAAGAGCCGCGGCGACGAACAGAAGCTATCGGATGCCCTGCACAAGCTGATGGAGGAGGACCCCTGCCTGAACCTGGAGCGCGACTCGGCCACCCGCGAGAGCGTGCTGCGCGGACTGAGCGAGCTGCACCTGCGTGTCACCCTGGAGAAGATGCGCGAACGCTTCCGCCTGGAAGTGAACACCCGGCCGCCGCGCATCGCCTACCGCGAGACCATCAGCATCAGCGCCGAGGGGCACTACCGGCACAAGAAGCAGACCGGCGGCGCCGGCCAGTTCGGCGAGGTGTTCCTGCGCGTGGAGCCCCTGGAGCGCGGTGCCGGCTTCGAGTTCGCCAGCGAAGTGGTGGGTGGCGCCATCCCCAGCCAGTTCCTGCCAGCGGTGGAGAAAGGGGTGCGCGAGGCTCTGACGAGCGGCGCCATCGCCGGTTATCCGATACAGGACATCCGCGTGGTGGCCACCGACGGCAAGAGCCATCCGGTCGATTCCAAGGAAATCGCCTTTGCCATCGCCGGCCGCGAGGCCTTTCTCGATGCGGTGCGCAAGGCGCGGCCGCTGCTACTGGAGCCCATCGTCAATCTGGAACTCATCGTGCCGGCGGACAATGTGGGCGCCGTCACCGGTGACCTCTCCAGCCGTCGCGCCCGCATCAACGGCACTGCCACCCGCCCGCTGGGCATGATGGCCATCTTCTGCCAGGCACCGCTGGCGGAGCTGGAGGGTTATCAGTCACTGTTGAAATCGCTGACCGGAGGACACGGCAGTTACAGTCTGGAATTCAGCCATTACGAGCCGGTCCCTCCGGACATTCAGCAAAGACTGCAGGCCGCCTACAAACCAGCAGCGGCCAACGGGTGATCGGATTATCCCTATTCTGCCCTGCGGCTCAGCCAGCTCGAGCCGTGGGGTAGCGCTGCTCGAAGCGAGTCAGCACCTGGTGGAGGTGATGGGCCTTGAGAAACAAGCCCAGGGATTCGGCCTGCTCGATGTCCTCCAGCATGAACTGCCGGATCTGGCAGACACCGGCCTCGCTCTTTAGCAGGCACGCGCCTAGTTCTGCGGCAACGATTTCCGGCACATGCTCGTGTTCGGCGATGGCTCGGATCTCCTCCTCATCTAAACCGCAGAAATCCAGGCACTCTTGCAATGTCAGCATGTCTCGCCTCCTCATCGTGTGGTTCTCGATCCGGCTCGGTGCATCGCGGCACCGTTCCGGTGCAAGGCTCCGCCATTATGATGAGGGCCGCCTTCCCTGGAGCCTGTCAAGAGACAGCCCGCCGCCAAGGACAGATTACATAATCCTTTGTTTATGTTGATTTTTGATGGCAGTTTGATGACATTGCCGACAAAAAGGGAAGAAGACCGGGGTCGGGACTGTCACGTATTTTTATGCATATTCCGCGCCGTCAACTGGGCGGTTTGTTCCGCAGTCTTTCCCAGACATCGCGGTAAGCGGCCAGCACCGTATCGCCGAAACAAACCAGATAGACCCGTTCCAGTTCAGCGTCGGTGTCCAGAAAAGAGCGGACTTCGCGGATAGCGATCTCGGCCGCGCCCTTTACAGGATAGCCGTAAACTCCACAACTAACAGCAGGGAATGCGATGGTGCGCACGCCGTATTTTCGCGCCAGAGCCAGGCTGTTGCGATAGCAGGCCGCCAGCAGTGCCGCTTCGCCCTGCTTGCCTCCCTGCCACACCGGTCCCACGGTGTGGATGACATAGCGTGCTGGCAGGCGGTAACCTTTGGTGATGCGTGCCTCGCCGGTAGGGCAGCCACCCAGAGTACGGCATTCAGCCAATAACTCGGGACCGGCAGCGCGGTGGATGGCGCCATCCACACCTCCGCCGCCGAGCAGCGAGCTGTTAGCGGCGTTGACAATGGCATCGACGGCAAGCCGAGTGATATCCGTTTGGATGATCTCGATGCGTTCCGTCATGACACCTCCGGCCCGATCTCTTGACCGGGCATGCCACAGCTGGCCAAGGTGCTCAAAATATGCTGTCAATACTAAAATATTTTTGATCTACATCAACTGAAATTAGTTCAGCCGCATGCGGCTTCAGCGCACCGCACCAGGGATGACCGGGACCTCGGCGCTGACATCGTAGTTCTGGGCGCGGTGGCGCAGGGCGTGATCCATCAGCACCAGGGCCAGCATGGCTTCGGCGATGGGTGTGGCGCGGATGCCGACGCAGGGATCGTGACGCCCCTTGGTCACCACCTCCACCGGGTTGCCGTGCACGTCGATGCTGCGTCCCGGCAAGCGGATGCTGGATGTCGGTTTGAGGGCGATGTGGGCGACGATGTCCTGGCCGCTGGAGATGCCGCCGAGGATGCCGCCGGCATGATTGCTGAGGAAGCCCTCGGGGGTCAGTTCGTCGCGAAACTCCGTGCCCTGCGCCTCGACGCAGGCGAAGCCATCGCCGATCTCCACCCCCTTGACGGCATTGATGCTCATCAGAGCGTGGGCGATGTCGGCATCCAGCCGGTCGAAGATCGGCTCGCCCCAGCCCACCGGTACGCCTCTGGCCACCACCGTGACCTTGGCACCGATGGAGTCGCCGGACTTGCGCAGCGCGTCCATGAACGCCTCCAGTTCCATCACCTTGTCCGGGTCGGGGCAGAAGAAAGGGTTGTCGTCGATGCTCTCCCAGACGATCTTGCCGGGCTTGATCGGGCCGAGCTGGGCCAGATAGCCCTGGATCGTTACTCCGTAGCGGTGCTTGAGGTACTTCTTGGCGATCGCCCCGGCGGCCACGCGCATGGCGGTCTCACGGGCCGAGGAGCGGCCGCCGCCGCGGTAATCGCGGATGCCGTACTTGTGCTGGTAGGTGTAATCGGCGTGACCGGGACGGAAGCGGTCCATGATCTCCGCGTAATCCTTGGAGCGCTGGTCCACGTTCTCGATCAACAGCCCGATGGGCATGCCGGTGGTCACCCCTCCGAACACTCCAGAGAGAATCTTCACCTCGTCCGGCTCGCGGCGCTGGGTAGTGTGGCGGCTCTTGCCGGGGCGGCGCCGCTCCAGTTCCACCTGGATGTCCTCCTCGGACAACGGCAGGCCGGGCGGACAGCCGTCGACGATGGCGCCCAGGGCCGGGCCGTGGCTCTCGCCGAAGGTGGTGACGGTGAACAGTCTGCCAAAGCTGTTGCCGGACATGGGGGTCGAGCTCGCACTCTAGATATTCGGGGACGAAAGATTTATTGTCCGGCTTGAGGGCGGCGACGCAAGAGGGAATTTGCACCGGGCGCTCAACCCGCCAGCGGCAGACTGACCCTGATCAGCGCCCCGCCGCCGGGCGCATCGCCGATCTCCAGGGAGCCGCCGTAGGCCTCCTCTACCAGATCCCGTACCACCGCCAGGCCGATGCCGTGACCGGCGGTGGCCGAGTCGGCGCGCCCTCCCCGCTCCAGGATGCGGCTGCGCTGGTCGGGCGGGATGCCGGGACCGTCGTCCTGCACCTCCAGTCGCCAGCAGTCGCCCTCGCGGTGGCCGCGCAGGCTCACCCGCCGCCGTCCCCACTTGCAGGCGTTGTCGGCCAGGTTACCGAGGATCTCCATGAGGTCGCCCTCGTCGCCCTGGAACTGCAGGCCAGGCTCCAGTTCCAGGGCAATGGTCAAGCCCTTGGCGTGGTAGACCTTGGCCAGGGCGTCCACCACCTTCCCGGCCAGCGGGGCCACCGGCAACGGCCTGGCCAGGAAATCGCGCCCGGAGGCGGCGGCGCGCTGCAACTGGTAGTCCACGGTGCGGTTCATGCGCTCCACCTGCTCGCGCACCACCTCGGGCAGCTCCGGGCCGGCAGGATTGAGCGCGCCGCGCAGCACCGCCAGCGGCGTCTTGAGGCTGTGGGCGAGATCTCCCAGGGCGTTGCGGTAGCGCTCCAGGTGCTGCTGGCGCTGGCGCAGCAGGCCGTTGAGGCCATCCGCTAGAGCCTCCAGCTCGCGCGGGAAGGGGCCGGACAGCTGGCTGCGGCGGCCAGCCTGGATCTCTGCCACCTGGCGCTCGGCCCGGCGCAGGGGCTGCAGGCTCCAGCGCAGGATCAGGCTCTGGGCGACGAGCAGCAGCACGCCCGAGCCCAGCAGCCAGCCCCACAGGCTACGCCGGTAGCTGGCGAGCTGCTCGTTGAAGCCGGCCGGCTCCTCCGCCACCCAGAAGGTGAAACGGTGGTATTGCTCGGGTGCGGTCTCCCAGTCGACGCGCAGAGACAGCAGGAACAGGTCGTTGCCGGCGGCGTCCTTGATGCTGGTGAACAGCGGCTCACCCAAGATCGGCGGCGTGGTCGGGGTGGGTGCCACCAGGCCGAGTAGCGAGCGCGATTGCCAGATCATCTCGCCTTGCTCGTCGAGCACCCCGGCGTAGAGACCGGACAAGGGCGAGGACAGCCGCGCCTCGGGCAGGACCTCGGGCAGGCGCACACGGCTGCCGTCGGCTTCCGGCTCGGCCGTGCCCAGCAGCATGTAGACCTGGGCCTGGAGACGCTGCTCTACCGCTTCCAGAGCGCTGTAGCGGAAGCCCTGCTCCAGGGACAGGCCGGTCAGCCCGAGAAAGGCCAGCAGCACCACCCCGGCACCAGTCAGCAACCGGGCTTGCAGGGACGGCAGGATGCTCCTCCAGAAACGGCGCAGACGCAGGCCCATGATGGCACGCAGTCAGCCCTGGCTGCGCGCCAGGCGGAAACAGTAGCCGCGACCGCGCAGGGTGTCGATGGGGTTGAGGGTACGCTGCGGGTCCAGCTTGCGCCGCAGCCGGCCCACCAAGACCTCCAGCACGTTGCTGTCGCGGTCGGCATCCTCTTCGTAGAGATGTTCGGACAGCTCGGTCTTGGATACCACCTGGCCGGCATGCAGCATCAGATATTCCAGCAGGCGGTATTCATAGGCGGTGAGTTCCACCGGCTGGCCGTGCACGGTAACCTGCTGGCTGGCAGTGTCAAGGGCCACCGGCGGGCACTCCAGTACCGAACGCGTCCAGCCCTCGGCGCGGCGCAGTAAAGCTTTGAGCCGCGCCAACAGTTCCTCGATCTGGAAGGGCTTGACCAGATAGTCGTCGGCGCCGGCATCGAGACCGGTTACCTTGTCCTGCCAGCGACCGCGGGCGGTGAGGATGAGCACCGGAAAGCGCCGCCCGCGCTCGCGCCAGTAGCGGATGATGCCGACCCCGTCGCGATCTGGCAGCCCTAGGTCCACCACCGCCAGATCGATGGGATACTCCTCGCCCATGTATTGGCCGCTGCTGCCGTCGGCGGCGCTGTCCACGGCGTAGCCGGCGGCCCGCAACTGCTGGCTGAGCTGCTCGCGCAGCGGCGCCTCGTCCTCAATGACCAGGATGCGCATGCCTCCTCCCCGCCGTTACTGGCCCCCGTCCCGGGGAGGTACCCGCATGGTGCGCACCTTGCCGCCCGGCAGCAATATCTTGGCCTTGTAGCCGGGCAGCCCGCCGCCCTCCTCGGGCACGATGCGCAGCACCTGCCCGCCGGTGCGTTGGCGCAGCTCGGAGGCGGCCTGCTCGACCCCGGACCCCTTGCCGCCGCCCTTGCCCCGCCCCGGTTTGTCCGCCAGGACGTTGCCACAGATCAGGCCCAGCGCGGTGGCGAGCAACAACAGGATACGGGATCTGGGCAGAAGGCGCATGAGGCTCATCGGCAGTCTCCAGCGATCGGGCGAGAAACCGGCGGCACCGGAAGGTACGCGAGCTGCGGGGCAGCTATGGCCATAACTCTAGGGCAGACTGACTGAACTTGCCCTGAACCCGGAACGCGCCGGCGCTCACAGGGCAGCGGTGACGATGAACTCCACCTTGTAGCCGGGGGCGGCCAGCCTGGCCTCGCCAGTGGCGCGCGCCGGAGCGCAGCCGGCCGGAATCCATGCGTCCCAGACCTTGTTCATCTCGGTGAAATCGTTGATGTCGGCCAGCCAGACGATGGTCTGCAGGATCTTGGTCTTATCGCTGCCGACCAGCTCTAGCAGACGCTCCACCTCGGCCAGGGCCTGGCGGCACTGCTCCGCCACCGACGCACCGGCCTCACCCACCTGGCCGGCCAGGTAGACGGTATTGTTGCAGACCACCGCCTGGCTCATGCGCTGACTGGTCTCGTAACGCTGAATCGACATCGCTCGCTCCTGTGGTTGCCGTGATGAGGCGCCCGCTGCGCCCGCCTGGCGATTGTACGCCATGGTCCGCGCCCGTACAGCCCGACCCCCTCCTTTCAGGGGGATGCCGGCCGACTATGGGCTATGTTAAACCCAAACGACACGACCATTGGGGCGCACCGGCGTCCCTCCCAGGAGAGTACGATGGAGAAGATCTGGCTGAAGCACTATCCCGCGGGCGTTCCCAGCGACATCGATCTGGATGAATTCGCCTCCCTCAGGGACATCCTGGAGCAGAGCTGCCGGCGCTACGCCCCGCTACCGGCCTACAGCAACATGGGGCATACCCTGCGCTTCGCCGACCTCGACGCCCTGAGTCGGGACTTTGCCGCCTACCTGCAGAACACCCTGGGACTCACCAAGGGTGCCCGGGTGGCGATCATGCTGCCCAACCTGCTGCAGTATCCGGTGACCCTGTTCGGCGTGCTGCGCGCCGGGCTTACCGCGGTCAACGTCAACCCCCTCTACACCCCACGCGAGCTGGAGCACCAGCTCAGCGATTCCGGTGCCGAGGCCATCGTCATCCTGGAGAACTTCGCCCACACCCTGGCTGCAGTGCGCGAGCGCTTGCCGGCGCTGCGCCACATTCTCGTCACCCGCATCGGCGACCTGCTGCCGCCGCTCAAGGGCCTGCTGGTCAACCTGGTGGTCAAGCATGTCAAAAAGATGGTGCCGGCCTGGTATATACCCGGCACCCTGGACTTGCGCCGAGCGCTGGCCGCAGGCCGCAGCCTGGCGCTGCGCGAAGTGCCGCTAGGCCACGACGACATCGCATTCCTGCAATACACCGGCGGCACCACCGGGGTGGCCAAGGGCGCCATCCTCACTCATGGCAACATCGTCGCCAACCTGCAGCAGGCCAGCGCCTGGATCAAGCCCTATATCGGCCAGACTCAGGAGGTGGTCATCACCGCACTGCCGCTCTACCACATCTTCTCCCTGACCGCCAACTGCCTGGCCTTCCTCAAGGTCGGCGGCCACAACGTGCTGATCACCAACCCGCGTGACCTGCCGGCCTTCGTCAAGGAACTCTCCAAAGTGCGCTTCACCGCCATCACCGGCGTCAATACCTTGTTCAACGCCCTGCTTAACACGCCGGGCTTCGACAAGCTGGACTTCAGCAGTCTGAAGATCGCGCTGGGCGGCGGTATGGCACTGCAACGGGCGGTGGCGGAGCGCTGGCAGGCGATCACCGGTGTACCGTTGGTGGAGGCCTACGGCCTCACCGAGACCTCGCCGGCGGTATGCATCAACCCCCTGGACATCAAGGAGTTCAGCGGCAGCATCGGCCTGCCGGTACCGGCCACCGAGATCAGCATTCGCGACGAGGCGGGCCGCGAGCTGGGCATCAACGAGGTCGGCGAGCTGTGCGTGCGCGGCCCGCAGGTGATGCGTGGCTACTGGAACCGCCCTGAGGAGACCGCCCAGGTGCTCTCTCCCGACGGCTGGCTGCGCACCGGCGATATGGCGCGCATCGACGAGCGCGGCTACGTCTATCTGGTGGATCGCAAGAAGGACTTGATCCTGGTGTCCGGCTTCAACGTCTATCCCAATGAGGTCGAGGCCGTGGCGGCGCTGCACCCGGGCGTGCTGGAAGTCGCGGCCATCGGCGTGCCCGACGAGAAGTCCGGCGAGGCGGTCAAGCTCTACGTGGTGCGCAAGGATCCGGCGCTCACCGCCGAGGCGCTGATCGAGCACTGCCGCCGCCATCTCACCGGCTACAAGGTGCCGAAATACGTGGAGTTCCGCGCCGAACTGCCCAAGACCAACGTCGGCAAGATCCTGCGTCGGGCGCTGCGCGAACCGAGCTGATATCCCTTGCTTGAAGCTGGACTCGTCCCGGGGCGAGCTGGAATTGCAGGGCACTGCCGGAATCGGCTCTGGCCAAGCGACGACAGGCGCGCTATGGTGAGCTGTTTTCCAAGCAGACCCGGCGCCCGGCGCCGTCCATCCCGCAATGACCATCAAGATCAAGTACTTCGCCAGCCTGCGCGAACAACTCGGCCGCGCCGAGGACGAGTATCCGGCCGGCCCCGGCCTGACCGTGGCCGATCTGTGGACCCGGTTGTGGCCCGATCGGCCGCTGCCGCCCAACACCCTGGCGGCGGTCAACCAGGAATATGCCGATCTGGGACGGCTCCTCGCCGACGGCGACGAGGTGGCCTTCTTCCCGCCAGTAACCGGGGGCTGAGATGCGCATCGAGCTGCGTGACACTCCATTCGAACCGCTAGCGGAACTGGCGCGCTACCAGGACGGCCTCGCAACCCTGCGCGGCCGATACGGCGCCACTGCCTGTTTCATCGGCACCATGCGCGACTTCAACGAGGGTGAGGCGGTATGCGGCATGTACCTGGAGCACTATCCGGGCATGACCGAGCGCGAGCTGGAGAAGCTGGTGGCGGAAGCGCTGGAGCGCTACGGCCTGCTGGAGGCCCTGGTGATCCACCGCGTCGGCGCGATCGAGCCCAACCAGCCCATCGTGCTGGTGGCGGTATGGTCGGCCCACCGCGCCGCAGCCTTCGACGGCTGCCGGCAGATCATGGAGGAGCTTAAGTCGCGGGCCCCATTCTGGAAGCGCGAGACCCTGGTCGAGACTGAGACGAGCCGCTGGGTGGCGCGCAACACGCCGGGCTGAGCGGGCGAGCGCTGCCATTTACCCGCCGCATCCGGTATGCTGCGGACCATGAATGAGTATTATCAGCCTCAACCCCCGATCGCCCGCCGTTTCCGCGGCTTCCTGCCGGTGGTGGTGGACGTGGAGACCGGAGGCCTCAACGCCGAGACCGACGCCCTTCTGGAAATCGCCGCAGTGATCCTCGGCATGGACGGCGACGGCCGCCTGTACCGGCGTCGCACCGTCTCGGCCCACGTCCAGCCCTTTCCCGGACTCAAGCTCAACCCGGAGTCGATGAAAGTCAACGGCATCGACCCCTACCATCCGTTCCGCTTCGCCGTGCCCGAGCACGAGGCGCTGACCAGCATCTTCCAGGAGGTGCGGCGGGCGGTGCGGGAGTCTGGCTGCACCCGTGCCATCCTGGTGGGCCACAACGCCTTCTTCGACCTGGCCTTTCTCAACGCCGCGGTGGCGCGCAATGACATCAAGCGCAACCCCTTCCACCCCTTCTCCAGTTTCGACACGGTGAGCCTGGCTGGCCTGGCCTTCGGCCAGACTGTGCTGGCTCGCGCCGTGCAGGCCGCCGGCATTCCCTGGGATACCAGCGAAGCGCACTCGGCGGTGTACGACGCCGAGCGTACCGCCGACCTGTTTTGCCATGTCATCAACCGCTGGAAAGATATGGGCGGTTGGGTGCCCGAATAGGCGCTCAGTATCTTTTTGTCTCTTCGTAACTTCGTGAGATCGCGCAAGTTATTGCGCGATCTTGCTTTTTTGTCTCAATGCAACATTTTGTTGGAAATTTGCCATACACTAAAAAAACACAAATTGAAAGTTGACGATTGTAAATTCCTGTTTCAATATGCCGGCCGTCGGCGAGGTTCCTCTTGGCCTCCAGTAGTGCCCCCGCGTCGCGTTTCAGGAGAGGCCCGGTCAGTTGTGACGGTCACCTCCTAGGGGAAAACGATAATCGGCAGACGCTCGAGCCTACGTGAGAACGCTCTTGCTTTTTTTCTGCCCTATTGTGTCTCCACTGACACGACGCTGACCTCTGCCTGTCGGTTTTGCCGCCAGGTCATGCCGACACATGACCAGCAGCGGACAGGGTTCAGCAAGGCGCTGACGATCTCCGCACTTTCGCACCCCCGTGGGGTGCACCTCAGAGCCGTTGGCAAGGGATGGCCAGCCGCTGTCCACCTGCTGGCGCGCAGGGACCTGGTCCCGGTGTCTCCTCCCCGTTCCCGCGGGCGCAGGCCGAGCCGGACCACCTCACAGGGTTAGCAACGCAGTCCATAGTCGCCGACGCGCTTGGCGCAACGGACGGCTGTTCGCGCCGCATGCCGCCCACGGGCGAGCCGCGGGTTTCGTCAACCTATGGATGAAACGTTCAAGGGATAAGAACGATGCGTCAATCTTGTTGATTATCAAGAGGTTCTAATAATGAGACACAATTCCACGATCAAACGTGTGGGTCATTGGTCGGCTCTGGCCATGATGATGGCCGCCTGCGGCGTCGGGCGAGCGGCGCTGGCAGCACCGACCGCCTACTACACCGATCTCACCTCCAGCCCGGCCGGCGCCTACGTCACCGTCTGGGGCAAGGGCTTCGGCAGCAGCGCCGGTAGCGTGATGGTGGGCGGTGCGACCGCCAGCGGCGCCGACATCGTCTCCTGGAGCGACTC
>DATLYF010000039.1:0-2790 GCA_035575095.1 Candidatus Competibacteraceae bacterium
GCCAGCCGGCTGCGCCTGCCGGTACGCCCGCCCCGCCCCGAGGACGCGGCGCTGCCCGCCTTCGCCGCCCCCGAGCATGGCCCGCACGCACCGGTCACGCCGCTGGCCGAGGGACGCTTCCAGCGCGAGAGCCGGTTCGACTTCACCAGCGGCACCGCTACCTATATCACCCACGGCGAGGGCGGACTGTTCGGCGAGGGCGTGCTGCGTTTCGATGCCATCGATCTCACCCTGGACCATGGCCTGAGGCGCGAGCTGAGCATCCAAGAGCACGATCCGCTGTCGGCGCGCTACGTCATCACCCAGCACTACGCGATGGGGCGCGAGGGCTGGCGCATCCGTATCGAGACGCGCACGGCAATGTCGGCAACGGCCGATACCTTTCACCTGGAAGGCGAGTTGCGCGCCTACGCGAACGGGGAGCTGGCGGCGGAGCGGCGTTGGCAGGAGCGGATCGCCCGCGATCTGGTGTGAAGCCTGCCAGAACGGCGAATGTGATCTGAGCGATCCGCCGTCGGCGTGGTCTTGTAGGCATCACCACCATCAACAGCGTCCATGCCGATGCCGGGCGCGTCTACGCCGGATGGTGAGAGTTTTACAGGATCGGCCATGGCAGAGAAACGTTGACGGCTCGATGAATACTGATCTATAGGAAAAAGCGGTAATTCAATAATAATTGGAAAGGGGCCATGAAAACACTGCGAAATTCCATCGCAGCGCTGATGCTGAGCGTCAGTCTGGGTGCGCAAGCAATCGACTTCAGCGGCGTAGAGAGTGCAGCGCAAGGCTATCTGTCACCGTCCATCGGCGTTGCCACCGGCTTCTATGGCGTGGGCGGGCAATCCCTGGTATTCGGTATGGATCCGGTCCAATACAGCAGCACGCTGGGATACTGTGGATTGTCTAGCTATTTCAACTCCGACAGTCTGTTTTTCGCTCATTATTCCGATGAGCGAGTGCTTTTCGTTCTGCCGTGGAATGACCTCTACGTATATGCCTGTGTTCAGGCCGCTGGAGCCTCCGGTCATGCAGTGCTCTACGCTATTGATGAATACGCCTTCTATACCGGCTCCAATAGCCAGACGGGCAAACGCCTGGCCCCCGCCGCCGTGGCTGGCGCTATCAATCCAGCCGGAGCGGACGGCGAGCGTCTCGATCGTGCCACTCTGGAGGCGGCCGTGAAGGCTCTCATCAGTGAGCGCTTGCAGGGGCTGCGCCAGTAGAGTCGCGGCCCCGGAGGCGACTTCCAGGAAGTTCGTTACAGTTGGGACGGACGTTCGGCGGCGCAAGCCAACCTGATATGACAGGCCCGCCCTGCGGCGGGCCTTCTTGGTTGCCTCAGAGTCGTTCCCTCAGACATCGCCCTCCCGCAACGACATCAGCGAGGCGTTGCCGCCAGCGGCGGTGGTGTTGACGCTGAGCGTGCGCTCGACGGCGAAGCGGTACAGGTAGTGCGGGCCGCCGGCCTTGGGACCGGTGCCGGACAGGCCCTCGCCGCCAAACGGCTGCACCCCCACCACGGCACCGATCATGTTGCGGTTGACGTAGGCGTTGCCGGCGTGGATGCGCTGGGTGACGTAGCGGATGGTATTGTCGATACGGCTGTGGATGCCGAAGGTCAGGCCGTAGCCGCTGCCGTTGATGGCCTCGATCACCCGGTCCAGCTCGCTGGCCTTGAAGCGCACGATGTGCAGGATCGGGCCGAACACCTCCCGCTCCAGTTGCGCTGGGCTCTGCAGCTCGAAGGCCTGGGGCGGGAAGAAGGTGCCGAACTCGGTGCCGGCAGGCAGCGGCAGGCGGTGGATCAGCCTGGCCTCCCGCTCCATCTTCTCGGCGTGGCGAGCGAGCATCTGCCGCGCCTCCTCGTCGATCACCGGGCCGACATCGGTGGCCAGTTCACGGGGATCGCCCAGCCGCAGTTCGGCCATGGCGCCCTTGAGCATCTCGATGATCTTGTCGGCCACGTCCTCCTGCAGGAACAGCAGGCGCAGCGCCGAGCAGCGCTGGCCGGCGCTCTGGAAGCTAGAGGAGATCACGTCCGCCACCACCTGCTCGGGCAGAGCCGAGGAGTCGACGATCATGGCATTCAGTCCGCCGGTCTCGGCGATGAACGGCACGATGGGGCCGCGCCGCGCCGCCAGGGCCTGGTTGATGGCCCAGGCGGTCTCGGTCGAGCCGGTGAAGGCCACGCCGCTGATGCGCGGATCGCTGACCAGGCGCGCGCCCACGGTGGGGCCGTCGCCGGGCAGAAACTGCAAGACATCGCCCGGCACCCCAGCCAGGTGCAGCAACTGCACGGCATAGGCCGCCACCAGCGGGGTCTGCTCGGCCGGCTTGGCCACCACGGCATTGCCGGCGGCCAGGGCCGCGGTCACCTGGCCGGTGAAGATGGCCAGCGGGAAGTTCCACGGGCTGATTGCCGCGAATACCCCGCGCCCGTGCAGGCTGAGCTGGTTGCGCTCGCCGGTGGGGCCGGGCATGAGCTTGGGCGCGCCGAATTCCTTGCGCGCCTGCATGGCGTAGTAGCGGCAGAAGTCCACCGCCTCACGCACCTCAGCCACGCCGTCGGCCAGAGTCTTGCCGCCTTCGCGGGTGCACAGGGCGATGCAGGTGGCCATCTCCTTTTCCAGCAGCTCGGCGGCGCGGTTGAGGATCTCGGCGCGCTCGGCGGCCGGGGTGGCGTCCCAGAGCTTCTGGGCGCGATGGGCGCGGGCGATGGCCTGCTCCACGTCCTCGGCCGTGGCCTCGAGCACGCGGCCGACCTGGATGCGGCGGTCGGCGGGGCCGAAC
>DATLYF010000040.1:0-24475 GCA_035575095.1 Candidatus Competibacteraceae bacterium
CGGCCTCAGACGGTCATCGGGTTGGGCTTCTCGGGATCGATGCCGTACTTCTTGATGGCCTCGCTCACTCGGGCAGCGGGGATTACTCCCTCGTCGGCCAGGGCCTTGAGGGCGGCCACGGTGACGTAGTAGCGGTTCACCTCGAAGAACTGACGCAGCTTCTCGCGGGTGTCGGAGCGACCGAAACCGTCGGTGCCCAGCACCCTGTAGCGGCGCGGCACGAAGGGCCGGATCTGCTCGGCGAACAGGCGCACGTAGTCGGTAGCGGCGACGACCGGACCCTGGGTGTCCTTCAGGCAGCGTTCGACGTGGGAGACGCGCGGCTCGGCCTCGGGGTGCAACAAATTCCAGCGGGCGACGTCGTTACCCTCGCGGGCCAGCTCGGTGAAGCTCGGGCAGCTCCACAGATCGGCCTCCACGCCCCAGTCCTGCCGGAGCAGATCGGCGGCGGCCATGACTTCGTGGAAGATGGTGCCGCTGCCGAGCAGCTGCACCCGCGGGCCCTTGCCGTCGCCGCCCTTGCGGAAGGCGTACATGCCCTTGAGGATGTCCTCCCTCACGCCCTCCGGCATGGCCGGGTGCTCGTAGTTCTCGTTCATCACCGTGATGTAGTAGAAGACATCCTCCTGCTCGACATACATGCGGCGCAGGCCGTCCTGGATGATCACGGCCAGCTCGTACTGGAAGGTAGGATCGTAGGAGATGCAGTTGGGGATGGCTGCCGACCACAGATGGCTGTGGCCGTCCTCGTGCTGCAGGCCCTCGCCGTTGAGTGTGGTGCGGCCGCTGGTGCCGCCCAGCAAAAAGCCGCGGGTGCGCTGGTCGGCGGCGGCCCAGGCCAGGTCGCCGACGCGCTGGAAGCCGAACATCGAATAGAAGATGTAGAAGGGGATCATCTGCACGCCGTGGGTGGAGTACGCGGTACCCGCGGCGATCCAGTCGCACATGGCGCCGGCCTCGTTGATGCCCTCCTCTAGGATCTGGCCGTCCTTGGACTCTTTGTAGAACATCAGCTGGTCGGCGTCCTGGGGCACATACTTCTGGCCCTCCTGGCTCCAGATGCCGAGCTGGCGGAACATGCCCTCCATGCCGAAGGTGCGCGACTCGTCGGGCACGATGGGCACGACATGCCGGCCGATGTTCTTGTCCTTGACCAGGATGTTGAGGATGCGCACGAAGGCCATGGTAGTCGAGATCTCGCGCCCCTCGCCGCTGGCCTTGAGCAGGGCGTCGAAGGCGGCCAATTCCGGCACCTTGAGCGGCTCGGCCTTGCGTCGGCGGCTGGGCAGATAGCCGCCCAGGGCCATGCGCCGGGCGCGCATGTACTCCAGCTCCGGCGAGCCCTCCTTGAGCTTGAGGTAGGGCACCTGCTCGAGCTCGGCATCGGGGACGGGCAGATCCCAGCGGTCGCGGAAGCGGCGCAGGGCATCCACCGGCATCTTCTTCGCCTGGTGGGCGATGTTCATCGCCTCGCCGGCGGAGCCCATGCCGTAGCCCTTGATGGTCTTGGCCAGGATCACCGTGGGCGAGCCCTTGTTCTCCACCGCAGCCTTGTAGGCGGCGAAGATCTTGGCCGGGTCGTGGCCGCCGCGGTTGAGGTCCCAGATGTCCTTGTCGGACCAGTCCTTGACCAGCTCCTTGAGTTCGGGGGTGTTGAAGAAGTGCTCGCGCACGTAGGCGCCGTCCTTGGACTTGAAGGTCTGGTAGTCGCCGTCGACACACTCCATCATGCGCTTGACCAGTATGCCCTTCTTGTCCCGTGCCAGCAGGGCGTCCCACTTGTTGCCCCAGACCACCTTGATCACGTTCCAGCCGGCACCGCGGAACTCCGACTCCAGCTCCTGGATGATCTTGCCGTTGCCGCGCACCGGACCGTCCAGGCGTTGCAGGTTGCAGTTGACCACGAAGATCAGATTGTCGAGCTTCTCCCGGCCGGCCATGCCGATGGCGCCCATGGATTCGGGCTCATCCATCTCGCCGTCGCCGCAGAACACCCAGACCTTGCGGCCGTCGGTGCGGGCTATGCCGCGGTCCTGCATATAGCGCATGAAGCGCGCCTGGTAGATGCCCATGATCGGGCCGAGCCCCATGCTCACCGTGGGGAACTGCCAGAAGTCGGGCATCAACCAGGGGTGAGGATAGGAGCTCAGTCCCTTGCCGTCGACCTCCTGGCGGTAGTTATCGAGCTGCTCTTCGGTGAGCCGGCCGAGCAGGAAGGCGCGGGAGTAGATGCCGGGGGCAGAATGGCCCTGGATGAAGATCATGTCACCGCCGTGGTTCTCAGACGGCGCGCGCCAGAAGTGGTTGAAGCCGATCTCGTAGAGAGTGGCCGCCGAGGCGAAGCTGGCGATGTGGCCGCCGACGTTGGTGTGCTTGCCGGCGCGCACCACCATAGCCATGGCGTTCCAGCGCACGAAGGAACGGATGCGGTGCTCGAGGGTGGTGTTGCCGGGGAAGTGAGGTTCTTTGTCGACGGGGATGGTGTTGATATAGGCGGTGGTGGCGCTGAAGGGGATGTCGGCGCCGGCCTCGCGGGCCCTTTCGATCAGCCTCTCCAGGAGGAAGTGGGCGCGCTCCTCACCCTCCCGCTCCAGTACCCCCTGCAAAGCCTCCAACCACTCCCGAGTTTCCTGGGGATCGATGTCGTTATAGCTCTCAATCGTCATGACTGGCCTCGTGTTACGAGAGGTTGACTGCGCCGCGTGGCCTCTACTGGCCCTTGCGGGGCTGCCGGGGCCGGGACGGCATTCTCAAAGTGGTGCTGAGCGGGCAGGCAGCCGGGATCGCGCGGCTGTCGTCGCCTCGACAATTCCATATTGTAAAACAAACAAAAGATATTTTTCCATAATGCGATATGGACGGGAAGGCCCCGTGACAGCGGTTCCTGCCAGCGCCCGGTTTTTTTCCAAACTATAGACTCTGGTTCAGCGACCGCACCTTGACAGTGCATGGCTCCGCCGCCACCGTAGGGCGCCGCCGTTTCTGTCATCTCGATGTTGCGCAGCAGCACGGTTTGGGTAAGGGGTAGCCGCGGCCACTGCAACGCACACCCCTGCCCCTGATCTGCGCGCTCTGATCATTCGAACCTGGTATCAGTGACACTGCCCCATAACGATGTCCGCCTCGCATCCGACCGCCATCCTCGGCGCCTTGCTACCCATCTTCCTGCTCATCGCCCTGGGCTACGGTCTGAGGCGCGGCGATTTCCCCGGCGCGGCGTTCTGGCCCTATGCCGAGCGCCTCACCTACTACCTGCTGCTGCCGGCGCTGCTGGTCAACGAGCTGGTGCATGCCGAGCTCACCGCCTTTGCCGTGGGGCCGCTGGCGGTGGTGGTCGCGGGCATGCTAGGCGGCATGAGCGCCCTGCTCTACGGGCTGAAGCCACTCTTGGGGCTGAGCGGCGCGGTATTCGGCTCGCTCTACCAGGGCACCATCCGCTTCAACACCTATGTCGGCCTGGCCGCCGCCGCGGCGCTGTTCCAGAACGCCGGCGCCACCGTCGCGGCCATCGTGATCGCGATCATGATCCCGCTGGTGAATGTGCTCTGCGTCGCGGTGCTGACCCATGCCCAGGGCGGCCTGGGCCTGCGCGGACTGCTCGCTTCGCTGGCGCGCAATCCGCTGATCGTCGCCTGCGTGCTGGGGGCGGGGCTGAATCTGAGCGGCCTCGCCTGCCGTTCGGCGTGGACGGAGCGGTGAACGTGCTGGCTCGCGCCGCCCTGCCGCTGGGGCTGCTGGCGGTGGGGGCGGCGCTACACCTGCGGGTGGCCTTCTCCCGCACCGCTCTGCTCGGTCTGAGCGCGGCGCTCAAGCTGCTGGCCATGCCGGCCCTGGCCTATGGCCTGGGCTATACCTTCGGCCTGCACGGCCTGGAACTGGTCGTGCCGATGCTGTTCGCCGCCCTGCCCACCGCGCCCTCGGCCTATATCCTGGCGCGACTGCTGGGCGGGGACGCCGAGCTGATGGCGGCGGTCATCACCGCCCAGACCGTGCTCTCCATGTTCACCCTGCCCCTGGTGCTGCTGCTGCTCGGCCCCTAAGATGGGTAGCCACCGCCATCACCCGAGACTGCCCATGCGCCACCGTCTGCTGACCGCCGCCATCCTCGCCTTGCTCGGCCTGGCCCCCGCCGCCCAGGCTGCCGAGCGCATCACCCGCGAGGAGCTGGAGGCTATCGACCAGAGCATCAACCGTGCCGCCAACGCCGAGAACTTCCTGGCCATCGCCCCTTACCTGGCGACGGAGTTCGTGGTACGCCTGAAACTGGCCGACGGCACCGAGATCGAGCTGGGGCGCCCCGAATATCTGCAGGTGCTGCAGCAGAACCAAGAGTCGATCCGCGACTACCACAGCAACATCGAGCAGGTGGAGTACAGAGTGGCGCCCGACGGGCTGTCGGCGGAGATCCATCAGCACAGCGCCGACCGCGCCATCCTCAAGGACGGTCAGGTAGTCACAAGCCGCCTGCGCACGATGAGCCACGCCGTGCTGCGCGAAGGGCGCATCGTCTTCGACCGGGGCGAGGGCGAGGTGCTGGAGCAGCACGCCCAGCGCACGCCGGGACAGGCACTCTGAATCGGCAGCATCGCGCTCGCGGGCGACCGTCAGCGCTGCGCCGGTGAATAGAGCAGCAGGACGAGCGCGCCCTCCCTGCTGCCGGCGGTATGCGGTTCCCCGGGAGCGCGACAGACGAAGCCGCCGGCCGGCTGCCATGCCAACCCTTGCGCATCGAGGTAGGCCGGTCCGGCCCCGCCTCACAGCACGAGGCCCAGCCGGAAGGCATCGTAGATCGCCGCGTGGATGTTGCGGCTGGCCACGGCGTCGCCGATGCGGAACAACTGATAACGCCCCTGCGGATTGCGCCTCACCGTCTGCGGACGGAGGTCGATCAGCGCCTGCTGATCGACCTCGCCCAGGTTGAGCGAATCCGGCCGCAGCGCGAAGTACAGCTCGTCCAGCGGCAGGGTGCCGTGCTCCACCACCACCTGGTCCACCACCCGCTCCTGGGTGAGCTTGCCGTACTCGTTGTAGAGTCGGGCCAGCAGTCGGCCGTCGCGACGGCTCACCCCCACCAGGCGGTGTAACAGGGTGATGCGCACCGCGTGCTCGGCGAACACCTTGAAGTAGGGCGGATAGTTCACTCCGCCCACGTCGGGGGCCAGCGTGCGCTCGGGGGTGACGATCTCCAGGCGGCTGCCGGCGCGGGCGAGGGCCTCGGCGGCGACCATGCCCGGGTGGCCACCGTGGTCGTCGAACAGCAACACCTCACCGGCGGGCTTGATCGCGCCGCTCAAGATGTCCCAGGTGGTGGTCACCAGCTCCGCCCCCTCGGCCAGGAAGCCGGTATTGGGCAGGCCGCCGGTGGCGACGATGACCACCTCGGGGTTCTCAGCGAGCACGTCGGCGGCCTCGGCGTAGACGTTGTAGCGGATCTCCACGCCCAGGCGCTCGCATTCCTCCACGCGCCAGTCGACGATACCGATCAGCTCGCGGCGGCGCTGCACGGCGGCAGCCAGGCGGAGCTGTCCGCCGGCCTGGCTGGCGGCCTCCAGCAGTATCACCCGATGACCGCGGGCGGCCATGACCCGCGCCGCCTCCAGTCCGGCCGGGCCGGCGCCCACCACCACCACCTTGCGGACCGGCCCGTCGCTGCGTCTGATGATATGGGGCAGCCGGTCCTCGCGGCCGGTGGCGGGGTTGTGGATGCACAGCGCCTCGCCTTCCCCGTAGATGCGGTCGATGCAGTAGCCGGCGCCGACGCAGGGCCGGATACGGTGCTCCTCGCCAGCCTGGATCTTGGCGGTGATGTAGGGATCGGCCATGTGGGCGCGGGTCATGCCGACCAGATCCAGCAGCCCTTCGCGTACCGCGTAGCGGGCAGTGGCCACGTCGTTGATGCGCGCTGCATGCAGCACCGGCACCGTGCCGAGCGCGCGCTTGACCTCGCCGACCAGCTCCAGGTGCGGACCGGCCGGGGTGCCCATGCCGGGGATGACGTGGGACAGGCCCTCGTCGGTGTCGATGTGGCCCTTGATGACGTTGATGAAGTCCACGCCCTCGTCCACCAGGCGGCGGGCGATGGCGATGCCCTCCTCTTTGCCCAACCCCCCCTCGAGGTCCTCGTCCACCACCATGCGCATGCCGACCACGAAGTCCGGCCCCACCGCAGCGCGGATGGCGCGCAGCACCTGCAGGGAGAAGCGCATACGGTTGTCCAGGCTGCCGCCCCACTGGTCGTTGCGGTGATTGGTGGCCGGCGACCAGAAGGAATCCAGCAGGTGGCCGTAGGCCTCGAGCTCGATGCCGTCCAACCCGCTCTCGCGGCAGCGCTGGGCGGCGGTGGCGTAGGCCTGGACGATGCGCTCGAGGTCCCAGTCCTCGGCTGCCTTGGGGAAAGCGCGGTGGGCCGGCTCGCGGATCGGCGAGGCCGAGATCACCGGCAGCCAGTCGCCCTTGTAGGAGCTGGTGCGGCGGCCGAGATGGGTGATCTGGCACATGACGTAGGCGCCGTGCTCGTGCACCGCATCGGCCAGATCACGCAGCCAGGGCACGATCTCGTCTTTGTAGATGTGCAGGTTGCCGAAGGCCGGCGGACTCTCCGGGGCGACGATGGCCGAGCCGCCGATCATGGTCAGCGCCATGCCGCCCCTGGCCTTCTCCACGTGGTAGGCGCGGTAGCGCTTTTTGGGCATGCCGTCCTCGGAATAGGCCGGCTCGTGCGAGGTGCTGACGATGCGGTTTCTGAGCCGCAGGTGCTTGAGCTGGAAGGGCTGCAGCAGGGGATCGTTGCTCATGGATGCGTGACCTTAACGGAGTGGCAGGCGGCGGTAGATGCCAGGATGCAGCGGGTCGTGGAAATGATCCATGGGACCGTGTTCGAGGAAATGCCGATGCCAGTGCTCCAGGGCGGCGCGATCCAGGGTCACGCCCAGGCCTGGCCCCTCCGGCACCGGCACCACGTTGTCGGTCTGGCGGAACGGGCCGTCCGCGATGACGTCGCCGATCTGCCAGCGGAACAGCGACTGCGAGGGCTCGGTGATCCACGGCGTGGCGGCGACCAGGTGCAGATAGGCGGCGGTCATGATCCCCAGATCGCCGGAATAGCACCAGAAGCCCTTGCCCATGGCCTCGCAGGCGCCGATGAAGCGGATGGCCCGGTTGATGCCGCCGAGTACGGCGAAGTTGGTGACAAAGTAATCGGGCGCACCCAGGGCCACCGCCCGGCGCAGGTCGGGCACATGGGTAGAGAACGGGATCGCCGAGTGCTGGCGCAGCGCCGCCATCTCCTCGAAGGTCGCCACCGGGTCCTCGTAGCTGCGCACGTTGTAGGGCTCGATCTCGCGCAGGATGCGGCGCGCCTCGGTGAGCGACCACTGCATGTTGGAATCGAGGCGGATCATGGCCTCCTCGCCCAGGGCCTCGCGCAGCAGCCGCACGGTGCGGATCTCCAGCTGCGGATCACCGAGGATGAGCTTGCCCTCGAAATAGGTGCTGCCGTGCTCCTCGCGCATGCGCAAACAGTAGTCGACGACGGCCTCGGGCGACATCTCGCCGCCGGCGTTGCCCTGCCTGGGGCGGAAGGAGAAGTACTCGGTGAAGGGAATGTGCTTGCGCACCGCCCCGCCCAGCAACTGGTACAGCGGCTGGTTCCAGAGCTTGCCGCGGATATCCCAGAGGGCGATCTCCACCGCGCCGAAGGCGGTCTGCAGGGCGCCCTCGCCGGTGTTGGCGGTGATCTGCGTCGCCGGCACGCAGCGGCTCTCGGCGTTGGCGATATCCAGCGGGTCCTGGCCGATCAAGCGCGGCGCCAGCTCCCTGGCGACGATCTCGCCGAAATGCCACCACGGCGCCTCGCCCAGGCCGGTGATGCCTTCGTCGGTCTCCACCTCGATCACCGCCTTGGAGGAGCCGGGATAGATGCCGGCACTCCACCAGAACGGCGCGTCGAAGGGGATGTTGACGGGAGTGACGCGGATATTGGTGATCTTCACGGGTGCTCTCCTCCACGGACGCTCGACACTGCGCACCGGTCTCTGACCACTGCGCTCTTGGTATCAACTTAATTAGTGCTAGACTGCCTGTAAATCTGGAAAATACTGATCATTTCGATAATCAGGATTTATCAATTCATGTTCAGTCAGAAACGCCTGATCGCAGTCGCCAGCAATCTGTTCGTGTTTGAGGCCGCGGCCCGCTTGCAGAGCTTCCGCCAGGCCGCCGTCGAACTCGCCATGACCCAGGCGGCGGTGAGCTACAACATCAAGCAACTGGAAGAGGCACTGGGTGTAGCCCTGTTCCTGCGCGAGCACCGCCGCGTTACCCTGACCGAGGCCGGGCGACGCTTCCACCAGGACGTCGTCCTGGGTCTCAGCCACATCCGCCGCTCCGCCGAAGCCATCCAGCTCCTGCGCGACCCCACCCACGTCACCCTGTCCATCTCCACCGCCCACGCCAGCGTCTGGATCCTGCCGCGACTGGCGGCCTTCCGTGCCCGCCATCCCGAGATCGACCTGCGCCTGCAGACCACCGACAAGGACATCAACCTGGCGGCCGAGGGCATCGCCCTGGGGGTACGCCGCGGCCGCGGCGACTGGGAGGAATACCACTGCACCCTGATCGCCCCGGAGCGCATCTACCCGGTGTGTAGCCCCACTCTGGCGCGCCAGTTGCCGGTCCCGGCCACGCCCCAGGATCTGCTCAAGGTACGGCTCATCCATCTGGAGGAACCCTACCGCCCGCGCCTCGGCTGGCGCGACTGGTACGCCGCCCAGGGCCTGAGCTTCGCCGATCACGGCGACGGGCTGCGCCTCAACGACTACGCCCTGGTGATCCAGGCGGCACTGGAGGGCCAGGGCGTGGCCCTGGGCTGGGATCACCTGGTCCATAGCCTGGTGGAGAAGGGACAGTTGGTGCGCCTGACCGAACACAGTCTGCAGACCGACTACGGCTTCTACGTGGTCTGGCCACGGGAACAGCCCCTGAGCCGCGACGCTGCCGTGGTACGCGACTGGCTGGCGGGCGCTGCGTAATCCCCTCGTTGCGCCGGCCACCCGCTCAAGCCGTCGAGCGCAACGCCTCCACCACCCGGATCACCGGCCGCCGCTTACGCAGCTCCTCCAGCGGGATATGGCAGGCGATCACATGCCCCGCTGCGGTCTGGCGCAGCGGCGGCGGCTCGTTGTCGCATACGCTGCCGAGCCTGAGGTGGCAGCGTGTGCAAAACGGGCAACCCTTGGGCGGAGCAAGCGGGCTGGGCAGACTGCCCTCCAGCACGATCTCCTCCTTCTCCACCCGCGGGTCGGCGATGGGCACCGCCGACAACAGCGCCTCGGTGTAGGGGTGGTAGGGCGGGCTGAAGATCTGCTCGGTGGTGCCGCGCTCCATGATCCGCCCCAGGTACATGACCACGATGCGGTCGGCCAGGTAGCGCACCACGCTCAGGTCGTGGCTGATGAACAGCAGGGTGGTGCCGTGCTGGCGCTGGATCTCGGTGAGCAGTTCGGTGACTGCCGCCGCCACCGACACGTCCAGGGCCGAGACCGGCTCGTCGGCGATCACCAGCGCCGGGTTACCGGCAAAGGCGCGGGCGATGCCCACCCGCTGCTTCTGCCCGCCGGAGAGCTGGCGCGGCTTGCGATAGTAGAACTCGCGCGGCAGCTTGACCTCGTCCAGCAGCTTCAGCACCCGCTCGCGGATCCGGCTGCGCTCCCGCTCCACTGTGAACTTGCGGATCACCCGGCCGATCTGCGCGCCCACACTGAGGCTGGGGTTGAGGGTGTCGCTGGGGTTCTGGAACACCATCTGCAGGGCGCTGACGAGCTTGGCGGAGCGCTCGCGCACCGGGGTGCGACTGATGTCCAGGCCTTGGAAGCGGATGACCCCGTCGGTCGCCGTTTCCAGCCCCATCAGCACCCGGGCGAAGGTGGACTTGCCGCAGCCCGACTCGCCGACGATGGCCACGGTCTCGCCGCGCCGGGCATCGAAGTCCAGAGCCTCGTTGGCCTTGATGTAGCGCTCGCTGCGCCCAGCGAGCAGGGCGCCGAGGGACAGATCGTGGATGGCGTAGTACTTCTTCATGCGCTCCACGACCAGCACCGGTTCGCCAACGCGCGGTGCCGGCCGCGGCGCCGTGGCGCGGTCGGCGGCGCCCCAGTCGATCTCGCGCCAGCGCAGACAGCGTGCCCGGTGACTGCCCTCCACCATCTCCATGGGAATGTCGGCGGCATCGCAGCGCCCGGCCTGGAAGTAACTGCAGCGCGGGCCGAAGTAGCAGCCGCGCGGGCGCTCGTGGGGCAGCGGCAACTGACCGGGGATGGGCTGCAGGGGGCGGGCGTTCTTGTCCGCCCCAGGCAGCGGGATGCAGTGGAACAGACCATGGGTGTAAGGATGGCGCGGCTGGCTGAAGACCTCGCGCACGCTGCCCTGCTCCACCGCCTCGCCGGAGTACATCACGCACACCCGATCGCAGGTCTCTAGCACCAGACCGAGATTGTGGGAGATGAACAGCTGGGCCATGCCGTAGCGCTGCCCGAGTTCGCGAATGAGCTTGACGATGCCCGCCTCCACGGTCACGTCCAGGGCCGTAGTGGGCTCATCCAGCAACAGCAGCGCCGGTCGTGACAGCAGCGCCATGGCGATGACCACGCGCTGCTGCTGGCCGCCGGAGAGCTGGTGCGGATAGGCGCGCAGCACTCGCTCGGGGTCGGGCAGGTGCACATCGGCCAGCGCCTGCCGGGCACGCTTTTCGGCCTCGGCGCCGCTCACCCCCTCGTGCACCATGGGCACTTCCATGAGCTGGCGGGCGATGGTCAGGCTGGGGTTGAGCGCGGCCATGGGCTCCTGATAGACCATGGCGATCTGCGAGCCGCGGATGCGGCGCAGCTCCGCGGCATCCATGCGGCACAGGTCGCGCCCCTTGAAGCGGATGCTGCCGCCGGTGACGGCGCCGTTGCGCCCCAGGTACTGCATGATGGCCATGGCCACGGTGGACTTGCCGCAGCCCGATTCACCCACCAGCCCGACGCACTCCCCTGCATGCAGGGTGAGGTTGAAGTCCACCACGGCGGGGACCGCGCCGGCGCGGGTGTAGTAGGAAATGCGCAGGTTCTCGATTTCCAGCAGCGGTTCGGCTTCGCTCATGGTTTCTTACCTCAATCCCGCAGTGAAATCTCGCGCAGCCCGTCGGCCAGCAGGTTGAAGCCGAGCACCAGCGAGGAGAGGGCGATGCAGGGGAACAGGGTCATGTGCGGGAAGGCCATCGCCATGGCCCGGGTCTCGTTGATCATGCTGCCCCAGTCCGGATCCGGCGGCGGCAGACCGAGGCCGAGGAAACCGAGCACGCCGATGGTGATGATGACGTAGCCCAGCCGCAGGCAGGCGTCGACGATCAGCGGCCCGCGGGCATTGGGCAGGATCTCCACCAGCATGATCCACCAGGCCGATTCGCCGCGGGTCTGGGCGGCAGCCACGTAGTCGCGGTTGCGCAGATCCAGTGCCAGACTGCGCACGATGCGCATGATGCCGGGGGCGCTGGCGAAGGTGATGGCGACGACGATGTTGAGCCCGGAAGCACCCACCGTGGCGATGATGATGATGTACAGCACCAGCACCGGGAACGACAGGATGATGTCCGCCACCCTGGAGAGCACATCGTCCACCCAGCCGCGCTGGTAGCCGGCCAGCAGGCCCATGAGGATGCCCACCAGGTAGGCCACCAGAGTGGCCAACGGCGCATAGAACAGCACCGTGCGCGAGCCCCAGATGATGCGCGAGAGGATATCGCGGCCGAGGTGGTCGGTGCCGAGCCAGAAGGTGCTGCCGCTGGCGGCGTGGACCGCGCCCGGCTTGGCGAAGGGCTGCAGGGTGGCGATGGGATCGAATGGGGCGAGCCAGGGCGCGGTAAGCGCCAGCAGCACCCAGAACAACACCAGGGCAGCCCCGACCATGCCCACCCCGCTCTCGCGCAGCAGGGTCAGGGAGCGCAGGGCGCGCCACAGCCCGGCGGCGCGCGGCGGTGCAGAAACGGCAACCGTGTTCATGGGCAAGCCCTCAGTGGAAGCGGATGCGCGGGTTGAGGAACATGTAGCCGATGTCGGCCAGGGTCTGGGTGGCCACCGCCACGAACACCGCCACCATGGCGCAGGCCTCGATCAGGTAGATGTCCTGGTTGAGGCTGGCCTCCAACAGCAGCGCGCCGAAGCCCTTGTAGGCGAAGAAGAATTCCACCACGATCACCCCAGACAGCAGCCAGTTGATCTGCAGCATGATTACCGTGAACGGCGCGATCAGGGCGTTGCGCAGGGCGTGCCTGAGGATCACCTGGCGGTAGGGCAAGCCCTTGAGGATAGCGGTGCGGATGTAGTGGGTCTGCATCACCTCGGCCATGGAGGCGCGGGTCATGCGCGCCACGTAGCCCAGGTCGTAGAGGATCAGCACCAGCGCCGGCAGGATCAGCTCCTTGAAGCTGAAGCCCGCGGTCATGCCGCTGGTGCCCGGCAGCCAGGCCAGCCAGAACACGAACACCGCCGACAGGAACACGGCGCTGGCGAACTCGGGGATGGAGGTGGTGACGATGCTAAACACCGAGATGCTGCGATCCAGCTTGGAGCCCTCGCGCATGCCGGCCAGCACACCCAGCGCCAGCGACAGGGGGATGAGCACGGCGAATACCGCTGCCGCCAGGATAGCGGTGTTGGCCAGCCGCGGCCACAGCATCTCGGCCACCGGCACCTTGAAGCGCACCGAGTCGCCGAAGTCGCCGCTGAGGAAATGACCTAACCAAGAGAAGTAGCGCACATACAGCGGCTGGAAGTAACCGTGCTGCTCCAGCCACAGGGTGCGCTGCTCCTCGGAGCTGTACGGCCCCAGCACCTTGGTGGCAACGCTTTCGACGTTGATCTCCAGGAGCAGGAACAGCAGCAGGGAGACGGCAAGCATGGTCACGGCCATGAAGCCGAGACGCTTGAGGATGAATGACAGCATAGGCAACGCCTCTTACTGCCCGCCGCCTGCGACGGCGGGCATAGTTGCACCGCCGCTCAGGCGCTGATCCAGACCTGATTGAACTGGTGGTAGAGGGTCGGGTGGGTCTGATAGCCCTTGACCTTGGCCGTGTGGGCAGACAGCACCGACTGGAAGAACGGCTGCACCATGACGGCGTCGTCCTGCAGGATCTTTTCGACAACGGCCATCTGCTTGCGCCGCTCCTCCACGTCCAGGATCGACTCGGCCTTGGCGAGGGCCTGGTCGAACTGCGGATTACTGTAGCCGGTCTCGTTCCAGGGCACGCCGCTCTTGTAGCCCAGCGCCAGGGCCATCACCCCCAGCGGCCGGTGCACCCAGACGGTGATGCCGAACGGCACCTTGTTCCAGATCTCCCAGTACTGGGCGGCCGGCATGACGTTGAGCTTGAGCTCGATGCCGGCTGCGGCCAGTTGCTCCTTGAGTACCACCACCGAGTCCTGCTCCCAGCGGCCATAGGCATTGCCCACCGCGATCTCCAGTTTGAGCTTCTCCTTACCGGCCTCCTGGAGCAGCCGCTTTGCCTCCTCGATGTTGCGCTTCAGCGGCGGCAGCTTGGCATATTCGGGATGGATAGGGGCGACATGATGATTCTCGCCCACCGTGCCCATGCCGCGGTAGGCCTTCTGCAGGATTTCGGCGTTGTCCGCGCACAGCACCACGGCCTTGCGCACGCGGATGTCGTCGAAGGGCTTTTCCGTGACCTTCATCCGGATCACCCCGGTCAAGGCGGTATCGGCCTTGGAGACGACCACATCGGGGATGGCCTGCGCGGCGTCCAGGGTCTCCAGCTCCAGGCGGTGCAGCACATCGACCTGGCCCGAGGCCAGGGCGGCGATGGCGGCCATGCTGTCCTGCCCGAGATCGAGGTAGTGGATCTCGTCCAGATACACCTCCCCGCCCCAGTACGGATCCTTGCGCCGGCGCAGCACAGCGCGCTCGCCCACCTTGTGCTCGACCAGCGCGTAGGGGCCGGTGCCGATGGGGTTCTTGGCCAGGTTGGCGCCCATCGTCTCGAAGTCGCGATGGACGATGGCGCAAGGGTAGTTGTACAGGTTCTCGGGGATGGACAGCACCGGCGTGCGCAGGTTGAGGCGCACGGTGTGGTCATCGACCTTCTCGATGGCGTTGGCGATCATGCGCTTCTCGAGCACTGCCTTGCCGTCCTTGTCCTTACGCCCGGTGTCGATCTCCTCCAGCATGGCGCTGAACAGGCCCTGGTTGCTCGAGCCGGTCTTGGGATCGAGCCAGCGCTTGAAGTTGAACACCACGTCGTCGGCGTTGAACTCATCGCCGTTGGACCACTTCACGCCCTTGCGCAAATAGAAGGTCCAGGTCTTGAGGTCGTCGCTGGCCTGCCACTTCTCCGCCAGGTATGGCCGGGTGATGTTGTCGGGGCCGGTGATGGTCAGATACTCGACGAGATGGCGGGTGATGTTGGACTTCTCCGGCCAGTCGAAGATGGCCGGATCGGTGATCTCCTGCACCGGCATCGCCACTCGCAGCACGCCGCCCTTCTTGGGCGCGCCCTCGGCGGCGTGGGCGGCGGGCAGCAGCGCCTCACCGGTGATGCGCCCGGCCAGGCCGTAGGCGGCGCCGGCCGACAGCCCGAGCAGCGTCACCGTGCGTAGGAACTCGCGCCGGGATATCTTGCCCTTCTCCAGATCGCCGATCAGCCCGGGGATGGCGGAATGGACGTGGCGGTAATCCTTGGTGGTCATGCGGTTGTACCCTCTTTGGTGGTGGATCTCCTGCCCTACGGGCGCGCCGCCCTCTGGTTGCTGGTAGAGCGCCTGCGCTACGAGACAGGGAAGCATTTCCCGGTGGTGGTGCCGACAGCACCGTTTATGTTGTTATTTGAATCAAAATATTAAGCACTAAATCAGCTGTAAATACGAAAAATACTGATCATATTGATAAACGTAGATTATCAACAGGCGTTACACGACGACCCCGATCCTCAGCGCCAGCCGCCCGCTGCCACACTGTTCCGATACGCACGCTCGGGCGCGCGATGGGGCGCAACCATGGCCGGGGGGATAGCCGGCAACCGCGTCTCCGCCTGCAGACGCCGTTCGTACACCGGCCGCCGGCCGAACTGGCGCTGGTAGGCGGTGCTGAAGTGCGCCGCCGAGATGAAGCCGCAGGCACGCGCCACCTCGGCGATGGGCAGGGTACTCTGCAAGAGCAGCTTGCGGGCCTGCTGCAGGCGCAGCTCCAGGTAGTAGCGCGACGGGTTGCTCTGCAGATGTCTGCGGAACAGCCGCTCCAGCTTGCGCAGCGACACCCCGAGGCGGCGGGCGATCTCCTCTAGGTTGAGCGGCTCCGCCAGATTGGCCTGCATCAGCGCCACCGCGTTCAGCAGCTCGGGCTGACGGATGCCGAGATGCCGGTGCAGCGGCACCGGCTGGGGGACGTTGGGGCCGCGCAGGTGCTCGCAGACGAAGGCCTCGGAGATGGCCTGCATCAGCGCCGCGCCGTGCTGCCGGCCGATCAGGTCGAGGCTCATGTCTAGGGCTGCCGTGCCGCCGCAGCAGGTGAGGCGGTCGCGGTCGCAGACGAACAGCTCGGTGGCCACCGCCAGCCCCGGGAAACGCGCCCGCAATGCATCCGCCATGCGCCAGTGCACCGCCGCCCGGTAGCCCTCCAGCAGCCCGGCGGCGGCTAGCATCCCCACCCCGCCGCCGATGGCACCCAGCACCACACCGTCCCGGCCCAGCTCCCGCAGCCGTTGCAAAGTGGCTGCGCCCATCTCCGCGACCATCCCTTCGCCGCCGCAGACCAGCAGGGCGTCCAGCGGCCCGGCCTCGGACAATGTGCAATCGGGCGCCAGGCCCTGGCCGATACCGGCGACGGCGGGCGCCTCCTCCGCCACGCACACATACCAGCGGTACAGCGTCCGCTCGCGCAGCAGGTTGGCCATGCGCAGCGGCTCCAAGGCGAACGCGAAATCCATCATCGAGAAGCCGGGCAGCAGCAGAAAGCCCAGGCGGAACGGCGCAGACGTCGACATCGGCGATGCACCCCGCCGCTCAGCCGAGCGCATCGGGCATGGACGCCTTGCGCCGGGCGATGAAATCCTGCAGCGCCTCGTCGATGGCCGGGTCGAGCGCCGGCATCCGGTACTCGGCCAGCATCTTCTTCCATACCTTGTTGGCGCGCTGGGCGATGTCCAGCCCGCCTTCGGCCAGCCACTGCTCGTAGGAGTTGTTGTCGGCCAGCTTGGCGTTGTAGAAGGCCGTCTCATAGTTGGCGCGGGTGTGGGCGCAGCCGAGGAAGTGCTTGCCCGGTCCCACCTCGCGGATGGCATCCAGGGCCTGGGCGTTCTCCGACAAGTCGAGGCCGCCGGCGAACTTCATCATCATCCCCAGGTGGTCGTGGTCGATGACGAATTTCTCATAGCCCATGGCTAGCCCTCCCTCCAGCCAGCCGGCGCAGTGCATCATCAGATTCACCCCCGAGAGGATGGAGCACATCATCGAGTCGCAGCTCTCCTGAATGGCCTGGCCGTCAGGGAGTTTGGAGGCGCACAGATGGCCGCCGGCGCGGTACGGCACGCCCAGCCGCCGCGCCAGCTGGCCGGCCGCCAGCAGCGCCAGGTTGGCCTCGGCGGTGCCGAAGGTGGGCGCCCCCGAGAGCAGCGACATGGAACTGGTGAACGAGCCGAAGATCACCGGCGCACCGGGCCGCACCAGCTGGGTCACGGCGATGCCGGCCTGGGCCTCGGCGAACAGCTGGGTCACCGCGCCGACCTCGGACACCGGTCCCATGGCGCCGGCCAGGATGAAGGGAGTGATGATGCAGCACTGGTTGTGGCTGGCGTAGACCTTGAGCGCCGCCAGCATGGTGTGGTCGAGCACCAGCGGCGAGTTGGTGTTGATGATGCTGATGAGCACGCAGTTACGCTCGACGAACTCGTCGCCGAACACCAGCTTGGCCATGGCCACCGAGTCTTCGGCGCGCTCGCCGGCGGTCACCGAGCCCATGAACGCCTTGTCCGAGTAGCGGATGTGGCTGTACACCATGTCCAGGTGACGCTTGTTCACCGGCAGGTCGGTGGGCTCGACCAGGGTGCCGCCCGAGTGGTGCAGATAGGGCGACATGTAGGCCAGTTTCACGAAGTTGCGGAAATCCTCGAGGGTGGCGTAGCGACGGCCCTCGTCCAGATTGTGGATGAAGGGCGAGCCGTAGGAGGGCACGAACACCGTATTGTCGCCGCCGATCACCACGTTGTTGGCCGGGTTGCGGGCGTACTGGGTGAACTCGCGCGGCGCCGTGGCCTGGATGATGGAGCGGCACAGCCCGCGCGGGATGCGCACCCGCTCGCCCTGCACATCGGCACCGGCCTGGCGCCACAGCTCCAGCAGATCCGGCTCGCCGCGAAACTCGATGCCAACCTCCTCCAGCACGGTGTCGGCGTTGTGCTCGATGAGCGCCAGCCCCTCCTCGCTCAGCACCTCGTAGGGCTTGAGCTTGCGCATCAGGAACGGCACGCGCTCCAGCGCCGGCCCCAGGCGGGCGGCACGGCGCGCCTCGCGGGCGTGGCCGCGGCGCGGCCGGCGGGCGCTCTCGGCAGTTTCCAGGTCGACGCTCTCGGGCTCGGTCATCATCGTCTCGCTCCTCTGGATGGCGCCGGGTTTTGCCATCGGCGCCTGTTGCATGCATATGGCAGCAGCTTAAGGAGCGCACTTATACTGGTTCAAACGATGATTTATCCGAATTTTGCCTCAGGAAAACTCATGCAGAGATTACGTACCAAATTACCTCCGCTGAATAGTCTGGTGGCTTTCGAGGCCAGTGCCCGGCACCTGAGCTTCACCCGCGCGGCGGAGGAACTGCACGTCACTCAGGGGGCGGTCAGCCGCCAGGTACGGCTGCTCGAGGAGCATCTGGGGATACGGCTGTTACACCGCTTCCACCGCATCATTCGCCTCACCGCCGCAGGCCATCGCCTGCAGCAGGCGGTGACCTTGGGCCTGGAGCACATCGCCAGCGCCGCTGGCGAACTCCGGGCCAATCGCAATCTCGACCAGGTGACGGTGGCCGCCACCCTGGCCTTCACCTCGTTCTGGCTGATTCCGCGTATCCCCAAGTTCCGCGCCGCCTATCCGAACATCGACGTGCGCGTGCTCGCCATCGACCGCGAGATCGACTACGCCGCCGACGGCGTCGACATCGCCATCCGCTACGGCTATGGCCAGTGGCCGGGGCTCGAGGCCAGCTTTCTGCTCGGCGAGGAGATCTTCCCGGTGTGCAGTCCGGGCTATCTGCAGGGACGCCCGGCGCTGACCAGCCCCGCCGACCTGCTGGGCGAGACTCTGCTGTGCCCAGACGAAGAGCACTGGAAGTGGACCGTATGGCAGGACTGGCTGCGCAGCCAGGGGGTGCACGCCGCGCCCAACCGGCACGGCCTGCGGCTCAGCAACTACCCCATGCTGATCCAGGCGGCGCTGGCCGGTCAGGGCATCGCCCTGGGCTGGCGCTACTTGGTGGAGGACATGCTGGCCAGCGGCGCGCTGATCAAGCCGCTGGAGGCCTCCATGCGCGGCGAGCGGGCCGAATACGTGGTGATCCCCAGCGACGTGCCGCCCAGCGCGGCGGTACTGGCGTTTCGCGAGTGGATACTGGCCGAGGCCGGACGACCCTCACCCCAACCCCTCCCCCAAGGGGAGCGGGGCGAGGCTGCCGTGCCCTCTGGGAGAGGTTCAGGATGAGGGTCCCGGAGAGAGCGGGAATCTTAGAACTCGTAACCGAAGTTCTCGCGGAAGCGGGCACGGAACTCGTCCAGGGTGAAGCGATGGTTCTGAGTGCCGTGCTCCTCGATCTTGATGGCGCCCATCAGCGAGGCGATGCGCCCGGTGGTTTCCCAGTCCAGGCCGTGCATCAGGCCGTAGAGCAGCCCGGCGCGGTAGGCATCGCCGCAGCCGGTGGGATCGGCCAGCCGCTCGGCCCGGGCGGCGGGGATAGTCAGTCGTTTGCGCCCGCCCTCCAGGTAGATGTGCGAGCCCTCGGCGCCGCGGGTGACGATCAGCGCCTCGACCCGCTCGGCCAGACCGTCCAGCGTCAGACCGGTGCGCTCGGCCAGCAGGGCACCCTCGTAGTCGTTGACCGCCAGCCAGCGCGCCTGGTCGAGGAAGCGCAGCAGCTCGGTGCCGTCGAAGCGCGGCAACTGCTGGCCGGGATCGAATAGGAAGGGGATGCCGGCGGCGGCGAACTGTTCGGCGTGGACCAGCATGCCCTCGCGCCCGTCCGGGGCGACGATGCCGATGCCGATGCCATCCTCGGCGGGCACGCTGAGCTCGTGGGACAGGCTCATGGCCCCGGGATGGAAGGCGTTGATCTGGTTGTCGTCGAGGTCGGTGGTGATGTAGCACTGGGCGGTGTAGCTGCCGGGCATGATGCGCACGTAGCGGCGGTCGATGCCGTGACGGTCCATCCACGCGGCGTAGGGGCCGAAGTCCTCGCCGACGCTGCCCATGACGTAGCCCTCCCCGCCCAGCAGACTGAGGTTGTAGCCGATGTTGCCGGCGCAGCCGCCGAACTCCCGGCGCAGCTCGGGCACCAGAAAGGAGACGTTCAGCAGGTGCACCTTGTCGGGCAGGATGTGATTGGCGAAGCGGTCGTGGAACACCATGATCACGTCATAGGCCACGGAACCGGTGATCAGCGCTTTCATGCGAGCGGGTTTCCTCGGGGTTGTGGGTAGTCAATCGAGCAGCACCAGACCCCAGACCAGGGCCACATTGACCAGCGACACGAACACCGCCGCCGAACCAATGTCCTTGGCCCGGCCGGAGAGCTCGTGACGCTCCGGACCGATGCGATCCACCACCGCTTCGATGCCGGAATTGAGCAGTTCGGCGATCAGCACCAGGGCCAGACTGCCCGCCAGCAAGGCGCGTTCGGCGCCGTTGCCCCCCAGCCACAGGGCCAGGGGGACGAGCAGCAGACAGGCGAGCGCCTCCTGGCGAAACGCCTCCTCGTTGCGCCAGGCCGCCCTGAGCCCGGCCCAGGAATGGCCGGCGGCGTTGACCAGGCGGCGCAGTCCCTTGTACGGCTGGTCGGCCATGCGGGTGGATTCCTCGGGGGGCAGATCCTGGCCAGGGACGACCGCCATCAGCCCAGCGCCGCCAGCGCCGACTGGTAGTCCGGCTCCTCGGCGATCTCGGGCACCAGCTGGGTGTATTTGACGGTATCGTGCTCGTCCAGCACCACCACGGCGCGGGCGGCGATGCCGGCCAGCGGGCCGTCGGTGATGAGCACGCCGTAGTCCTTGGCGAAGTTGCGCGAGCGCATCATCGACAGCGGAATCACGTTCGCCAGTCCCTCGTTGCCGCAGAAGCGGCTCTGGGCGAAGGGCAGATCGGCGGACACCACCAGGATCACCGTGTCGGGGTGCTGCTTGGCAAACTCGTTGAATTTCTTGGTGGAGAGCTGGCAGGTAGGGGTGTCCAGGCTGGGGACGATGTTCAGAAGTTTCTTCTTGCCGGCATAGGTGGAGAGATAGACGTCGTTGAGCTTGCCGTCCACCAGGTGGAAATCGGGCGCCTTGCGGCCTACCGCCGGTAGTTCGCCGCTGGTGTGCACGGGGTTGCCTCTCAGGGTCACGGTTGCCATGTCGTTGCTCCTTCTCGTCGATGAACGCGGAGGTCTCAGTGCTCGGCCACTGCCTGGGTCTCGTAAGCGGCGGCGTCCAGCAACCCCTCCAGGCCGCCGCTCACGCGCAGCTTGAACAGCCAGCCCTCGCCGTAGGGATCTTGGTTGACGGTCTCGGGCGCATCGGCCAGAGCATCGTTGGCCGCCACCACCTCGCCCGCCAGGGGGGCGTAGATATCGGAGGCGGACTTCACCGACTCGACCACGGCGCAGGCTTCCTCGGCATCCACCTGACGTCCCACCTGGGGCACCTCCACATAGACCACATCGCCCAACTGGCTCTGGGCGAAGTCAGTGATGCCCACGGTCACGGTGCCGTCGCCGTTGTCGCGTACCCATTCGTGGGAAGGGGTGTACTTCAGATCGGCGGGAATGTTGCTCATCGGTTGTCGCTCCTCGTCGTCATTGTCGTCATTTTTGCCGGGGCACCCGCCCCATCAGGTAGAATTCATGATTGGCCCACATCCCGGTGAGGCTGGCCATGCGGTTGGACAGGGCGAAGAAGGCGGCGATGGCGCCGATGTCCCAGATGTCTTCGTCGCTGAAGCCGACTTCACGCAAGGCCCGGAAATCGCCCTCCTCGATGTCGGCGCCGCCCCGCGCCATCTTCAGGGCGAAGTCGAGCATGCGTCGCTGGCGCTCGTCGATCTCGGCGTTGCGGTGGTTCACCGCCAACTGGTCGGCCAGGCGCGGATGCTTGGCGTAGATGCGCAGGATGGCACCATGGGCGATGACACAGTACTGGCACTGGTTCAGCGCGCTGGTGGCGACCACGATCATCTCCCGCTCGGCCTTGGAGAGCCCGCCCTCCTTCTCCATCAGCGCATCGTGATAGGCGAAGAAGGCGCGGAACTCGTCGGGCCGGTGGGCCAGCACCAGGAACACGTTGGGAATGAAGCCGGCCTTTTCCTGCACTGCCAGGATGCGCGCACGGATGTCTTCCGGCAGCTCGGCGAGCTCGGGAACGGGGAAGCGGCTCAAGGATGGTGTGCTCTCGGACATGTGACCTCCGGCGGCAGGACGCTGCCGCGGGCAATGGTAGCCGGAAATCCCCGCCGTGGCACGCCGCGTCCCGGTGCGGGCGTTTGCTCGAAAAATTTCATCCTCTCCGTCAAGGATTTCCGTTGGCCCACCCGGCCCCGGGACGCCTATAGTGGCGACAGCCGCGAATTGGGAGTCCAGCCATGACCGTGAGTGTAGACCAGCCTGACGCTGCCATCTTCCGCCCCCGCACTGACAGCGCCGGCGAGTTCCAGCGCGTGGAATCCACCTTCCGCAACTGGGTGACGGTAGACGGCGCACCCGGCCTCAGCGGTGTGGGCGGCTTCCGGGCCGAGCCGGGGCGTTATCATCTTTATGTCTCCTACGCCTGCCCTTGGGCGCACCGCACCCTGATTCTGCGCAAGCTGAAGAAGCTGGAGGGCGTTATCAGCGTCGACGTGGTGCATCCTCACATGACGGCGCGCAGCTGGCACTTCGACCCGAGCTTCCCCGGCGCCACCGCGGACACGGTCAACGGCGCCACCTTCCTGGAAGAGGTTTACCGCATCGCCGAGCCCGGCTTCGCCGGCCTGGTGACGGTGCCGGTGCTGTGGGACAAGCAACGCCGTACCATCGTCAACAACGAGTCGGCGGAGATCATCCGCATGCTGAACTCCGCCTTCGACGCCTGGGGCGACGCTGCGGTCGATTGCTATCCCGAGCCGCTGCGCCAGGAGATCGACGAGCTCAATGCCTGGATCTACCGCGACATCAACAACGGCGTCTACCGTGCCGGCTTCGCCGCCACCCAGGGCGCCTACGAGCGCGGCTACGAGCGGCTGTTCGCAGCCCTGGACGAGCTGGAAACGCGCCTCACCCGCCAGCCGTTTCTGCTCGGTGAGCAGCCCACCGAGGCCGACTGGCGGCTGTTTCCCACCTTGGTGCGCTTCGATCCGGTGTACTACAGCCACTTCAAGTGCAATCGCCAGCGTCTGGTCGACTTTCCCGCCCTGTGGCGCTACACCCGCCGGCTCTACCAGTGGCCGGGGGTGGCGCAGACGGTGTTCATGGATCACATCAAGACCCACTATTTCACCAGCCATCCCACACTGAATCCCTCGGGCATCGTGCCCAAGGGGCCGGAGCTCGATTTCTGGCTGCCGGTCTAAGCGCATAAGCTCGCCGTCCAGCGGGTCGGGGCCGGTACGGCGACGTAGCGGCGTGCCGGCCATGCTGCATTTACGGCCTTTTGCGACCCATGGAACTGACACCGATCGCCCAACGTTTCGTGCTGCACTGGGGGGAGATGGGTCCCCGCTGGGGCATCAGCCGCACCATGGCCCAGATCTATGCCCTGCTCTTTCTCAGCGAGCGGCCCCTGCCCGCCAAGGAGATCGCCAGCACCTTGAGAATGGCGCGCTCCAGTGTCCGTACCAGCCTGCGGGAACTACAGTCCTGGCGGCTGGTGAAGGTGGTCCATGTCATGGGCGACCGGCGCAACCACTTCGAAGCCATCCAGGACGTCTGGGAGACCTTCCGGTTGGTCGTCGAGGAGCGCAAACGCCGGGAGATCGATCCCACCCTCACCGTGTTGCGTCAGTGCGTGCGAGAAGGGCGTGATGCCGCCGGCAACGGCCCCGACCCGAACGTGCCCCGCATCGCGAGCGTGCTGGACTTTCTGGAGTTGCTCATCGACTGGAGCGAGGAGCTGAAACGTCTCCCTCCCGAGCACTTGATCAGGCTGATGCACTGGGGCGCCAAGATCCTGCACTGGCTGCCGGGCGGCGGCCACTGAGCGGCAGCCGCGCCGCCGCTCAGCCCGGCAGAAAGCTCCTGCCCTCCGCCAGCGCCGCCAGGCCCAGATGCGCCGCCACGCTCTGTCCGATGTCGGCGAAGCTCTCGCGCACGCCGATGCTACCGGTGGGAATATTGGGGCCAAAGGCCAGCACCGGGATGTGCTCGCGGGTGTGATCCGAGCCCTCCCAGGTCGGGTCGTTGCCATGGTCGGCGGTGATCACCACCAGGTCGCCGGGGGCGAGCCGCGCTGCCAGCTCCGGCAGGCGCCGGTCGAATTCCTCCAGCGCGGCGGCGTAGCCGGTCACGTCGCGACGGTGGCCGTAGAGCATGTCGAAGTCGACGAAGTTGGCAAACACCAGGCAGCGGTCGCCGGCGTCATGCAGCGCTTCCAGGGTGGCATCGAACAGGGCTTGGTTGCCGTCGGCCTTGTACAGCCGGCTGATGCCGCGGTGGGCGAAGATATCGGCGATCTTGCCCACCGCTCGCACCTCGCCGCCTGCGGCAGTGAGCCGATCCAGCAGTGTCGGCGCCGGCGGCGGCGTGGTGTAGTCGCGACGGTGGCCGGTGCGGCGGAAGCTGCCGGGCGCGCCGACGAAGGGTCGGGCGATGACGCGGCCGACGTTGTAGTGATCCACCAGCTCGCGGGCGATCTCGCACACTCGGTATAGCCGCTCCAGGCCGAAGTGCTGCTCGTGGGCGGCGATCTGCAGCACGCTGTCGGCGGAGGTATAGACGATGGGCTTGCCGGTGCGGATGTGCTCCGCGCCCAGGCGCTCGATGATCTCGGTGCCGGAGGCATGGCAGTCGCCGAGCACCCCAGGCAGGCCGGCGCGCTCGATCAGCGCCGCGGTCAGCGCGGCCGGGAAGGCCGGCACGGTGCGCGGGAAATAGCCCCAGTCGAAGCGCACCGGCAGCCCCGCCATCTCCCAATGGCCGCTGGGCGTGTCCTTGCCGTAACTCTGCTCGCGGGCGCAACCGTATAGCGCCGCCGGTGCGGCGGTCGCGGGGAACCCGGCAGGCC
>DATLYF010000041.1:0-4397 GCA_035575095.1 Candidatus Competibacteraceae bacterium
CACCACGCGCGGCTTTCGCGAGCCCGAGGTGCGCGCGCTCACCCACTGGATCTGCGACGTGCTCGATCGCATCGACGATGAGGCGGTGAGCGCGCGGGTGCGCGCCCAGGTGCAGGCCCTCTGCGACCGCTTCCCGGTGTATCGGAGCTGATCGGGGCCGCTGCAGCAAGACGGCGACGCCCCGCCCCCTCCCTGCATCCGGGGAGGGGGCCGCTTTAGAAGAGGGGCGAGGAGAGTACAGATGGCCATCAGCGTATTCGATTTGTTCAAGATCGGCATCGGACCGTCCAGTTCCCACACCGTGGGACCGATGCGGGCGGCGCTACAGTTCGCCCAGGGGTTAGAGGCGCGCGGCCAGCTTGCGCGGGTGCACGCCATCAAGTCGGAGCTGTACGGCTCGCTCGGCGCCACCGGCAAGGGTCACGGCAGCGACAAGGCGGTGCTGCTCGGGCTGGAAGGCGAGGCCCCGGACCAGGTCGATCCCGAGGCCGTGCCCGGCATCCTGGCGCGCATCCGCGACAGCCGGCGCATCCGCATCCTGGGGCGTCACGAGATCGACTTCATCGAGCCCGAGCACCTCATCCTGCACCGCCGCAAGACCCTGCCCTACCATCCCAACGGCATGCGCTTCGTGGCCTATGACGCCAGCGGCGCGGTGCTCGATGAGCGCGTCTACTACTCGGTGGGCGGCGGCTTCGTGGTCGACGAGAACGCCGCCCGTGGCGACAGCCCGATCAAGGAGGACGAGACCCGGCTGCGCTACCCGTTCCGCAGCGGCGCGGAACTCTTGAAGCTGTGCGCCGAGCACCGGCTCTCCATCAGCCAGATCATGCTGGAGAATGAGAGCGCCTGGCGCCCCGAGGCCGAGACCCGCGCCGGCCTGCTGCGCATCTGGGAGGTGATGCAAGAGTGCGTCAAGCGCGGCTGCCGTGAGGAAGGCATCCTGCCCGGCGGCATGAAGGTGCGCCGCCGCGCCGCCGCCCTCTATCGCCAGCTCTCTAGCCAGCCCGAGGCGGCGCTGCGCGACCCACTCACCATCATGGACTGGGTCAACCTTTACGCCCTGGCGGTGAACGAGGAGAACGCCGCCGGCGGGCGGGTGGTGACCGCGCCCACCAACGGCGCAGCCGGCATCATCCCGGCGGTGCTGCACTACTATGTGCGCTTCGTGCCCGGGGCCAACGAGGATGGCGTGGTGCGCTTCCTGCTCACCGCGGCGGCCATCGGCGTGCTGTACAAGATCAACGCCTCGATCTCCGGCGCCGAGGTGGGTTGCCAGGGCGAGGTCGGCTCGGCCTGCTCCATGGCTGCCGGCGCCCTGTGCGAGGTGCTGGGCGGTACCCCCGAGCAGGTGGAGAACGCCGCCGAGATCGGCATGGAGCACAACCTGGGCCTGACCTGCGATCCGGTCGGCGGGCTGGTGCAGGTGCCCTGCATCGAGCGCAACGCCATGGCCTCGATCAAGGCCATCAATGCTGCGCGCATGGCGCTGCGCGGCGACGGCAAGCACTTCGTGTCGCTCGACAAGGTGATCAAGACCATGCGCGATACCGGCGCCGACATGAAGACCAAGTACAAGGAGACGGCGCGCGGGGGCCTGGCCGTCAACGTCATCGAGGTGCCGGTGAGCATCATCGAATGCTGAGCGCCGCGTCTCCGACTCCCTATTCGCTTCTCGAACGCAACAGCCGGGAAAGCCCATGAGCAAATATTCCATCTTCAGCCTGGTCCGCAACGGACTGAGCTATCACGAGAACTGGCAGCGGGCCTGGCGCAGTCCCGAGCCCAAGCAGGAATACGACGTGGTGATCGTCGGCGGCGGCGGCCACGGTCTGGCCACCGCCTATTACCTGGCCAAAGAGCACGGCATCACCAACGTGGCGGTGCTGGAGCGCGGCTGGCTAGGCGGCGGCAACACCGGCCGCAACACCACCATCGTGCGCTCCAACTACCTGTGGGACGAGGCTGCGCATCTCTACGAGAAGGCCCTGAAGCTGTGGGAGGGCCTGGCGCAAGACCTTAACTACAACGTCATGTTCTCCCAGCGCGGGGTGATGAATCTGGGCCATACGCTGCAGGACATGCGCGACATCGAGCGCCGGGTCAACGCCAACCGCCTCAACGGCATCGACGGCGAGGTGTTGACGCCGCAGCAGATCAAGGAAATCGAGCCACTCATCAACATCAGCCCCAAGTCCCGCTATCCCATCCTCGGCGCCTCCTTCCAGCGCCGCGGCGGCGTGGCTCGCCATGACGCGGTGGCCTGGGGCTATGCACGCGGCGCCGACAGCCGCGGCGTGGACATCATCCAGAAGTGCGAGGTCACCGGCATCCGCCGCGAGAACGGCCGGGTGATCGGGGTGGAGACCAACAAGGGCTTCATCAAGGCCAAGAAAGTGGGCGTGGTGGCCGCCGGCCATTCCAGCGTCATCGCCGCCATGGCTGGCATCCGCCTGCCGCTGGAGTCGCATCCGCTGCAGGCCCTGGTGTCCGAGCCGATGAAACCCTGCCTCAACACGGTGATCATGTCCAACGCCGTGCACGGCTACATCAGCCAGTCCGACAAGGGCGACCTGGTGATCGGCGCCGGCATCGACCATTACAGCGGCTATGGCCAGCGCGGCAGCTACCATGTCATCGAGGGTACGCTGGCCGCCATCTGCGAGCTGTTCCCGTCCTTCTCCCGGGTGCGCATGAACCGTCAGTGGGGCGGCATCGTCGATGTCGCGCCCGATGCCTGCCCGATCATCAGCAAGACCCCGGTGCAGGGGCTGTACTTCAACTGCGGCTGGGGCACCGGCGGCTTCAAGGCCACTCCGGGCTCGGGCTGGGTGTTCGCCCACACCATCGCCAAGGACGAGCCGCACGAGCTGAACGCCCCCTTCGCCCTCGACCGCTTCTACACCGGCCATCTCATCGACGAGCACGGCGCGGCGGGCGTGGCGCACTGATACTTTCCGAGGAGCAGAGCAATGCTGCAGATCGAATGCCCCTGGTGCGGGCCGCGCGCGGAGAGCGAGTTCTCCTACGGCGGCGAGGCCCACATCGTCCGACCCAAGGACCCCTTCGCCCTCACCGACGAGCAGTGGGGCGACTACCTGTTCATGCGCAAAAACCCCAAGGGCCGCACCCTAGAGCAGTGGTGCCACACCTACGGTTGCCGCCGCTGGTTCAACGTCGAGCGCGACAACGTCAGCTACAAGATCAGCCACGTCTACAAGATCGGTGAACTGCCCCCGGGAGGTATCGAGTGAGCCAGCAGACCCGCACTTTCCGGCTCGACAAGGGCGGTCGTATCGATCGCAGCCGACCCGTCGAGTTCGTCTTCAACGGCAAGACCTACCAGGGCTACCAGGGCGATACCGTGGCCTCGGCCCTGCTCGCCAACGGCGTGCACCTGGTCGGGCGTAGCTGGAAGTACCACCGCCCGCGCGGCATCGTCGGCAGCGGCGCCGAGGAGCCCAACGCCATCCTGCAGCTCAACGAGGGCCAGGTGACGGTACCCAACGCCCGCGCCACCCAAGTGGAGCTGTACCAGGGTCTGCGCGCGCGCAGCGTCAACTGCTGGCCCAGCGTCGAGTTCGACGCCATGGCCTGGAGCGGTCTGCTCGGCAAATTCATGCCGGCCGGCTTCTATTACAAGACCTTCATGTGGCCGCAGTCCTGGTGGATGAAATACGAGAAGTTCATCCGCAAGGCGGCGGGCCTGGGCGAGGCCCCGACCCAGCCCGATCCGGATCACTACGACAAGACCTTCGCCCACTGCGAGGTGCTGGTGGCCGGCGGCGGTCCGGCCGGGCTCTGCGCGGCGCTGGCGGCGGCGCGCGCCGGAGCCCGGGTGATCCTGGCCGACGAGCAGCCCGAGTTCGGCGGCTCGCTTTTGGGCAGCCGTGACCTCATCGACGGCAAGCCGGCCACACAGTGGGTCGAGGCGGTACTGGCCGAGCTGGCCAGCTACCCGGACGTGACCCTGCTGCCGCGCGCCACCGTCTATGGGTATCTGGACCACAACTTCCTCGCCATCACCCAGCGGCTCACCGACCATCTGCCGCCGGGCAGCTCCCGCGGCCCGCGCGAGCGGCTGTGGAAGGTGCGCGCCAAGCAGGTGGTGCTGGCCACCGGCGCCCACGAGCGGCCGCTGGTGTTCAGCAACAACGACCGCCCCGGGGTGATGCTGGCCTCGGCGGTATCGACCTACATCAACCGCTACGCGGTCAGGCCCGGTTCCCAGGCGGTGGTGTTCACCAACAACGATTCCGCCTATCAGAGCGCCCTGGACCTGCTCGATGCCGGCATCCCGGTGAACGCCGTGGTGGACGTGCGCGCCAATCCCCAGGGCGATCTGCCCAAAGCGGTGCGCGCCCGCGGCGTGGAAATCCTGGCCGGCGCGGCGGTGG
>DATLYF010000042.1:0-4439 GCA_035575095.1 Candidatus Competibacteraceae bacterium
CCGGTGGTGCGCGAGCTGGTGCTCCAGGGCCAGGTCGAGCCCAACCGCCGCGTCATCCTCAAGGCTGAGACCGACGGCGCAGTCGCGGAGCTGCTGGCCGAGCGCGGCCAGCGCCTGGCTGCGGGCGCGCCGGTGCTGCGCCTGGCCATGAACGATCGCGCGGCCCGCTTGGCCAAAGCCGAAGCCGCACTGCACCAGCGCGAGCAGGACTATGCTGCTCTCGCCCGCCTGGGCCGCTCCGGCTTTCAGTCCGAGACCCAGCTCAATCAGGCCCAGGCCGATCTGGCCGAGGCTCGGGCCGAGCTGGAGCGCATCAGACTGGACATCGCCCGCACCACCATCCAGGCGCCATTTGCCGGCATCCTCAACGAACGTCCGGTGGAGCTCGGTCAGGTGGTGGCGGTGGGTGATGCGGTAGCGACCCTGGTGGACAACGACCCGCTGCTCGCCGTCGCCCAGGTGCCGCAGCAAATGATGAGCAAGCTGCGCCTCGGCGGCACGGGCGCAGTGCGCTTCGCCACCGGCCACAACACCGCCGGCCGCATCCGCTACCTCTCCGCCAACGCCGACGCCGCCACTCGCACCTTCCGCGTCGAGCTGGAGGTGCCCAACCCCGACGGCCAGTTGCCGGCCGGCACCAGCGCCGAGTTGCGCATCCCGCTGGAGACGGTGGCCACCCATTTCCTCTCCCCGTCGCTGCTCAGCCTCGACAGCAGCGGCGTGTTGGGCGTCAAGACCGTGGAGCACGACGACACTGTAGCCTTCCATCCGGTGCAGATCGTGCGCTCCAGCGCCGACGGCGTGTGGGTCAGCGGCCTGCCGGCGCAGGCCCGGCTCATCACCCTCGGCCAGGGCTTCGTCGAGCCGGGGGAGAGGGTGCGGGTGATCGAGTCGGCGGTGGCCGCGCACCAGCCCGCCCGCGCTCCGGCTCCGGTGCAATGAGGCGGGGACGCGTACCATGCACGCCCTCATCGACGCCGCCTTCAGCCGCAACCGCACCACGCTGCTCAGCCTGCTGTTCGTGATGGTGGCCGGCATCGCCGCCTATGCCGCCATCCCCAAAGAGGCGGACCCGGATGTGGCCATCCCCTTGATCTACGTTTCCATGAGCCACGACGGCATCTCTCCTGAGGATGCCGAGCGCCTGCTCATCCGCCCTATGGAAAAGGAGCTGCAATCCATCGAGGGCCTCAAGGAGATGACCGGCACCGCCAGCGAGGGCCATGGCTCCATCCTGCTCGAGTTCGACGCCGGCTTCGACGCGCAGAAGGCCCTGGACGACGTGCGCGAGAAGGTCGACATCGCCAAATCGCAACTGCCCGCCGATACCGACGAGCCAGTGGTGCAGGAAGTCAACGTGGCGCTGTTTCCGGTGCTCACCGTGGCCCTGTCCGGCCCGGTGCCCGAGCGCACCCTGCTGGCCCTGGCCCGCGATCTGCGCGAGCGCATCGAGGCTCTGCCCGGGGTGCTGCAAGCCGAGATCGGCGGCGACCGCGAAGAAGTGCTGGAGGTGCTGGTCGATCCGCTGGTACTGGAGACCTACGGCATCCGGTTCGAGCAGCTGTTCGACCTCATCACTCGCAACAACCGGCTGGTGGCGGCCGGCGCCCTGGACACCGGCTCTGGGCGCATGGTGGTCAAGGTGCCGGGGGTGATCGAGCAGCTCGACGACGTGCTCGGCCTGCCGGTGAAGGCAGTCGACGGCACTGTGGTCACCTTCAAGGACGTGGCCACTCTGCGCCGCACCTTCAAGGACCCGGAGGGCTTCGCCCGCATCAACGGCCAGCCGGCGATCACCCTGGAGATCAAGAAGCGGATCGGCGCCAATATCATCGAAACCATCGAGGCGGTGCGCGGCATCGTCGCCGAGCAGCAGAAGCTGTGGCCGAACACGGTGCGGGTGGACTATCTGCAGGACCAATCGCGTCTGATCCGCGACATGCTGGGCGACCTGGAGAACAACGTGCTCAGCGCCATCCTGCTGGTCATGGTCGTGGTACTAGCCACCCTGGGGCTGCGCTCGGCACTGCTGGTAGGGCTGGCCATCCCGGTGTCTTTCGTGGCCGGCATCCTGGTGCTGCATGCCCTGGGCTATACCCTCAACATCGTCACCCTGTTCAGCCTGATCCTGGTGGTGGGCATGCTCGTCGACGGTGCCATCGTCGTCACCGAGTACGCCGATCGCCGCATGGTCGAGGGCCACGACCCGGTGGAGGCCTACCGCCAGGCGGCTAGGCGCATGGCCTGGCCGGTGATCTCCTCCACCGCCACCACCCTCGCCGTGTTCGTGCCGCTGCTGTTCTGGCCCGGAGTGGTGGGCCAGTTCATGAAGTACCTGCCGCTCACCGTGCTGGTCACTCTGAGCGCCTCGCTGATCGTCGCCTTGGTGTTCACGCCGGTGCTGGGCGGGTTAATCGGCAAGGCCGGGGTCGAGCAACGCCAGCAGCTGCAGTCCCTGCTGCTGGCCGAGCGCGGCGATCTGCGCTGCGTCAAGGGCGCCACCGGCGCCTATCTGCGGCTGCTGGGCGCTCTGCTGCGTCACCCTGGAAAAACCCTGTCGGTCACTTTGCTATTCATTGTCGGCGTCTATGTCGCCTATGGCCGCTTCGGCCACGGCGTGGAGTTCTTCCCCGAGGTGGAACCGGAGTTCGCCCAGGTGCAGGTCCACGCCCGCGGCGATCTCTCCATCTGGGAGAAAGACGCCCTGTTGCGCCAGGTCGAGCAACGCCTGCTCGACATGCCCGAGTTCAAATCGGTCTATAGCCGCAGCTTCAACCAGGCGAGCGGCGGGCGCGAGATGGCCGAAGATGTGATTGGCGTGCTGCAACTGGAGTTCGTGCCCTGGCGCCAGCGCCGCCCGGCCAAGCGCATCCTGGTCGAGGTGCAGGAGCGTATCCGTGACCTGCCCGGCATCATCATCGAAACCCTCGAAGCCGAGCAAGGCCCTTCCGCCGGCAAACCCATCCAGCTGCAGCTGTCGGCCCGCGATCCGGACAGACTGGCGCCGACGGTGGCCCGGCTGCGCCGGCTCATGGAGCGCATCGGCGGCTTCAAGGATATCGAGGACAGCCGGCCGCTGCCCGGCATCGAGTGGCGGCTGGTCGCCGACCGCGAGCAGGCTGCCCGCTACGGCGCCGACATCGCCACCCTGGGCAACGCCGTGCAACTCATCACTAACGGCATCAAGGTGGCCGATTACCGGCCCAATGACAGCGACAAGGAAGTCGACATCCGCGTGCGCTATCCGCTCGATACACGCAGCTTGGATCGGCTCGACCAGCTGCGCGCGCCCACCGACAACGGCATGGTCCCCATCGGCAACTTCGTGCGCTTCGAGCCCGCGCCCAAGACCGGCACCCTGACCCGCATCGATAGCCAGCGCGCCATGACCCTCAAGGCTGACGTGGCCGAGGGGGTGCTGGTGGACAATCAGGTCAAAGCCCTGCGCGCCGCCCTGGAGGCACAACCGCAACTCCTGGACGGGGTGACGCTGCGCTTCAAGGGCGAGGAGGAGGATCAGCGCAAGACCATGGTCTTCCTGGTGCAGGCCTTCCTGGCAGCGATCTTCTTGATGGTCATCATCCTAGTCACGCAGTTCAACAGCCTCTACCAGACCCTGCTGGTGATGAGTGCCATCGTGCTCTCCACTGCCGGCGTGTTGCTCGGGCTGCTGGCCACCGGCCAGCCCTTCGGCATCGTCATGGGCGGCATCGGCGTGATCGCCCTGGCCGGCATCGTGGTCAACAACAACATCGTCCTCATCGACACCTACAATGATCTGCGCCACCACGGCATGGCGCCCGTGGAGGCGGCGCTGCGCAGCTGCGCCCAGCGCCTGCGGCCGGTGCTGTTGACCTCGGTCACCACCGTGCTGGGACTGATGCCCATGGTGCTGGCGGTCAACATCGACCTGATCGACCGCGACATCGCCCTCGGCGCGCCCTCCACTCAGTGGTGGACCCAGCTCTCCAGCACCATCGCCGGGGGCATGACCTTCGCCACCCTGCTGACGCTGCTGCTCACTCCTTGCCTGCTCGTGGCTGGCGAACGGGTGCTGGCCTGGCGCAAGCGGCGACGGCGGCCGACCACCGCAACCCCGAACCATGAGGTGTGAATGACGCTACAGACCCGCAAGGAAAGGGAATTCAGACGACGGGAACAGGACATCCTGAATGCCGCCCTGGCCCTGTTCAACCGCGACGACTGGCAGTCGGTGACGGTGGAGCAGATCGCCCGCGAAGCGGAGATCGGCAAGGGCACGGTATACAAACACTTCGACAGCAAAGACGAGATCTATGCCCGGCTGACCCTGGATTTCTTGCAGGGCTTGCACGACCGGGTCGGCCGCCTCGACACCGCGCTTCCAGTGTTCGAATATCTGCGCGCCGTGATCCGCGAGATCTGGGACTACCACATGGAGCGGCGCGACTACCGGCGGG
>DATLYF010000043.1:0-2028 GCA_035575095.1 Candidatus Competibacteraceae bacterium
TCCTGGCGTTGCTCGAACTCCAAAGCCAGGTGCTCTCGACGGCCAGCCCGTCGGCCGATCAGATCGGCTGGGCCATGGGGTATCGCGGCGAGAACGGCGCCAGGCGCGGGCTGACCGCTCAGGTGCGTTGGGCGGTCCGCCAGTTGAACCAGGGCAAGCGCGACTATCCACAGGGGCTGCCGTTGACCTTCGCCGATGGCTCCAGCACGCCGCCGCCGCCCGGCCTCGGTATGAGCGAGTATGCCGTGGCGCGCGCATTGGCGCCTACCACCACACCCGCTGAGCTGCCGGCGCTGTTGCAGCGCTTCCTGGAGACCTACCTCCGGTTGTTCGAGGATCCACGCGTACCGCCCACCGACTGGCCCGCGCCGGCCGCGCCGTTCCTGACCCGCCCGATGGAGCGCACGGCCCAGGTTACCTCGTTCTTCGATCACGATGCACCGTTTCTGAGCAGGAACGGGTCGCTGTTGACCTACTGGGGCCGCGCAGAGACCGATATCGCCTTCGCCTACGACGGCCACGACGGCTGGGACTACGCGCTGGCGCCGCCCGACCTGGCGCTGGCCGCCGCCGACGGCGAGGTCGTCTTCGCCGGCAACGCCGACGACAACTGCGCGACCCGCGCGGTGATCGTCGACCACGGGAACGGCTATCGCACCCTGTATTGGCACCTGGCCAGGGTGGATGTCACCCTCGGCCAGCACGTAGCCCGTGGCCAGCCGGTCGGAGTCGTCGGCGCGAGCGGCTGTGCCATCGGCCCGCATCTCCATTTCGGCGTCCAGTACCTGGGGCGCAACACCGACCCCTATGGCTGGTGCGGTGGCGGCCCGGACCCGTGGCAATTCCATCCGGCCGGCACAATCAGCACCTGGCTCTGGGCCGATCGCCCCTCGCCCTGTGCGCCACCGCCGCCGCAGGCGATCGTCGTCGACACCGACTCGCCCGGGTTCGTCAAGGATGGCGACGGCTGGCAGAGCGTACCGGTGGGCTACGGCGGCAGCGCCTTGTTCGTCCCGTCAACCCGCGGTTTCGATGTGAATCAGCCATGGGAGCTGCGCCCGCTCGCCATGCCGGCCGTAGCAGTCTGGCAGCCCACGCTGCCGGCCGCGGGGCGCTATCGCGTGCTGGCCTATGTGCCCTATGCGCTCAGCGGCCTCGACGACGCCATCGATGTGCGCTATGCCATCCGGTTCGCTGGGGGCGAGGCCGAGGTGATCGTGGACGATCGGGTGTACGCCAACGATTGGGCCGACCTCGGTACCTACACTTTCGATCCCGCCGATTCTCCCTCGATCGCGCTCAGCAACCTGGTCAGCGCCGAGCAGAATAGTATCTGGGCCGACGCGATCATGTGGATTCCCGCCGACGGGCACTAATACCAATTGCTTCTGGAACGATCACCATTGTTTGGAATGCGGAGCCATGCTCCCGCGCGGCAGCAGGGCTGCCGCATGCCAAAGGTGCTCCTTCTGTACACCATTGGTATAAGTACAGCCTATCATCCAAGCGATCAGCCTTTTGTCATGCTGAGCGCCGCGAAGCATCTCGGCATGGGCGCACGCCCGCGCCCCTGCGCGGCGCCGCAGGCGCCGCGCAGAGCCTGTCCTGAGCCGTAGCCCTGAGCCGAAGCGAAGGGGCAGCGAAGGAGTGCCAGCACCACGGACCGAACCTGCGCGAGCCTGGACTAAGGTTTGCTTCCCACTGGTGCCGCTGGTATAATGACACAGGTTGACGAGGCCCGGTGCATTTCCAGGTCGTGGCCGAACCCTGCCGCACACGTCGTGGGTAAACACCATGCTCGCGATCCATTCCATGATTCATCAGATGCTGACCGAAGAACTGCGTGCCTCGATGCCCCAGGTGGCCGAGCTGCTGGACCGGCTCGCTACAGCGCAGTCGCCCGAGGCCCGCCGGGCCTACCTGCGCCAGCTTGGCGCCCTGTGGTACCGCCAGAGCGGCGAGCCGGAGGTGCTGGCCGAGCTCGGGCTGGCGCTGGTCGAGCAGCTCGGCCTCGACCCAGGCGTCGCC
>DATLYF010000044.1:0-16007 GCA_035575095.1 Candidatus Competibacteraceae bacterium
GCCAGGCTCCGCCGGTATGGCGACCGCCGTGGCGCTGCCGTCGCCCACGCTCAATGCGCCAGCCGGCGTAGCGGCGACCGTCGGCGGCTCCGGCGCAGCAGGCAGCGGCAACGCTGAAGTGGCCGCGGGCGTCACAGGCGCCGCGGGAGCCGCCGGCACGTTGGCCTCGGGCAGTGCCAGTGGGGTACCGCTCCGAGCGCCGTCGCCGATGCCGGGCAGACTCAGCCCGCCCCTCGCCAGCAGCCGATCGGCCCGCTCGAAGCCCCACCAGGCCAGCCAACCGACCAGCAGCAGCACCAGCGGATAGGTCAGCCAGCGCAGATCGCTGCTCTTGGCCTGGGGTTTGACGTGGTGGGTCACGCGCAGCGGCGGCGGCTCGGACCTGACGCTGCGGCGCAGGCGCTCCAGCGCCTCCTGCTCGGGCACGCCTACTAGACGGGCGTAGCGCTGCACGAAGCCTTTGGCGAAGACCGGCGCCCCAAGGGCGCTGAAGTCGTCGTTCTCGATGGCCTGTACCAGCTCCGGGCGTACGGAGAGGCGGCTCGCCACTTCCTGCGGTTCCCAGCCCCGGGCCAAGCGTGCCTGCCGCAGCAGGGCGCCCGGGCCGACCGTGGCGCTGCTCAGGGACTCGTCGTTATGGGGAGGTTCGTAATGCATCGTCTATGGTGAATTAACGAGGCGGCGAGCCTCGGCAGAATCGGCAAAGCGGCTCTGCAGCAACTGGCTGTACTCGCGCCGCAGCGCCTTGTCGCCCAGACTCTGAGCGATGTTCACCCCCAGCAGCAGACTGCGTGGGCTGTAGCCGGCCAGGCTGTGGTAGCGCTGCAGCAGGCCGCGCGCCTGCTGGGCCTGATCCTGGGCGTAGAGCAGATCGGCCAGCTCCAGCAGGGGCGCAGGGGCATCGGGCTCCTCTGCCAGAGCCTTGCGCAGATAGGTCTCGGCACGGTCGGCAGCCTTGAGCTCGCGGGCGCAGAGACCAGCGCCGGTGTAGGCGGCGGCGAGCATCTCGCGCTGGTTCTTGGCGATCACCGTCAGGAAGCGCTGCTCACCCTCGGCGTGCTTACCATTGAGGCACAGCAGCCGGGCATAGTTCATCACCGCCAGCTGATAGTCGGGAGACAGCTCCACGGCGCGGCCGTATTCCTGCTCGGCCTGGGCCATCTCGCCCTGCTCCTCGTAGAGCACACCCAGGGCGTTGTGCGCCTCGACCAGGCCGGGATCGTATTCGAGTGCCTTGTAGAGCTTTTCTTTGGCAATCTCGTAGCGTCCGGACTGAATATAGCCCACCCCCAGCTTGAGGTTGAGCTGCGCGGCTTCGGCGGTGCTGGACGCTACCGCCCCGCCCTGCTTGCCGACGGCGGCGCAACCGCCCAGCACCAGCACTAGCAGCAGCGCCGGCCACGGCCACAGCGCGCGCACGCCCCCCATCATCAGCTCGCCGTCCCGAGCACGCGGGCCATGTGCAGCGGTCGGCGGCTGCGGTCCTGCACCCGGCCGGCGAGCTGGCCGCAGGCGGCATCGATATCCTCGCCGCGGGTCTTGCGCGTCACCGTGGTCAGGTCATAGCCCATGAGGATGTCGCGGAAGCGGTCGATCACCGCCTGCGGCGAACGCCGATACTGGGTGCCCGGGAAGGGATTGAACGGGATCAGATTGACCTTGGAAGGGATGCCGCGGATCAGCCTGGCCAGCTGATGGGCGTGCTCCTCGGAGTCATTGACCCCGTCCAGCATCACGTATTCCCAGGTGATACGCCGGTGCGGCTTGTCGGCGATGTAGTGCTTGCACGCCGCCAGGAGTTCGGCGATGGGGTACTTGCGGTTGAGCGGCACCAGGCGGTTACGCAACTCGTCATTCGGGGCGTGCAGCGACACCGCCAGACTTACCTCGGAGACCTCGCGCAGCCGGTACAGGGCCGGCACCACACCGGAGGTGCTGAGCGTCACACGGCGCTTGGAGAGACCGAAGGCCAGGTCGTCCTGCATCAGGTCCATGGCCTTGACCACGTTGTTGAAGTTCAACAGTGGCTCGCCCATGCCCATCATCACTACATTGGTGATGGTCCGGCGACCGTTGCTCTCCTTGTCCAGTTGCTGCTTGGCCAGCCACACCTGGCCGATGATCTCGGCCACCGTCAGGTTGCGGTTGAAGCCCTGCCGGGCCGTGGCGCAGAAGGTGCAGTCCAGAGCGCAGCCGATCTGCGAGGATACGCACAGCGTGCCACGGTCCGGCTCGGGGATGAACACCGTCTCGATGCAATTGCCGGAATCGAGGCGGATCAGCCACTTGCAAGTCCCGTCACGGGAGGGCTGCTCCAGCACGAGCTCCGGTGCACGCACCTCGGCGTGCGCCTCGAGCTGCTCGCGTAGCTTCTTGGACAGGTCGGTCATGGCATCGAAGTCGCTGACGCCCTGATGGTAGATCCACTTCATCACCTGGGTGGCGCGGAACGGCTTCTCGCCGAGTGCGACGAAGAAGGCTTCCAGATCGCGCCGGTCCAGATCGAGCAGATTGACCTTGTCGACGGTGTCCGTCACAGCAGACCGACCTCAGCGGGTACGCGGGCAGATGCCGTCCTTGCCGAAGAAGAAGGCGATCTCGGCCGCGGCGGTCTCCGGGCTATCGGAGCCGTGCACGGCGTTCTCGTCCACGGACACGGCGAAGTCGTGGCGGATGGTGCCGGCGGCGGCCTTCTTCGGATCGGTGGCCCCCATGATCTCACGGTTCTTGAGGATGGCGTTCTCACCCTCCAGCACCTGCACCATCACCGGGCCTGTAATCATGAACTCGACCAGGTCCTTGTAGAACGGACGTTCTTTGTGCACGGCGTAGAACTCTTCGGCCTGCGCACGGGTGAGGTGCAGCATCTTGGCGGCGACGATCTTCAGCCCCGCGGCTTCGAAGCGGGAATAGATCTGACCGATCAGGTTCTTGGCGACGGCATCGGGCTTGATGATGGACAGCGTACGTTCGACGGCCATGCGAACTCCGTTGGGTTTGGCTGGATTGCGCTTCAGATGAGAAAGACTGGGCGCCAGGGCGCTGATTTTCAATGGGTGCGCAAGTTTACCACATCCTCATGGAGGGGCAACGAATCGCCCTCAGCCCGCTTTGCCATCATTGGCTTCCCGATTCATAGACCCGCATCGGCAGCCGAGGTTGCACGGCGGATTGGCGGATTTCAGTTTGATTTAAGCCAATGCCGCTAGGCTGGTTCCACTCGGAGAACGGCCCTGCCGCAGACGCCGCCAGTGCGTACCGCCCATGTCCCAAGCGATCCAATTGTCCGTGGTCATCCCGGTCTATAACGAAGCCGACAACCTCGCCCCGCTGCTCGCCGAGGTGTGCGCTGCCCTGGACGGCACCTTGCACTACGAGATCATCGTGGTGGACGACGGCAGCGCCGATGACACCAGCGCCCGGCTGCGCACCTTGCAGGCGCAACTGCCGGCGCTGCGCGTGCTGCGCCATGCCCGCAACTATGGCCAGAGCGCCGCGCTGCGCAGCGGCATCCGCGCCGCTCGCGCCGCGTGGGTGGGTACCCTGGACGGCGACGGGCAGAACGATCCGACCGACCTGCTGCGTCTGTGGCGGCAGTTGCATGGCTATCCGGAAGCGCAACGGCCGCGGCTGCTCGCCGGCCAGCGCCAGCACCGCCAGGACGACTGGCTGCGCCGGCTGTCCTCGCGCATCGCCAACGCCGTGCGCGGCCGCCTGCTGGGCGATGCCACCCCCGACACCGGCTGCGGGCTCAAGCTGATCCAGCGCCAGGCCTTTCTGGAGCTGCCGTTCTTCGACCACATGCACCGCTTCCTGCCAGCGCTGATCCAGCGCGACGGCGGCCGCGTGGTATCGGTGCCGGTCAACCACCGGCCGCGGCGGCACGGGCGCTCCAAATACGGCGTCTGGAACCGGCTGTGGGTGGGCATCGTCGACCTCGCCGGGGTGCTCTGGCTGATTCGGCGCGGCTGTGTGGCCGCGGTCGAGGAGGAAAAGAATTGAGTACGCACGAACATCTGCTCTGGCTGATCCTGGGCTTTTCCGGCCAGGCGCTATTCGCCCTGCGCTTCATCGTGCAGTGGTGGCGCAGCGAGCGCGCCGGACGCAGCCTCATCCCCATCCAGTTCTGGTATCTGAGCCTCGGCGGCGGGCTGTTGCTGCTCGCCTACGCCATCCACAAGCTGGATCCGGTGTTCATCCTCGGCCAGGTCACGGGGCTGTTCGTCTACCTGCGCAATCTCCACCTCATCCAGCGCGCCGCACGCCAGGACGAGGATCGGGGCCGGGCGCTCTGATGCGAGCCGGCGCACGCATCGCCGCGCTCTGCGCCGGCCTGTGGCTGGCGCTGCTGGTCTGTAGCCTGCTGGCACGGCCGCTGCTGCCCATCGACGAGACGCGCTACGCCGCCGTGGCCTGGGAGATGTGGCTGCGCGGCGACTGGCTGGTGCCGCACCTCAACGGCCAGCCCTACAGCCACAAGCCGCCGCTGCTGTTCTGGCTGATCCAGCTCGCCTGGAGTGTGGGCGGGGTACGCGACTGGGCAGCGCGCAGCGTGCCGCCGCTGTTCGCGCTGCTCAACCTGTTCCTTGCCGCCGCGCTAGCCCGCCGCCTGTGGCCGGAGCGTCCCGCCGTGGCAGCACGCGTGCCGTTGCTGCTGCTGGGCACGACCTTCTGGGCACTGTTCGGCACGCTGCTGATGTTCGACATGTTGGTGGCCAGCTTCACCCTGCTCGGCCTGCTCGGACTGACCGATCTGGCGCGGCGCGGCGGCCGGCGCGGCTGGGGGCTGTTCGCCCTGGCCATCGGCGGCGGGGTGCTGGCCAAGGGACCGGTGATCCTGCTCTATCTGCTGCCCACGACGCTGCTGGCACCGTGGTGGCTGGAGGCCAGACAGCGCCCGCCGCGCTGGCGCGACTGGTATGGTGGGCTGGCTGCCGCCGTGGCGCTGGGCGCTGCCCTGGCCCTGGCCTGGGCGCTGCCGGCGGCCTGGTGGGGCGGCGCCGAGTATCGCCAGTCCATCTTCTGGGGGCAGACCAGCGGGCGCATGGTGGAGTCCTTCGCCCACGCTCGCCCCTGGTGGTGGTATCTGCCGCTGTTGCCGCTGTTGCTGCTGCCGTGGACGCTGTGGCCACCGCTGTGGCGCGGCCTGCGCATGCTACGCCTGGAGCCCGGGGTGCGCTTCTGTCTGGCCGGGGTGCTGCCCGGCCTGCTCGCTTTTTCCCTGATCAGCGGCAAGCAGGTGCATTACCTGATTCCCCTGTTCCCGGCACTGGCCTTGCTCGCCGCCCGCACTCTGGAGGATGCGCCGGGGCGTCGCCGCGACCTGTGGCCGGCGGCGGCGCTGCTCGGAGCGTTCGGCCTGCTGTTGGCAGCACTGCCACTGCCGGTGCTATGGCATCGGCTGCCGGACTGGATCGAAAGCGTCTCGCCGCTGTGGGGCCTGGGTCTGCTAGCGCTGGCCGCACTGCTGGTCTGGCGCGGGCCGCTCGAGGTCGGACGTCAGGCGCTGGTGCTGCTGCTCACCACCGTCACCGTGCTGCTGGTCGTGCACCTCGGCATCCTGCGCCCGGCCCATGCCTATTACGATGTGGCTCCCATGAGCGAGCGCCTGGCCGCCTTGCAGGAACAGGGCGTGCCCGTCGCCCACCTCGGCAACTACCACGGCCAGTTTCAGCTCAGCGGCCGGCTGATCCGCCCCCTTACGGAGCTGGAGCATCCCCAGCTCGCCGACTGGCTGGCCAGACATGCCGACGGCAAGGTGCTGCTCTACGCCCGCCACATGACTCCGCAACTCCAGGCCCGGGCGGAGTTGTGGCAGCCCTATCGCGGCCGCTATCTGCTGCTGCTGCCGGCGGCGGCGCTATCTGCCGATCCCGGCCTGGTGCCGCCTTGACCGGACTCCGGCTCGAAACGTCCGCGACGCCGCAGAGCACCGCCGTACACGTGCCAGACGCCGCGCGCCATCACGCCCCACAGTCCGTGATCCGCATCCAGCACCAGCAGGTCGGCGTCGCCGTCCACGGCGATCTCGCCCTTGCCGGCCAGGCGCAGCAGCCGTGCCGGATTGACGGTAAACGGCGGCAGCGCCCGCTCCAGGGGCACACCGCGCCGCAGCAGCTCGGTCAGGGTTCGCCACAGCTCGCCGGGCTCGCCCACCTCCATATGGATGATACGCCCGGCGTCATCAAAGGCCGGCAGGCAGCCGCCACCATCGGAACTCACCGTCACTTGCTGCGGCGGCAGGCCGGCGTCCCAGTAGCGCAGCAGACCCTCGGCTGCCGACCACTCGTCGGGACCGCTGCTCGGAAAGGCGGTGAGGTCGATGACACAGCCTCGCGCCGCCAGTTCCAGAGCCTCGGCGAACAGGGCCTTGCGACGGTTGACATGAGTGGGGTTGAACACCCGCGGCGGCAGTTCGCTCACCTCCAGCGCCCGTCGCACCAGCTCCAGTCCGCGCGGGCCGTCGCCTAGGTGCAGGTGCAGGATGCCGGCCTTTCCGGTCATCAGCCCGGCTACGTGAGCGTCGGCGGCGATGCGCAGGAGCTCGTCGAGGGTAGGTTGGCTGGACCGGTGGTCGCTGATGGCCACCTCACCGACGCCGATGATGGGGTCGATGTGCGCGATGTCCCCGCGCACGCTGCCGGTCAGAGTGCGCGGCGGCACATGGTAGCCGCCGCAGTGGCACCAGGCCGACAGTCCCTCCTCGCGCAGCGTCCGGGCTTGGGCCAGCAGCGAGGCGGTATCGCGCACCGTGTCGTCGGTGCCCAACACTCCCACCACACTGGTCACCCCGGCCAGGGTGTAGCGGCTCAGCGGCACCGGCGGCACCCGCGAGCCAAAGCCGCACTCGCCGCCGCCACCGGTGAGGTGAGCATGGCCGTCGATCAGACCGGGAACCAGCCGGCGCCCTTCCAGGTCGAGCTCTGCCACGCCCAGGGCAGGAGCGAAGCGGGGCAGATCGCGGCCCAACCAAAGGATGCGGCCGCCGCCGATCAGCAGATGGCGTCGGCCCAGCGGTTCGGGGGCGTAAACCTCGGCGTTGCGCAGGAGCTGGAGTGAGGAATGGGACATGACGGATCTCCGCTGGGGTAGGCCGTCATGATAACAGCAGGCCCCTCCCCCTCTCCGGGGGAAGGGGGCAGCGCATCAGAATCCCTCCGCCGGCAGCTCCATCAACGCCTGCGCGCCGGCGCTGAGCTTGGCCAGATGGGCGGCGGTGTCGGGCAACATGCGCTCCATGAAGAAACGCGCGGTGATCAACTTGTTGCGGTAGAACCCGCCATCTCCGCTGCCCTCGGCCAGACGGCGCCGGGCCACAGCAGCTATCTGCGCCCACTGCCAGCCCAGCGCAGTCAGTGCCAGCAAGTGCAGGTAATCCATGGAGCCGGCGGCGGCGTGGTCGGGGTTGCGCGGGCCCTGCTCCTGCAGCCAGACGGTGGCCTTCTGCAGCCGCTCCAAGGCCTTGGCCAGAGGCGCGACGTAGGGCGCGAGTTCGGCATTCTCGCTCTGCTCACGGCAGAAGCCGCCGACCAGGGCGAGGAAGCGCTGGATCGCCCGGCCGCCGTCGGCGGGCAGCTTGCGTCCCACCAGGTCCAGGGCCTGAATGCCGTTGGCGCCCTCGTAGATCTGGGCGATGCGCGCATCGCGCACGAACTGCTCCATGCCCCACTCGCGGATGTAGCCGTGACCGCCGTAGCACTGCAGGGCCAGGTTGGCCACCTCGAAGCCCTTGTCGGTGAAATAGGCCTTGACCACCGGGGTGAGCAAGGCGACCAGGTCTTCGGCATCCTGGCACACCTGGGCGTCGGGATGCTTGTGGGCCAGATCGGCCTGCAGGGCCACCCAGCAGGCCAGGGCGCGGGCCCCTTCGGTGAAAGCGCGCCCCACGAGCAGCATGCGCCGCACATCGGGGTGGACGATGATCGGATCGGCAGCCCGCTCCGGCGCCTTGGGGCCGGTCAGGGCGCGGCCCTGGAGGCGCTCGCGGGCGTAGACCACGGCGTTCTGGTAGGCCACCGTGGCGATGGCCAGACCCTGCACTGCCACCCCCAAACGCGCCGCGTTCATCATCACGAACATGACCTTCAGGCCCTTGTGCGGCTCGCCGATGAGATAGCCTACGGCGCCGTCGTACTGCATCTCGCAGGTGGCGTTGCCGTGGATGCCCATCTTCTCCTCGATGCGGCCGCAGCGCACGCGGTTGCGCTCAGCCAACGAACCGTCGGGGTTGACCAGGAACTTGGGCACGATGAACAGGCTGATGCCCTTGACCCCCGGCGGCCCACCGGGGATGCGGGCCAGCACCAGGTGGATGATGTTCTCGGTGAGGTCGTGCTCGCCGGCGGAGATGAAGATCTTGGTGCCGCTGATGCGGTAGCTGCCGTCGGCCTGAGGCTCGGCGCGGGTGCGCAGCAGCCCGAGGTCGGTGCCGCAATGAGGCTCGGTCAGGTTCATGGTGCCCGACCAGCGCCCTTCGATCATCGGCGGCAGATATAAACGCTTCTGCTCCTCGCTGCCGCCGGCGCTGATGGCGTCGATGGCGCCGCCGGTCAGGCCGGGGTACATGGCGAAGGCCATGTTGGCGGCGCTGGACATCTCGCCGAACGCGGTGCCGAGCACATAGGGCAGACCCTGGCCGCCGTAGCGGCGCTCGCCGGTCAGTCCGTTCCAGCCGCCCTCGACGTAGGCGCGATAAGCCTCCTTGAAGCCCTTGGGGGTAGTCACCGTGCCATCGTGCCAGCGGCAGCCCTCACGGTCGCCGGCGGCGTTGAGCGGTGCCAGCACTTCCTGGCAGAACCGGCCGCCCTCCTCGAGGATGGCAGCGATGAGTTCGGGGCCGAGTTCCTCGAAGCCGGGCAGGTCCTGATAGCGTTGCAGTTGCAGCAGCTCGTCGAGGACGAACTGCAGATCGGCGAGGGGCGCGGTGTAGCTGGGCATGTCGGTCTCTCCTCCGGTCGCTTGGCGCTGGCGCCTGTTCCAATGTCTGCGCCACGCTAGCAACGCCAATTAGTGCAAACACCCTAATCGCCGGCCGGCAGCTCCAGCGCCCGCCACAGATACCAGCTCGCCACCGAGCGCCACGGCCGCCAGCTCTCGCCCAGCGCCACCAGTTCCCGCGGCTTGGGCGGCTCGGCCAAGCCGAAGGCGCGCTGATAGCCCTTGCGGATGCCGAGATCGTCCACCGGCCAGACATCGGGCCGGCCAAGCTGGAAGATGAGCAGCATCTGCACCGTCCAGCGGCCGATGCCGCGCACGCTGGACAGGCGCCGCACGATGCTGTCGTCGTCCAGGTGATGGAGCGTCTGTAGCGGCAGCACCGTGCCGTCCAGGGTCTTAGCCGCCAGATCGCGCAGCGCCAGGATCTTGTTGCGCGACACGCCGGTACCGCGCAGGGCCTCGTCGGACAGCGCTAGCAGGCGCTGCGGCGCGGGCTGCCGGTCGGGAAACAGCGCCAGCAGCCGGCCATGGAGGGTGGCAGCTGCCCGGCCTGAGAGCTGCTGGGAGACGACCGCCTCCAGCAGCGCCGCGAAGGTGTCGGTGCAGGGGTTCAACTGCAGCCGGAACGGGCCGATGCGCTCCACCAGCGCCGCCAGCCGCCGATCGGCCGCCGTCAGGGCGCGCAACGCCTCATCAGGATCGTAGGCCAGGGTCATCGGGCACTCCTCTCGCCGCTCCACGGATATATCGGTTTAGAATAGCCGACCCGCGTCCCGCGCCCACTCGGAAACCGACATGACGTCGTCCCGCGATCCCGCCGCCACTCTCGGTCTGCTCTACGGCCTCGCCGGCTTCGGCATCTGGGGCCTGTTCCCGCTCTATTTCAAGGCGCTGCAGCAAGTGCCGGCGCCAGAGGTGCTGGCCCATCGCGTGGCCTGGTCGACATTGCTGCTGCTCCTGCTGCTGGGCTGGCACGGACGGCTGCCGGCGCTGGCGGCCGAACTGCGGGCAGCACGTCGTCTGGGTTTCTACCTGCTCACCACCCTGCTGCTCGCCGGCAACTGGCTGATCTTCATCTGGGCTTCGCAGCACGGCCGGGTGCTGGAGGCGAGCCTGGGCTATTACATCAATCCGCTGGTCAACGTGGCCCTGGGCATGGTGGTGCTGGGCGAGCGGCTCAACCCGCGGCAGTGGCTGGCGGTGGCCCTGGCCGCCGCCGGCGTCGGCCTGCTGGTACTGGGCTATGGTGCCGTGCCTTGGGTGTCGCTCGGGCTGGCGCTGACCTGGGGCGGCTACGGCCTGCTGCGCAAGAAAGCCGGTTTCGATCCCATGCTGGGGCTGGGCGCCGAGACGCTGTTGCTCACCCCGCTGGCTGGCGGCTATCTGCTGTGGCTGGGCGGCCAGGGCCAGGGCGCACTGGGCCATCTCGGGGCGCTCACCGATACGCTGCTGGTGCTGGCCGGGCTGGCCACCACCGTGCCGCTGCTGTGCTTCCTCCAGGCTGCCCAGCGGCTGCGCCTGTCCACGATCGGGCTAATGCAATACCTCACCCCCACCCTGCAGTTCCTGCTGGCGGTGGGGCTGATGGGCGAGCGCCTCGATCCGGCCCAATTCCTCACCTTCGCCCTGATCTGGCTGGGGCTTGCCGTGTACAGCCTGGACGCGCTGCGGGTGTTGCGCAGAGCCCGTTAGGCGTTCCAGAACTCCTGCACCGCCGCTACGGTGCGTTCGATGTCGGCGCGGCTCACGTCCAGGTGGGTGACCAGGCGCAGACCGTAGCGTCCGCTCACCAGGATGCCGCGGGCCTTGAGGAAGTCGGTGAGGGACTCCAACCGCTGCAGGTCACCGTGCAGGAACACCATGTTGGTCGGGGTGGGCTGCACCTCCAGCCCCGCCAGGCCGCTCAGCCCTTCGGCCAGGGCCTTGGCGTTGGCGTGGTCCTCGGCCAGCCGCGCCACGTTGTGGTCCAGGGCATAGAGGCCGCCAGCGGCGAGGATGCCGGCCTGGCGCATGCCGCCACCCACCACCTTGCGCCAGCGGCGCGCCTTGGCGATCAACTCGCGGCTGCCACACAGCACCGACCCCACTGGCGCGCCCAGGCCCTTGGACAGGCAGATCGAGACGCTGTCGAAGTAGCGGGCGATGTCGCGCGCCGCTATCCCCAAGGCGATGGCGGCGTTGTACAGTCGCGCCCCGTCCAGGTGCAGAGCGAGGCCATGGCGGTCGACGAAGGCCCGCGCCTCGGCCAAGTAGCCCATGGGCAGCACCTTGCCGGCGATGGTGTTCTCCAGGCACAGCAGCCGGGTGTGGGCGAAGTGGGGATCGCCCGCGGGCTTGATGGCACGCTCGACGCGGCCGAGGTCGAGGGTGCCGTCCGGCTCCATCTCGATGGGCTGCGGCTGAATGCTGCCCAGCACCGCCGCACCGCCGCCTTCGTACTTATAGGTATGGGCCTCCTGGCCGACGATGTACTCGTCGCCACGCTCGCAGTGGGCGAGTAGCGCCAGCAGGTTGGTCTGGGTGCCGCTGGGGGCGAACAGCGCCGCCTCGAAGCCGAGGTCCGCCGCCAGGCGCTCCTGCAGGCGGTTGACCGTGGGATCCTCGCCGTAGACGTCGTCGCCCACCTCCGCCGTCGCCATGGCCTGGCGCATGGCCGGGGTAGGACGGGTGACGGTGTCGCTTCTGAGGTCGATGGTGTGCATGGCTCGCTCCGAAAGATGGATCGCGGGGGAATGATAGCGCGTCGGGGACGAACCATACCCGGAGCCTGGTTGCAATCCCAGGGGACGGAATTACCCGACCGGCCGGAAATCTAATGGATAGTGTTTTTCTTCTGGTACCCGGCCATGTCACTGCGCTCCGTCTCGGTCGCCCTCTGCGCGGGACTGCTGCTGGCCACCCTCACCGCCAGCGCCGACCAGCGCGCTCCCGGACTCGATCTCCTGTTCGAGCGGCTCAAGGCCAGCACCAATCTGCTGGAGGCACGCCAGGTGGAGCTGGCCATCTGGCGGCTATGGCTGGAGCATGACGATCCCGAGGTCAACCGGCTGATGCGCGACGGGTTGGTGGCCATGAGCGAACGCAACCTGGACCAGGCCCTGGCGGATTTCACCCAGGTGGTGGCGCTGGCCCCGGGGTTCGCCGAAGGCTGGAACAAGCGTGCCACGGTGTACTACCTGCGCGATCAACTCAATGCCTCGATGCGTGACATCCAACGCACCCTGGCCTTGGAGCCACGCCATTTCGGCGCGCTGTCCGGCATGGGATTGATCTTCATGGAGCGCGGCGATGACGTGGCGGCGCTGCATGCCTATCAGGAGGTGCTGAAGCTCTACCCGCAGTCGCTGGCTGCACGGCTGCATATCGAATACCTGCAAAAGAAGATCCGTGACAGCGCCATTTGAGCGCGCGATTTTCAAAGGCGTACTCGGCATCTTGGATTGGATTCATTCTAAAATTTAGCAAAAATCAGGCCTAATTATTGAATTTTAAGCAAAATCAATAGTCTATATTGTTAGATTCAGATCCTCAGGGTGGTCGGTCATGTCTCTGCGCAGACGCTTGCTCGCTCTCGGCGCGGGACTGTTGCTGGCCGCCAGCCCTGCCGCTGCCGATCAGACCAATCCTCTGCTGAAGTTGCTGTTCGCCAACCTGCGCGCCAGCACCGACAGCGCCGAAGCGCAGACGCTGGAAGTTGCCATCTGGCGGCTGTGGCTGGAGCATCCGGACCCGGCGATCAACCTGCTGATGCGCCAGGGGCTGGCGGCGCGGCAGAGTCGTGATCTGGAGCAGGCACTGGCGATCTTCGACCGGGTGGTGACGTTGGCTCCGGACTATGCCGAGGGCTGGAACCAGCGTGCCATGGTGCACTATCAGCGCGGCGAGCGGCGCGCCGCGATGCGCGACATCCAGCGCACCCTGGCCCTGGAGCCGCGTCACTTCGGCGCGCTGTCCGGTATGGCCCTGCTCTTCCTGCAGCGCGGCGACGAGGTGTGGGCGCTGAAAGCCTACCAGGAAGTGCTGCGCATCCATCCCAACGCAGAGGGCGTGCGCGCCCAGGTGGAAGAGCTACAGGACAGCATCCGCAGCCGCACCATCTGAGCCCGCACCGTCACCCTGGCAGGCGCAGCGAAATAATCAATTATTTTTCCTAGGGAGGAGTGTGCCCTGAACCGGGGCATGACCGCATACAAGAGTCTCTGAGCCGCTCGTGAGTGCAACCATGAATCCGAGACAGATCAAGACCATCGAAGACGCCTGCTGCCTGGTGAAGGAGCGCGGCCTGAGCCACGTCAAGGTGGGCGTCTTCGACATCGACGGCATCCTGCGTGGCAAGTATCTGGCCCGGGACAAGTTTTCCGCGGCCTTGGAGAGCGGCTTCGGTTTCTGCGATGTGGTGCTGGGCTGGGACTGCCACGACCAGCTCTATGACAACGTCCGCTATACCGGCTGGCACACCGGCTACCCGGACGCCCCGGTGCGGCTGCTGCCGGAGAGCTGCCGCAACTTGCCGCTGGAGGATGGCGGCCTGTTGTTCCTCGGTGAGTTCGCCGGCGCGGCGGAGCAGATCTGTCCGCGCGCGCTGCTGCGGCGGGTGCTCGCGCGGGTGGCGGCGCTGGGCTACAGTGCCCATGTCGGTTTCGAATACGAGTTCTTCGTCTTCAACGAGACCCGCGAGTCGATCCGCGAGAAGCGCTACCGCAACCTGACTCCGATGGCGCCCGGCTACTTCGGCTACTCGGTGCTGCGCAACTCGGTGGACGCCGACTTCTATCGCGGCATGCTGGCGCTGTGCGAGGACATGGACTTCCCCCTGGAGGGCCTGCACGAGGAGACCGGCCCCGGGGTGATGGAGGCCGCCATCAGCGTCGACGAGGCCCTGAACGCCGCCGACAAGGCCGCGCTGTTCAAGACCTTCGTCAAGATCTACGCCCAGCGCCACGGCAAGCTGGCCACTTTCATGGCCAAGTGGTCGCGGGACTGGCCGGGTTCGGGCGGCCACATCCACATCTCGCTGAAGCGCGACGGCGAGCCGGTGTTCCACGATCCGACCAAGGCGCACGGCATGAGCGATATCCAGCGCTGGTTCATCGGCGGCCAATGCCGGCTGCTGCCCGAGCTGCTGGCCATGGTGGCACCCACCGTCAATGCCTTCTCGCGCCTCATCCCCGGCTACTGGGCACCCACCGACGCCACCTGGGGCATAGACAACCGCACCTGCGCCATCCGCGTCATCCCCGGCAGCGCCAAGGCGCAGCGGATCGAGTTCCGCGTCGGTGCCGCCGATGCCAATCCCTACGTGGTGCTCGCCGCCGCCCTGGCCGCCGGCCTGTGGGGTATCGACAACCGGGTCGAGCCGCAGGAGCCGGTGCCGGGCAGTGCCTACGCCCAGAGCTTCCCGCCCGAGCAGCAGTTGCCGCGCACCCTGTGGGAAGCGGCGCAGCGCCTGAAGGCCTCCCAGATGGCCCGTGACTGGTTCGGTGATGCGTTCGTCGAACACTTCGCCGCCACCCGCGAGTGGGAGGAGCGGGAGTTCCGCAAGCACATCACCGACTGGGAGCTGGAGCGGTATTTCGAGATCATCTAGTAGCGGCCACGCAGCCGACCACCGCCAGTGCCACCGCCAGAGTGAGCGGCGTCACCGCCTCGCCCAACAGCAGCGCCGAGGCCAGGAAGGTGAGGAAGGGTTGCAGCAACTGCACCTGGCCGACGCGGGCGATGCCGCCCAGGGCCAGGCCGCGGTACCAGGCGAAGAAAGCCAGGAACATGCTGACCACGCCGACATAGGCAAAGCCCGCCCAGGCCGCCCACGAGGCCGTGCCCGCCGGCCAGTGCCAGGCCACCGGCACGGCCAGGAACGGCGCCGCCAGCAGCAGCGCCCAGCAGATCACCTGCCAGCCGCCCAGCTCCCGCGCCAGCCGGCCGCCCTCGGCATAACCCAGGGCCGCCGCTGCCACCGCCCCTAGCATCAGCAAATCCGCCGGATGCAGCCGGCCGTCGCCGCTGCCCAGGGCGTAGCCGACCACGATGGCGCTGCCCAGCACGCTGTAGCGCCAGAATGCCGCTGCCGGGCGCTCGCCGGCACGCAGCATCGCGGCCAGTGCCGTGGCCAGCGGCAGCAGGCCATTCCACACCGCGCCGTGGTTGGCCGGCAGCCATTGCATGGCCCAGGCCGAAAGCAGCGGGAAGCCCAGGATCACCCCGGCGGCGACGATGACCAGCCCGCGCCATTGCCGCGCCGTGGGTCGCGGCGGCCGCAACAGGGCCAGCAGCAGCGCCGCCAGGGCGGCGGCCAGCAGCGCCCGGCCCAGGCCGACGAACAGCGGCGGCAGTTCGGCCACCGCCAGCCGCGTCGCCGGCAGGGTGACGCTGAACCCCGCCACGCCCAGCAAGCCGTACAGCAATCCTCGCCTCTGCGCGCTCCAGCGTTCGCTGCCGCCCATGTGCCCTCTTCCCGTGGATGGTTCACGAGCGTCAGGCTAACCTGACGGTAGCACGGCCTACAGATACAGTTGCCGGTACAACCGCCATAACTGTACCGGTCATTCCACCGAACAATGGAGAGCCTCCGCCATGTTCCAGCCCGATCCCCGCAGCGCCATGCCGCTGGTGCAGCAGATCGTCGCCGCCGTGCAGATGCGTATCGACGCCGGACTGCTGCGCCCCGGCGCACGTCTGCCCTCAATCCGCCGCTTCGCCGCCGAATTCGGGGTGAGCCGCTTCTCGGTGGTGGAGGCCTACGATCGGCTGGTGGCTCAGGGCTATTTGCAATCGCGCCGCGGCGCCGGCTTCTACGTCGCGGCCCGGCCGCAGCCGGCAGCACCCCAAGGGCTGGCGGCGCTGGAGCGCAGCGCCGATGTCACCGCGCAGATTCGGCGCATGTTCGTCACCGGTGATGAGCTACTCAAGGCCGGCTGCGGCTGGCTGCCCGGCGACTGGCTGGACCAGAGCGGCCTCGCCCGCCAGTTGCGCGCCCTGGCACGCCAGCCGGGCGAGCACTTGACCGGCTACGGTCATCCCCAGGGCTATCCGCCGCTGCGCCAGCAGCTCGCCCGCCGGCTGGAGGGGCT